>NZ_DASWXE010000092.1:0-4887 GCF_036405635.1 Gemmatimonas sp. | reverse complement strand
TCGAAACGGAGCGGCACGAGGTTGCGCCACTTCTCGTCATGGCCAAGTCGGTCTGTGACCACGATGCGATCGACGCCCTGCTGATTGAGCGCCCAGATCAATGCGCTCCCGATGAAGCCCGCGCCTCCCGTGACGAGCACGCGGCGCGGCAGCGTATCGGGGACGGCGGGGAGCGGCAGAGGTTGGCGAGAATTCGCTTCAGTCATGACGGGAAACTAGCTCGTGCGGCGCAGTCACGTGATCGCGCGGGATGCTCACATTGCACCGGCAGAGCCGGAAAAATCGCCTCTGGTCACCAGCAGAAATCCCTCTAGCGAGCCCGTAAACGCCGCGGTAGCGTTGCGAATCTGTTATGACGCCCTGCTGGTGATTGAGGGCCACGTACAATATGGCGGAGGTTCGATGTTGGCTGACTCTGCAGGAAGACGGCGAAAGATGCTCCTTGTGAGCTGTGCCTTGGCAGGGCTTCTTGGCGCCAGTGTGGCCAGTGCACAGGGCACCGTTCGCGGGCGTGTGACCGATGCCGCGACAGGCCAGCCCGTCGCCGACGTGCAGCTGTTGTTGGTAGGCAGTCAGGTCGGTGCAGTCACCGGTGCGACAGGTGACTATGTCATTGTGAACGCGCCAGCTGGTGCGCGCGAACTGACGGCCCGTCGCCTCGGATACATCCGCCAATCCCGCAATATCACCGTGACCGCGGGGGCCGAGGTCCGCGCCGACTTTTCCCTCGCCGTCTCCGCCTCGCAACTCGATCAGGTGGTGGTGACTGGCACGGGCGGGGCGGTGGAGAAAAAGACACTCGGCAACTCCATCACCACGCTCGATGCGGCGACACTGACCGCCCGCAATACGGTGACCAATGTCAGCGAGTTGCTGCAGGGCAAGGCGCCAGGCGTGTCGATCCTTCCGGGCTCCGGTGCGCCCGGTACCGCTGGCGAAATCCGCATTCGTGGCGCGAGTTCGCTGACCGGCTATACGCCGGTGGTGTTCATCGACGGTATTCGCATGAACATCGGTGACCTCGGCCAGTTCGCTCCAACGGGCGGTGGCACGGTGGGTCTGGCGCAGTCCGCTCAGGTGACGTCGTTGCTGAACAATCTCAATCCCAACGACATCGAATCGATCGAGGTGATCAAGGGACCGGCGGCCGCGACGCTGTATGGTGCCGATGCCGCAAATGGCGTGATCCAGATCATCACGAAGAAGGGCACGCGTGGGCAGCAGCGCCTGCAGTGGACGATGCGCGGTGAGAAGGGTGTCAACGAATACAACCTGCTCCCCGAGGACAACTACACCACCTGTGATGCGGCCCGACAGGCCGCCACCGTGTCGGCGACCAACCTCACGCCACTGTGGCCCGGCTGTCAGGGGCTGGCGGTCAATACCATCATCACGGACAATCCGTTCGCACGCGATTCGCGAGCCAGCCGCGATGGCAATCTCGCCCGCACCTCGCTCAGCATGCGCGGCGGCGGCGATCGGTTTGCGTTCTACGTCGCGGGCGACCGCACGACCGAGCAGGGTGTGCTGCGCAACAGCGACAACGCCAACACGGCGGTGCGCACCAACTTCAACTTCACCCCGAACGAAAAGTCCGATCTGGCGCTGAATGTGAATTTTCAGCAGGGGCGTACACGGTTGCCCATCCAGGACGAGTCGGCGAATGGTCTGCTGCTCAGTGCGCGGCGCGGCAACCCGGGGCGGTTGTCCTATTTCGCGTCAACGCCCGCGGACTCCATCCTCAATGCCGGCTGGCGCACCATCGCACCCAATCGCGCCAACATCTACCAGAACTACACCGACTATCAGCGCTACACGATGGGCATGACGGGGACCTACACCCCCTTCAGCTGGTTCCGCAATCGTCTGACGGTGGGCTTTGATCGCACGGTCACGCAGGCCCAGTTGCTGTTCCTGCCCGGCGACATCGATATCGGACAGGATCCGGATGCGGCTTCCGGCGTCAACATGCTCCGCAAGCCGACGCGTGACATGGTCACGATCGACTATGCCGCGACGCTGAACAAGACGCTGGGCAGCTACGCGTTCACCACCACGCTGGGCACCCAGGTGGTGGGGGATCAGACCGAGACCATCGGCGCGACGGGTATCGGTATCGGCGCACCGGACGTGACGTTGCCGCAGCTGCTGCAGCGCTCCACGGGTACGGAAACGTTCACCGAAAACAACTCGGTGGGCTACTTCGTGCAGCAGCAGGTGGGATGGAAGGATCGGCTGTTTCTGACGGGTGCGGTTCGCGCTGATGACCACTCGGCGTTCGGCACCAACTTCGATCTCATCGTGTATCCGAAGTTCTCGGTCTCGTATGTGCTCACCGAAGAGCCGGCGTTGCAGGACGCGTTGAATGCGATGCGGATCAGTACCTTCAAGTTCCGTTCGGCCTGGGGGCAGGCTGGACGAGCGCCGGCGGCCTACTCGGCGCCCCAGACCTACACGGTGGATCGTGTCACGCTGGGGACCAGTACCGGATCGGCCATTCGTACGGCCGCCTATGGCAATCCGAATCTCAAGCCGGAACGCGGTCAGGAACTCGAAGTCGGTGCCGACGTCGGTATTCTCAACGAGCGCATTGGTCTCGATTTCACGTACTACAACAAGACGACGTCCGACATGATCCAGTCGGTGTCGATTCCTCCGTCTACCGGATTCATCAGCACGCAGTTGCAAAATCTTGGTGAAGTGACGAACACCGGTATCGAACTGGGGGTGTTCGGCAAGCCCATTCAGCGCAGCAACCTGCTATGGGAGAGCCGTCTCAATATCGCGACGAACAGGAATCGTCTGGAAAGTTTCGGCGTGGCTGGTCGTACGATCGACACCCCGTCGGGACAACCCTACGGCTCGGTGCAGCAGCATCGTCTGGGCTATCCGTTGGGCGGCTACTGGGTGACCCCGGCGTTGCGGGCGCCTGATGGTTCGGCCTTGCTCACCAGTGCGGGCGCCGCACAGTTCCCGGCTGGCGATACGGCCCGTCGATACATCGGTCCCTCCACGCCGACCTTCGAATGGAACTGGTCGAACACGGTCACGGTGTTCAAGTACTTCCGCGTCTATGCGCTGCTCGACGCCAAGGCCGGACACTTCATCTACAACTACCAGGAACGCAATCGGTGCCAGTCCAATGACAACTGCTGGCGCGTGAACAATCCGAACGCCCGATTCCCGAAGACGGCGGCGGACACGATCCTGTTCAAGGAGCTTGCGGTGTATCGCAACGCCGGTGTGGCACCCGAGTGGATCGAACCGGCCGATTTCATCAAGCTGCGCGAAATTTCTGTGTCGGTCGATGTGCCGCCGACGTGGCTGCGTCGTGTGGGAGCTCAGACGGCGTCGTTCACGCTGTCAGGGCGCAATCTGGCGATCTGGAGTGACTACCAGGGGGTCGACCCGGAAGTGAACTCCTATGGCGGCCGCAACTTTGTGCGTGCCGATGCCTATGCGCTGCCCATGATGCGCCGCTGGACCGCGGCCGTGAACCTCACGTACTGAGCAGGCGACGACTACTCATGAAGATGACCACAGAAATCCGCCGGGCCATCCTGTCGTTCACCGTGCTCGCCGTACTCGGTACGGCTGCCTGCAACGACTTCCTCGTGGCCGAAAATCCGGGTGCTGTCGAAGAGCCCGATGTGAACAATCCTTCGTACGTCAACCTGATTGCCAACGGGCCGATCTACGGATTCCAGTTGTCGTACACTGACATGTCATTCTGGAATTCACTGTTCACCGACGAGTTGTTCAATCGCGCCACGTTCGTGGAAGAAGGGCAGATCGACCGTCGGGAGCTCTACAGTGACATGACGTACATCAACGCCTTCATCTACGCGCCCATGCAGCGCGCGCGGTTCCTGGGCGAAGATGCTGCCAAGCGGATCAAGACCATTCTCGGTGATACGGCCAGCCGTGATTTGCGTGTCGCCCGTGCACTGGCGTACACCGGCTACGCCTACGTCGCGCTCGGTGAAACGATGTGCACCACCCCCATCGATCTTGGTGTGCCGAAGACCTCCGCCGAGATGATGGCCGATGCCATCACCCGCTTTCAGGAGGCGATCACCATCGGCACGGCATATCGAGCGTACGTCTCTGCGAGTCCGAACGCCGTGGCCGCCGCGGACTCGGTGATCAACTTCGCCAGAGTGGGTGCAGCACGTGCGGCACTGAATCGCAACGACAAGACCCAGGCCACGACTTTCGCGTCGCAGGTGCCGGCAGCCTTCGAGTTTCGGGCGTACTACACCGACAACACCACCGGACAGCGTAATCGTGTCTTCGAGCGGCTCACACTGGGCAGCAATGCCTGGATGACCAACACTCCGTTCCTGGCCATGGCGGGAGATCCGCGCGTCCCGCGCATTGCCACGGGAGCCAGGGCCACCACTCCGCTGTCACCACCATCCTTCAGCACGTTCAACAACACTCCGGCGGGTGCTGATTTCGCGCCAATCACATGGATGCGAATTGCATCTGGACTCGAAGCCCAGTACATCGTCGCCGAGGCCGCCGGGCCAACGGCCGCCACACTGACTTTCGTCAATCAGCGGCGAGCGGCGGGATTGCAGACCCCCGTCACGCTCACGGGTGATGCTCTGATGGCTGAATTGCGTGACCAGCGAAGCCGCGACTTCTATCTCGATGGCCATCGTCTGGGTGATCTGCGCCGCTACAAGCAGCACTACAACGTGGACTTGTTCCCCAAGGGACCGTATCCAGGGTCCACGTCGGGGCAGGTCTACAGTGAGAATATCACGTGCTGGCCGCTTCCGACCAATGAGATCAACGGCAATCCGAACGTTCCGCGTGGTTGATCTGTTGCGCCGTATTCACCCTCGATAAGGTTGGCATCAAAAAAGAATCGCGGCGCGT
>NZ_DASWXE010000091.1:0-17678 GCF_036405635.1 Gemmatimonas sp. | reverse complement strand
ATTGCGCCGGATCGCTGACGAAACGGGGGCCTTGCTCGTCTTCGATGAAGTCATGACCGGCTTCCGTATCGCCTTCGGGGGCGCCACCGAGTACTTCGGTGTGACGCCCGATCTCACCGCACTGGGGAAAGTGATCGGTGGTGGCTTGCCCGTGGCGGCCTACGGTGGTTCGCACTCGATCATGGAGCACATCGCCCCGACGGGTCCCGTGTATCAGGCCGGCACACTGTCGGGCAATCCGCTCGCCATGGCCGCCGGCATCGCCACACTGGGCAGCCTCACGCGCTCGGTGCACGATGAGATCACGCGGCAGACCGCGGCGCTCGTCGAAGGGCTGCGCAGCATCGCGGCGCGCCACGGCGTGCCACTCAGCGCACGTCATGTGGGTTCGATGTGGGGCTTCTTCTTCCGCGATGGCGACGTGCGCAGCTTCGATGACGCCAAGCAGTCGGATGTGGCGCTCTTCCGCCGATTCTTTCATGCGGCTCGCACACGTGGCGTGAGCCTCGCGCCGTCGGCCTTTGAAGCGGCGTTCATGTCAGCCGCTCATGGCCCCGCCGAAGTGGGCGAAACGCTCTCGCGTCTCGACGATGCACTCGGCGCTGCACTGACCGAGTCGACAGGACACTGAATCGCATGACGGACGCACGCACCCAGAAGCTGGCCAAGTGGCTCGCGCCATCGTTGTTCGGTGGCGTGGTGGTCGCGGCTGTGGCCATGGCGTGTGCGCCCCTGCAGCCGGCCATCGCGCCACCCGCGCAGCCGGCTGGTGCCAAGCCGCCGGCAGCCCAGACCGGGCGCACGCCGGTCGTGCGTGGAGAAGCGTCCGGACGCCTCGTGCCCGACCGCACGGTGCTCATCGCGCTCGATGGGCGAGCAGCCGCTCCGCTGGTCACAGCCACCGGCGCGTGGAGCATCGACGAGCAGGGTGGACGCGTGGCCCTGGTGCGCGGCAGCGGCAGCGAAGGTTGGCGCATCGAACAGCGCGGCGGCCTGCTGCGTGTGGCCGGTGATGGCAGTGATGCCACCCCGTGGCGCGAGGGGCCTTTTGTGGCCCGTCCCGCCAATGGTGAGAGCTATCTCAAGTTCGGCAACCGTCGCTATCGCGGAGAACTGCTGTTCACGGCGACCGACAGCGGGGTGCTCGTCGTCAACCGGTTGCCCGTGGAAGACTACCTGCGCGGGGTGGTGCCCATCGAGATCGGCACGCGGCAGGAAGGCGATCTCGCGGCCATTGAGGCGCAGACCATCGCAGCACGCAGCTACACGTACATGCGTGTCCCGAGCAACGCCGCGCAGCATCCGGCTCGTGGCTGGCACATGACCGGCACCGTGCAGTATCAGGTGTACGCGGGCATGGATGTGGAGCACCCGGTGGTGAACGAAGCGGTCGACGCTACGTCGGGGCTCGTCCTGCGGTATGGCGGACTCATCGTCGACGCCCCGTATTTCTCTTCGTGTGGTGGACGCACGGCGGGCCCGCGTGAGGCCTGGCGTGGGGTCAGCGATGAGCCGTACCTCCAGCCGGTGGACGACATCGATCCGCGCACTGGCCGCGCCTATTGCGACCTCTCGCCGCGCAATCACTGGCATGCGGAGCTCGACGAGGCACGATTGCGTGAAGTGGTGCGACGTGCGCTCCAGACCGCTGGCGCCCGTGACCCGCGTCCCGCCACGATCCAGAAGCTCGAAATTGGCGCACGCACCCCGTCCGGGCGCGCCGAGACGCTGGTGTTGCACACCGAACGTGGAACAGTGACGGTGGCGGCACGCGATATCCGCAATGTTCTCGCCGATGCGCGTGGCGCGATACTGGCCAGCACGTATTTTTCCGTGGACCGCGAATCACGCACACGCGGGCAGCTCACGGCTGTCACGTTGCGTGGTGCTGGCAACGGCCACGGAGTGGGAATGTGTCAGTGGGGAGCCATCGGCCGCGCACGCGCGGGGATCGATGCGCGCTCCATCCTGCGCCACTACTACCCGGGGACGGTCGTCGGTTTCGCGGACTGATCGGCTGCCGACGCTCGGCGGCCGACCAGACGATCGACATCCCTGGAGGCGTGAATGAAGGACGGCGTTCGTATCGCCGTGGTCGGAACGGGCGCTATCGCCCAGCTGACGCACATCCCGGTCCTGTCCAAGCTGCGCGGCGCGTCGCTCGTGGCGCTCTGCGACAATGACGGCGCCAAGGCGCGCGCGCTCGCCGATCGCTTCGGCGTTCCCGACGTGTTCACCGACTTCGAAGAGCTGCTCGACAGCGATGAACTCGACGCCGTGATCATCGCCACGCCCAATCACCTGCACGAGCCGCATGTGCTGAGCGCGTTGCGCCAGAAGCTGCACGTGCTGTGTGAACGTCCGCTGGCCCTCTCGCCGCGCGGTGTGGAACGCTGCATCGCCGCCGCCCAGCGCGCCGATCGGGTGCTGGCTGTCGGCCACAATCATCGCTTCCGCGCCGATGTGCAGGCGCTCGACCAGTTCATCCGCAATGCGGAGCTGGGGCAGGTCACCTCCATTCGCGCGGGGTCGCTGCAGGTGCGGCGCAACGCTGATGGCTGGCGCAATCGCCGTGCCGAGTCGGGTGGCGGTGTGTTTCTCGAGCAGGGCTTCCCGTTGCTCGATCTCGCACTCTGGCTGGCTGACCAACCGGCACCGGTGCGCGTGAGCGCCAACATGCGACGCGGCCGGGGAGCCGGGGCTGTTGAAGATGCGATGCAGGTCTTTCTTGAGTGCGAGAACGGCCTGGTGCTCATCATGGATCTGACATGGGAGCACGTGGGTGACGAGGACCGCTGGTGGTTCGAGGTGCACGCCACGCGTGGTTCGGCGCGTCTTTCGCCGTTGCGGGTCACCAAGGAGTTGAACGGCCGGGCTGTGGACGTATCGCCCTCCGGGGCCGCATCGCGGGAAAGCCCGTTTCTGCAGAGCTATCGCGCCGAAATTGCACACTTCCTGGCCATGATTCGCGGCGAAGTGACGTACGAAGCGCCGGCCGAACAGGTGCAGGTGCAGCGCATCGTCGACGCGATCTACAAGGCCGCCGACGATGGCAAGGAGATCCGCTTCTGATGCGTGTCGGCACAGGTCGCGGGATGTGGCGCGCCACGCTGGCGCTGCTGGCGGGACTCGTGGCCTGCAGCCCCGCCGGTCCGGCGGACAACGTACCCGCCACAGCACCACCGCCGGCGCTTGGTGAGTCGGCGGTGCTCGACAGTGCCCGGGCGTCGCGCGGTGAGTCGCTCGAGGTGGCTGTGTACACGTACGGCCCGGGCAACGCGATCTTCGAACGTTTCGGACACATCGCTCTGGCCGTGCATGATCGTACCACCGGCGAGGATGTGGCGTTCAACTGGGGCATGTTCGACTTCAACCAGCCGAACTTCCTCGCGCGCTTCCTCACCGGCGATACGAAGTACTGGATGGTGGGCTATCGCACCGACCAGTTCAACGCCGCGTATCAGGGCGAGGATCGCACGATCCGCAAGCAGATCATCGCCCTGTCGCCGGCGCAGCGTGGCGCATTGTACGACTTCCTGGCGTGGAATGCCCAGGAGCAGAACAAGTACTATCGCTACGACTACTACCGCGACAATTGTTCGACGCGCGTGCGGGACGCGCTCGATTGGGCCATGAGTGGTGCGCTCAAGCCCGCCCTCTCCACGACCTCGGGGCATCACACGTGGCGTGACGAGACGGCGCGCATCACGGCGAGCGACCTGCCGGTGTACGCCGGCATCGAGATCGCGCTTGGCCGCAACGCCGATGCTCACCTCGATGCATGGGGAGAATCGTTCCTCCCGGAACGTCTCGCTGACCATCTGGCGGCAGCGCAGGTGGCCGGAGCCGCCGTGGTGCAGCAGGACTCCGTGATCTACACGGCGCAACGCGCGCCACTGCCCAACTCGGCGCCCAATCGTTTGTGGGCCGGCGCGGCCTTCGGATTGTTGCTGGCGGCACTGGTCGTGTTGCTCGCCCGCGCGGCAGGCCACGGCGCCACGATGGCTGGCACAACGCTCAGCATCTTTGGAGTGACATGGTATCTGGTGGGCGGCGTGGTGGGTACCGCGCTGCTGCTCGCGGCCACGGTTACCAAGCATGCGCCGTACATGGGCAGCAATCTCTCATTGTTGCTGTTCAATCCGCTGTTGCTGCTCACTGCCGTCCTCTGGCCATGGCGGGCCAGCGTGGGCCGCACCGGTCGTGCGGTACGTGGCTTGTCCGCGGTGTGCGCGGTCTTTGCCTTGATCGCGCTGGTGCTCATGCATCTGCCGGGCTTCTCGCAGGGTAGCATGCTGGTGGTGTTCGCCGTGTTGCCCGTACACGTCGCGCTGGCGTGGGCCGCGCAGCGTCTCACGGCACCGGCCACACGCACCTGAGACACGAAGTGGGGGCACACACCGGAGAGCGATTGGCCAGCGCGGTGGCGGTGGGGATCGATGTGGGCGGCACGTTCACCGATCTTGCCGCTCTGCACGACGATGGCACCGTCATCACCAGCAAGGTGCTGAGTGTGCCCGGTGATCGCGCACAGGGCGTGCTCGATGCGCTCGCTGCTGCGGGCATTCCCGCGCCCCAGGTGTCGTCCATCGCACACGGCACCACGGTGGTCACGAATCTCCTGCTCGAGCGACGTGGCGCACGGGTGGCGGCCTGCACTACCCGCGGATTCACCGACCTGCTCGAACTGCGGCGGCAGGAACGCGCAGCGTTGTACGATCTCTCCCGTCACCATCCAACACCATTGGTCGCCCGCGATCAGGTGTTCCCGGTGACCGAGCGCATGGCGCCCGAAGGGATCGTCGAGCCGCTGTCTGAACAGACTGTGCGCGAGGTGGTGGCATCCGTACTCGAAGCCACGCCGGACACCATCGCGATCACGCTGCTGCACGCCTATGCGCATCCTGCGCACGAGCAGCAGTTGGCGTCAGCCCTTCGCGAAGAGATCACACGACGCGGTATATCCGTGGATGTGATCACCAGCCACGACGTGCTGCCGGAAATCCGCGAGTACGAACGCATGGCCACCACTGTCGCCGAAGCGTACGCGCGTCCTGCGGTGCGGCGATATCTCGAAGGGTTGAGCGGGCGACTGACCGCGCAGGGCTATCCATCGCCGCGGGTGATGACTTCATCGGGCGGAACCCTGTCGGCGGAAGTAGCGGCCGAATATGCGGCCGCATTGGCCCTGTCCGGACCGGCGGGTGGTGTCACCGGTGCGGCAGCAGTGGCCCGCGCACTGGGCGTACCGCGCGCGCTCACGATCGACATTGGTGGCACCAGCGCCGATGTCGGTCTGATCGACGATGGCGAACCGCTGGTGGAGCGTGGCGGCGATGTGGCCGGTGTGCCCATCGCCTTGCCGCGTGTATTGGTGGAAGCCGTGGCGGCCGGTGGTGGCAGCATCGCGTGGCTGGATGATGGTGGCGCGTTGCGTGCAGGCCCGGGCAGCGCGGGCGCCGTACCGGGACCTGCGGCGTACGCGCGTGGTGGTGAACAGGCCACCGTTACGGACGCGCACGTGGTGCTGGGCACCATCGCGGCCGGCGAGTGGAGCGGTGGGGTGCGCATCGATGAACACGCGGCCCGCGCCGCCATTGCGCGCATCGCCGAACCGCTTGGCGTGACGGTCGAGCGAGCGGCTTCCGCCATCATCGCCACCGCCGACGCCACGATGGCGCGAGCCCTGCGCCGCGTGTCGGTGGAGCGTGGTGTCGATCCGCGTGGCATTCCGCTCATTGCCTTTGGTGGTGGCGGCCCACTGCACGCGTGTGGTCTCGCCGAGCGCTTGGGCATGCGACAGGTCATCGTGCCGCCGTACGCTGGTGTGCTCAGTGCTGTGGGGCTCGCGCTGGCACCGGAGCGTCGCGAAAGCCTGACCAGCTGCATGCAAGCGCTCAACGAATGGTCCGACGAGGCCATGCACACGCTGCTGCGTGAGGCGGCGCGCGCGCTCGCAGCGGGCGACACGGCGCTCGAGGCCCGTTGGTCATTGCGCGCGCGATACGTGGGCCAGGGCTATGAACTGGATGTCCCCGTGACAGAGCTGGACAGTGTATCGCAGGTAGCCGAGCGATTCGTTGCACGTCATGCGCAGCGCACCGGCTTCACGCTCGACCGACCCGTGGAGTGCATCAGTGCGCGCACCACCTTGAGCGGGACGCCACGTGCCATCCGTTGGCAGCGTGCGGAGTCACAGAAGACCGTACATGGTGCAGCCGTCGTGCCATTGCCCGATGCCACGTTGCTGGTGCCTGTCGGATGGACGGCACGGCCACTCGACATCGGGGGATGGATGCTGGAGACCGATTCATGACAGCGCGTACACCTGCCACCGAAGCGCGAATTCGCGGCATCGCGGTGCCCATGCTGGTCCCTGCTGAGGGTCCGGTGCACGTGTTGCTCATCGGCGAAGCGCCAGGGCCACGTGGCGCCGACAAGAGTGGGTATCCGTTCTTCGGAGACGGCGCTGGTCAGCACCTCTATGGCGCCTTGGGCGGCATTGGTGCGATGACATTGCCCGCCGCGGTGCACACCATGCCCTGGGACGGTGCCCGCTTTGCCGCGGCGGGTTTGCACCCCGTGGCACATGGTGTGGCGCTGGGCAATGCACTCGATCGTTGCCCCACCGACAACGGTGTGAAGTTCCGGGCTCCCACGCGCGCAGAACTCGAGAGCGATGCCAACTTCGCCCGGTTGCACTCCGACATTGCACAACTGCTCACGCGCGATCTGCGTGGCATCGTCACGCTTGGCAAGGTTGCCGCGCGCACGGTGGAGGCATTCCTGTCCCGCTATCCCTCGCTGGGCGCCACACTGACCACGCGCGCGGTGCCGCATCCGTCGGCGCAGGGGTTGTTGTCCATGGCCCCCAATCGCGGTAAGGGCGCCCGGCTTGCCGACTTGCAGGAAGCGTGGATGCAGCGATGCGCGGCGGCCGTACTCGAAGCGGGCTACTCGACGCGAGAGGGAGACCGTTGATGTCCGATACATTCGACGCCCTCGAGCTCACCGTGTTCTCGCAGGGTGTGGCGATGCTCGCCGAGGAGATGGGCTCGCTGCTGGAACGCAGCAGCATCTCGCCGAACATTCGTGAGCGTCGTGATGCCTCATGTGCGCTGTTTGACGCCCAGGGGCGCATGGTCGCGCAAGCGGCGCACATTCCAGTGCACCTGGGCGCGATGCCCGAGGCCGTGGCCGCGGTGCGTGCTGCCGGTGCATGCGCGGGCGACGTGTTTCTGCTCAACGACCCGGCGCATGGCGGCTCGCACCTGCCAGACCTCACGATGGTCGAAGTGATTGCCGACCCCGGTGCATCGGCGGGTGCACCACGCATCATCGGGTATGCGGCCGTGCGCGCGCATCATGCCGATGTGGGCGGTATGAGTCCTGGCAGCATGCCATTCGGTGCCACTGAGTTGTTCCAGGAAGGGCTCATTGTGCCCCCTGTTCGCATCGAAGTGGCGGGTGCACCACAGGCCGATGTGCTGCGGCTCGTGCTCGCCAACGTGCGCACACCCGCCGAGCGCGAGGGCGACCTGCGTGCACAGCGTGCGGCTTGCGCCGCCGGCGCACGGGGATGGCAGGCGTTGCAGGCCCGACTTGGTGCGGCCGCGCTGGAGTCCGCGGTGAATGCGCTGCTCGATTACACCGAGCGACGCATTCGCGCGCGACTGTCCATGCTCGAGGGCGCGTCAGGCGCCGCACAGGATGTGCTGGAGAGCGATGGGGTGGACGATGCACCAATCCCCATCGTGGTGGCGGCACGTGTGGAGAACGCCACGTTGCATCTCGACCTCACGGGCACGTCTGGCGCGGTGCGTGGCAACGTGAATGCACCGCCGGCCGTGGCACGCGCCGCCGCGGTGTTCGTATTGCGTGTGCTGTGCGACGATGACGTGCCCGTCAACGATGGCGTGGCTCGTGCGGTCTCGCTCGTCATCCCTGATGACTGTGTCGCGAACGCCAAACGCCCGAGTGCGGTGGCGGCGGGCAATGTGGAGTTGTCGCAACGCCTCACGGATGTGTGCTTTGCTGCACTGGCCCACGCGGCGGCATCGGTGCACGCGGCGGACGTGATCATTCCGGCGGCGGGGCAGGGCACCATGAACAATGTCACCCTCGGCGCGCCCGGTTGGACGTTCTACGAAACGCTGGGCGGCGGGCAGGGCGCGAGTCGTCGAGGCGACGGTCCTGATGCGGTGCATGTGGGCATGAGCAACACGCGTAACACGCCCATCGAAGCATTGGAGCGCGCGTACCCGCTGCGTGTGGTGGAGTACGCCGTGCGCCGCGGCAGCGGGGGCACGGGCGTGCATCGTGGCGGTGATGGCGTGGTGCGGCGCTACCAGGCCATGGAGGCGTGCACGGCCACCCTCCTCACTGAACGACGCGCGGTGGCACCGCCGGGCAGCGAGGGCGGCAAACCGGGCGCGATGGGGCGCAACCTGCTCAACGCTGATGTGTTGCCTGCCAAGACTCGGGTGGCGATGCGGGCCGGTGATGTGCTCACCATCGAGACGCCGGGCGGCGGCGGCTGGGGCGCCTGACGTGATCGCTGCCGGTTACACCGACAGCGACAAGCCTTCCCACGCGGCCAGTACCCGCACGCTGCTGCCCGCTTCCGTACCCTGCACACGGGCCGACTCCACGATGCGCTCGATCGCGTCATCGTCACGATCGGGATGATGATGAAACAGGGCCAATGTGCCAACGCCGCACTCCACGGCGAGTCGCACCGCTTCAGTGGTCGTGGAATGCCCCCACCCGACGTGCGACGGTAATTCGTCGTCGGTGTAGGTGGCATCGTGCACCAGTAGTGGCACGCCGTGCAGGAATTCCCGCAACGCGGCGAGCCATTCGACATGCGTCGTGGTTTGGTCCGCGTAGGCCAGCTCGTTGTCGGGCGCGTAGGCCATGACCGGACCACTTGCATCATCGACGCGAATGATCGCCGCTTCGCCCGGGTGATGAGCCCCGAACCGATGCACGAGAAACTCGCCCACGGGCACGGCCTTGCCTTCCGGCCAGTCGTGAGCAAGCAATTGGCCCACCAACCCATCCACCGCAGGAAAGAGCGGTGGGCTCACCAGCGTCGCCAGAAAGCTGGGCAGGCTGTCCTCGGCACAATCGCCACACCACACATGCATGCTGCGTGTGCGGGCGTGCAACGGCGCAAAATGCGGCAAGCCGATCACATGATCAGCGTGTCGATGGGTCAGGAACAGATGAATGGCTTCGTCACTGAGCGGAGACCGCTGCATGTGCTGACCAAGCGCCCGGATGCCGGTGCCGGCGTCGAGCACGAGGGCAGGTCCGCCGGAGCCGCGCACTTCGACGCAGGGCGTATTGCCGCCGTAGCGAACGGTGCGTGGTCCCGGCGACGCGCACGTGCCACGGGTTCCCCAGAAGCGAACCCGCGCACGTGGTGCCGGTGGTGTGGGATTTTCTGACATTGGAAAGCGACGTATTGCCGGGGGCGGCGACGCTTGAGCGTTCGGAGCCTCGCGATCAGGCCCGAGGACGGGCCCGGCTTTCCAATGCCCCACGATTGATGATCGTCACCACGCGCCGCTGCACCATGATCATGCCCTGATCCTGGAACTCCGACATGGCGCGGGAAACGGTTTCGCGGCTGGCACCGATCATCTGCGCGATGGTCTGGTGCGTGAGCTGCTTGACCAGCGAAGCCGGTTCACCCGGCGTGGCGTGCTCCAGCAGCACCTTGGCCACGCGGCCCGGCACGTCCAGCAACACCAGGCTGCCGATCGTACCGTCAGCCTGACGCAGGCGGCGCGACAGCTCCACCATGAGCTCCCAGGCCACCTTGGGGTTCTGCTCCACCTGACGGCGGAATTCCGGACGGCGCAGCACGAGCAGGCTGGAGGCGTGGGTGGCCACCACGTGCGCGGAGCGCGGGCGGCCGTCGATCAGGGCGAGTTCGCCAAAATGATCACCAACGCTCAACACCTGCAGAATCACCTCGCGACCGTCGTCACCGACGAGGACTACCTTCACCTCGCCCGAGCGGACTACGTAGAGAGCGTCGCCCGCATCGCCTTCCGAGACGATCAGGGCGCCCTTCGCAAATCGCTGCTCGCGGGTAACTTCGGCGAAACCGCGCACGGCGGATCGCTCCAGTTCCCGAAAGAGCGGGACAGTGGAAAGAAAATCGGTGATGCGCTCGAGCGAGACGCTCATCGTGGGCGGCGTCATACGGAGTGGGGGAGAGCCAAAGGTCACCATATGTAATCACCTCGTGTCGTGTATCTTTCCGTGATACCCACAGTCTGCAGACGGGTCCGCGACAGGGGCGCGTCGGTTGCGACCGATTGTACCCTAACCGAAGGGGTCGTCGGTTCGCCGTGACCGATATCACGAATTTCATCCCAGTATGCTGAGTCACCTTCGCGACCGAATGGCCGAGGCGCTGCAACGCGCCATCGAAGTGGAGCAGCTCCTCGCCGATCCCGAAACGACGAAGGATGCGCCCCGTCTGGCCGAGCTCGGTCGTGAGCACCATCGCCTGGCCCAGGTTGTCGCCCGGGCCACACGCCTGCAAAAGGCCGAACAGGAGATCGCCGAGGCCCGGGAGTTGGCCAACGGTGACGATCCGGATTTCGCCGCCGAGGCCCGCACCGAAATCACGCGGCTGGAAGAGGAGTCGGGGGTTCTGGAGAAGGAGCTGCTGCCGCTGCTCATACCCCGGGATCCGCTCGATGAGCGTCCGGCCATCGTGGAAATCCGGGCCGGTACGGGTGGTGACGAAGCGGGCCTGTTCGCCGGCGACCTGCTGCGCATGTACACGCGGTTTCTCGAGCGGCGTGGCTGGCGCATCGAGCCGATCTCCTATTCTGAGGGGACGTTGGGCGGCGTGAAGGAGTCGGTGTTCAAGGTGTCCGGCGACGGCGTCTTTGGTGTTTTGCGGTGGGAATCCGGTGTGCATCGGGTACAACGTGTGCCAGCCACGGAATCTCAGGGCCGTATCCACACCTCGGCCGCCACGGTGGCCGTGCTGCCCGAAGCCGAAGAGGTGGACATGCGCATCGAGGACAAGGACCTCCGCATCGACGTATTCCGGTCGTCGGGCCCCGGCGGTCAGAGCGTGAATACCACCGACTCGGCCGTGCGTATCACGCACATTCCCACCGGCATCGTGGTGTCGCAGCAGGACCAGAAGTCGCAGCTGCAGAACAAGGCCAAGGCCATGGACGTGCTGCGCGCACGACTGCTCGACCTGCGTCTCTCCGAGCAGGAAGCCGAGCGTTCACGCATGCGGAAGTCGCAGGTGTCGACGGGCGACCGGTCGGCGAAGATTCGCACGTACAACTTCCCGCAGGGGCGCGTGACCGACCATCGCGTGGGTCTCACGCTGTATGACATCGACAGCGTGATGAACGGCGATATCGCACCGTTCCTCGATGCGCTGGCGCTTGCCAACGCGGAAGAGAAGCTGAGTGCCTGAGTTGGCCGACGCAGCGCCACAGGAAGGCGTGGGAGCGTCAGGCCCCGTCCCGTTGCGTGACCTGCTGACCGGTGTTGCCAAGGCCTTGTCGACCGCACCGCGCGATCGGTACGGCGACGACAACGTCGACCCGGCGCTCGAGGCGCGGTGGCTCGTGTCGGCGGTCCTCGACCTCTCACCCCTTGCCCTGGCGCAGCGCGTGACCACAGGAGCCGTGGTGGATGAGGCGACACTCGATCGCATTCGGCGTGCTCTGCACCGTCGCATGACGGGTGAGCCGCTGGCCTACGCGGTCGGGTCGGCGGCGTTTCGCGAGCTGGTGCTGCAGGTGGATCGGCGTGTGCTGATCCCGCGTCCGGAGACGGAGATCGTGGTGGGGGAGGCGTTGCGGCTCTCTGCCGAGCGGCCCGGCGGCATCGCTGTGGATATCGGTACGGGATCGGGCGCCATCGCGCTCAGCCTCGCACATGAAGGGGCATTCGATCATGTGATTGCCACCGATATCTCCGAAGACGCCCTCGACGTGGCACGCGGGAACGACTCGCGTCTGCGTGCTGCCGATACCACCTGGAAGGCCTCGCCGGTGGAGTTCCGCGTGGGTGCCGATCTGGCCCCCGTCCGTGACGTACGCGCCCGTGTCATTGTCTCCAACCCGCCGTACATTGCGTACGACGAAGCGGGCGCACTGCCCGCCAGCGTGCGGGACTGGGAACCATCCGTCGCACTGTTTGCCGCAGAGCGGGGTATGGCCCGGTACGTGGCGCTCCTCTCGGGAGCGCACGCCGTGCTCGAGCCCGACGGTTGGATCGTGTTGGAACTGGATGCCCGGCGCGCGCACGAAACTGCAGCGTTGGCCCGGCAGTACGGTTTCGCGGATGTACGGGTCATGCAGGATCTCACCGGCCGTGAACGCGTGCTGGTGGCACGCAGGACGGCAGGTCACGACGGCACAACGGCATCGCAGCGTCATTGAGACGTTGCGCAGTCTCTCAATCTCTCCCACCTCAGTGTACTGCTGCTCACGGCCAGGAGGCCGCATACATGCTGGAAGACAAGGCGAAGGAACTCGGCCGCATGATCGGCCAGAGTGATGAATACAAGGCCGTGAAGCGGTCCAGCGAAGCGCTGAATGCGGATCGCGATGCCACGACCCTGCTGCGCCAGATGGAGCAGATCCGTCAGGATGCGCAGGCGATGGCCGAACGCGGCGAGGAGCCCACGCCGGAGATGGAGCAGCAGCTCGAAGGTCTGTTCTCCCAGGTGCAGGGCAACAGCAACTACCAGCGCGCAATCTCGGCGCAGGACAACTTCGACAAGCTCATGCTGCGCGTGAACCAGTTGATCGCCGAAGGCATTCGTGTGGGTGCCACCAGCCAGATCATCCTCGGCTGATTCGTTCCGCATGCGCGCTGTGGATGCCGAGGAATCACTGAACGGGTCGGGCGGTGCCGTGGAAACGGTGTCCGGCCTGTTCGTGGTGCTCGAAGGTGGCGAAGGGGTGGGCAAGACCACGCAATGGCAACGACTGTCCTCCACCCTGAGGGCGGTCGGGCATGAAGTGGTCGCCGTGCGCGAGCCTGGTGGCACGCAGGCCGGCGACGCCATTCGTGCGCTGCTGCTCGATCCGACCTCGTCGCTGGCTCCTGGTGCCGAGGCGCTGCTGTTTGCGGCGTCGCGCGCGCAGCTCGTCGCGGATGTGATCGAACCGGCGCTCGCGCGTGGCGCAGTGGTATTGGTCGATCGGTTTTTGCTGTCCACATACGCCTATCAGGGCGCAGGTCGTGGGCTGCCGCTCGATGTGCTGTCGGGTGTGAACCGATTGGCGACGGGCGGTCGTGCGCCCGACCTGACGTTGTTGTTGAATGTGCCGCTCGATGTGGCCATGGCGCGCATGCAGGCGCGCGGTGCGGCCGATCGCATGGAGCAGGAGGAGGCCGCGTTTCACGAGCGGGTGCGGGCCGCCTTCGACACGGCACTCACTCCTGCGTGGCAGCAGGCACACCCTGAAGTCGGTCCGGTGATTGCCGTGATGGCTCAGGGCGATGTCGACGCTGTCACGGTGCGATGCCTCGAAGCGTTGGTCCAGCGCTGGCCCGCGCGATTCACAGCGGCGGCGACGTCGCTGCTGCATTCGCGGTGAGGCCGCCGCCCATGACGCAAGCATTGCTCGTTCGATCGCGCTCTCACTGACGCATGCCGGAAATCCTCCCCGATACACCACGCACGCCAGCCCGTCGCGTCCGCGCCATCGCCGCGGCCATCTTTTTTGTGGCCCTGCTGTCCGTGGGCGGGTGGTGGGCGGGCCGTGAACTCACCGCCGGTGAACAACCGACGCGAGCGCCGCTCGGTGGAGCACGTCTGTTCGATCAGGTCGTGTCCACGATCGCCCAACGCTATGTCGACTCGCTCGATGCGAGCGAGGTGTACGACAAGGCGGTGGCGGGCATGCTGCGCGAACTCGGTGACCCGTACACCACATACCTCGCCGAAGACCGCCTGCGTCGGTTGAACGAGCAGATCAGCGGCACCTATGCCGGCATCGGTCTGCAGATCGACATTCGCGAGAGCTGGCCAGTGGTGCTCGAGCCGATCAATGGCGGTCCCTCGGAACGGGCCGGTATTCTCACGGGCGACCGCATCGTCCAGATCGGCAAGGAATCCACGCGCGGCTGGACGCGTGACGAAGTCTCCCGTGTGGTGCGCGGCGCGCAGGGCACGGCGGTGAATTTTATCATCGAGCGCGGTGACCAGCGCATCCCGTTCTCCATTGTGCGCGACAAGGTGCATCTGCGCGCTGTGCAGCGCGTGGCCTTGTTGCCCAATGGTGTCGGCTACGTCGACGTGAACGTGTTCAGCGCGCAGACGGCCGATGAACTGCGGCTGGCTGTCGACTCGGTGGTGCGCATGGGCGCGCGCGCGTTGGTCATGGACCTGCGCGGCAACCCGGGCGGATTGCTGGAGCAGGGCGTCGCGGTGGCCGAGCTGTTCCTCGACCGCGGGCAGAGCATCGTGCAGTTGCGCGGCCGACCAGGCACAGCCAGCCAGACGTACACCGATTCGGTACCGCAGCGTTGGCCCACCTTGCCGCTCGCCGTGCTGCTCGACCGGTCGAGTGCGAGTGCCTCCGAAATCGTGGCCGGTGCGCTGCAGGATCATGACCGCGCCATCGTGCTCGGCATGACGAGCTTCGGCAAGGGCAGTGCGCAAAACGTGTATCCCCTTTCGTCGGGCGGTGCGCTGCGTCTCACGATTGCGCGCTGGTACACGCCATTGGGCCGTGGCATCAATCGTGCACCGTCGGTGGACGCGGATGGCGAACCGGAACTCGATACCGGGCTCGTCACGCTCCCCGATACCGTGAAGCCACGCTATCGCACCGATGCCGGTCGCACGGTGTTCGGTGGCGGCGGTATCACGCCGGACATCGTCGTGGGGGACACGCTGCTTCCCGTGCCGGTGCAGGCGCTGGCTCGTGCCATGGGGAAGAACCTGGGAGCGTATCGTGATGCACTGGCCCGCGAGGCGCAGGCGCAGCGGCGCAGCATGCAGTCACCGGGCGACCCCGTCACAATGGAGATGCTCAATGCCGTGTATCGCGAACTGGAGCGTCGCAATGTGGCGCCGCCGCGCGCGATCTTCGATGCGGCCACTCCGTGGGTATCGCGCTCACTGGGTTACGAGATGACGCGGGTCGCGTTTGGCAGCGACGCCGAGTTCCTGCGTCGCACGCAGGACGACGCCACACTGCAGCGCGCGTCGTCGGTGCTGCAGTCGTCCCGCACGCCGCGGGATGTGTTTGGCAACATCGAAAAGCCCACCGTCACGGTGCCGCTGCGGCCATGACGCGCCGGTGGTTGTCGATGGGAGCGCGGCTGATGGTGTGTCTCGCGCTTCTAAGTTGTGCGGTGCGCTCCCATCTTCCGCGCACCTTCTTCGACGGTCCCGATGTCATCGAGCCCATCGCGCTCGACGGCGATTTCTCCGATTGGTACGGTGTCGCGCCCATTCTGCAGCAGCAGGGTGCATCACCGCTTGTCGCGGTCGCTGCCGCTGACAGTCCGCACTACTTGTATCTCTCGCTGACTTTTCGGGACAGCGTGAATCTGCAGGCGATGCCGGGCACGTTGCACCTGCTGTTCAGCACGGGCCTTGCCAGTGCGTCCGATCACTCTGTGTATGGCGTGAAGCAAGTCGATTTCGCCGTGGACTTCTCACGTCTGGATAAAGCGCAGGCCGGCGCGCGTGGTGCCGGTATGGCGATTCGCCCGGCCACGGTGACGGGACTCGGCGAGTTCCGCTCCCCGTACGAGCTCGATCTCGTCGCGATGCCAACGTGGGAAGCGAGGCAGTTTGAACTGCGTATCGCGCGGCCGCGGCGGGGGAGCCTCGGGCACACGGAGACTCTCGTACGTGTGACGCCCGTGTTCGTGACCCCAGATTCGGTAGTGCACGTCTCACCGACGGCCCCGTATCGCCTGCGCACGGTGACAGCCAGTGCACCACGCCCCCGCATCGACACCATCTTCGCACCACCACCTGGTGCCTTGCGTGTGGCGCAGTGGAACGTGTCGGAAGGGTCGTTCCGCAAGCCGGAGATGCATGCCCGTCTGCTGGCAGCGGTCACGCCCGATGTGGTGCTGCTCGACGAAGTGTACGAACAGGTGACGGCCGATTCGCTACGTCGGTTCTTCGACCTACCAGCGCTGCGCGCGCTCGGCCCATGGCAGTTCGTGATTGGCGGCAGCGGTGGAAGGCAGCGCGCTGTAGTTGCCGCGCGGCGTCGCACGGTGCGTGCGGTACCCAACATGGTGTCCATGCGTTATGCGGCGGGCGCACTCGACAGTCTGCGTCTCATCACGCCGGAAGCGGGGCATCGTCTCATCGACATCGAGCAGGCCGCGCA
Organism: Gemmatimonas sp.; assembly: GCF_036405635.1. GTDB lineage: Bacteria > Gemmatimonadota > Gemmatimonadetes > Gemmatimonadales > Gemmatimonadaceae > Gemmatimonas. The sequence goes on along the minus strand of NZ_DASWXE010000091.1, from coordinate 1,311 downwards.
GATCTCGAGCGTGGGTGCGTGGGTGGACGTAGACGGCCGGGACGTGATGTTCGTGCCACTCGACCTGCAGAGCGGTGGATTCGCCGGCAACGTACAGGACAATCTGCGGGTGCTGCAGGCGGAGGCGATTCGCAGCTACATCCGGGCCGAACAAACTCAACGTGGTGACTTCCCACTGGTGATTGCCGGCGACTTCAATGCGGTGGGGAGCCCTCGTTCCGTGCATACCCTGCTGTCCGGACTCTCCGACTTTCCGGGTGTGCGAGTCAGTCAGGCACAGCGGCTTGCCGAGCAATCGGCGGTCACCTGGGAGAGCGCCGCGGCCGCGCAATTCTCACCCGGTCAACTCGATCTCACACTGTATCGGGGCTTCAACCAGCGCGGCGGATTTGTCTTCACCACCGAAGACCTGAGTGATCGCCTGCTCAAGAAGCTGCGTATGACGCGCGAGACGTTTGCGCAGGTGAGCGATCACCTCATCGTGGTGACGGACCTGGTCCGATAGGCAGGCGCAAAACACAAAAGGCCCGCTCAGCAAGAGCGGGCCTTTTGTGTTTCAGGCGATGTGCGTCAGATGAACATCAAAGCTTCGACGCGACCTTCACACCCTTCGGGACATTGAAGCGGAACGCGTCCGCAGGCATCGTCGCTTCCGGTGACCAGGTGGTGAGCGTGATCGTGCGATCCACGCCCTGACCATCGATCACCTGCACACGCAGAGGCCTTGGGTCCTTCTCATCCAGCCACAGCACGGCCTTCTGGAATGGCACCGAACCGGCCGTCTTGGGAATCAACTGCACCCGACGCGCAGCACGCCCGTCTACCGGCGATGACTCGCCCCCGGTGATGGTGAACGCCTTCTTGGGAGTGTCCAGCAACTGGCCAAGCAGGTCCGCTACGAACGCGCCATCGGCATCGGCGGGCAGCTTCAGTACCTGACCCGGTGCGCTGCTGGGCAGATACACCCACAGGAACTTGCCATCGCCGACGATGCGATCACCCGCCGGCTGCGAGAACGTGATGGACAGCTTGCCCGGGCGTTCCTGCAGGAACACGCCCTTGGACGTCACTGTGCGCGCGAGCAATGGGTTGCTGATCTTCTGCTCGAAATCCGCGCGCAGCGTATGTGTGCCTGCCCAGGCCTTGGCCACACGTTCGTACGACGCATCGGCCGGTGCCTGCGCGCCAAGCGTCGCGGCACCAATGAGCGCTGCCACGCCTGTCGCGGTGACGGCCGTCACGACAGAGTGTATTGAGGTCTTCGTCATGTTGGTCATGACAAAAAATACCCCGTCTGCTGGTGCCGGGTTC
>NZ_DASWXE010000090.1:0-30480 GCF_036405635.1 Gemmatimonas sp. | reverse complement strand
AGTGCACGTACACGCTGATTGACGGTGCTGCCACCGGTGACGTCCAACAGGACCGGGCCGGCGTGGAACTGGAGTCGGGTGCGCACATCGAACGAGCGCAGTTGCGCCTGCGTGGTGATGGTCTGCCTGGATGCCGGCGGTGCCGATGCAGAATCGGTGTAGACCGCGAGCGGTGCGCTCCAGACGTTGCGATGGAGTGAGGTGGTGCGATCGAGTGCGCGCAGGTCGAGTGCGGCATTCACGCCCCGCACGCGTTGCCATACACCTACTGTGAGCCCCTGCTGATCACGAGTCGGATCGAGTTGCGAAAGACTGCGATAGCCGTACCACACACTGACACCACCCTGATGCAACTGGCGCGTGATGCGGAGCAGCGCGCGTGGTGTGCTGGCAAGGTCCACACAGTCAGTACCGCCACTTCCCACGGCACCTGAGGCGGCGAGTGCCCAGCCGCGATATGCGGGGGAACGGGCGGCGAGCGCCACCACCGGTGTGTTGGTGCCAAATCGCGTGGTCCGAGTGACCGGTGCGGAGTACGCTGTTGCCGAGAGGTTGGTCCAGTCTGCCTGTGCCGCGACGATGGACGGCGCCTGGCACTGTGCCCCATTGCCGCTGCTGAGCATGGTCGCCGCGCTGACCATTGGTCTGGCAGGCTGTGCCGCAACAACTCGCGGCGAGAAAACAAGTAGCACTGCGGTGGAGAGGAATCGCCGACGCATGCGATGGACCCACAGGGCTGGAGAGCGTGAAGGGCAGAAGAGCACGGGGCAGATTGCCGCGCATGCTATACCTCCTGATCATCCCCTCGGGTCACATCGATCTCGCCTTGCGCGGTCGATCCCAGTTCTCCAGACTGAAGGATGACATTGAGCCTCGAACGAATCCGCTCCGCCTGTGCACTGGCACTGGCACTGGCCATGCCCATGTTCGCCGGCTGTATGGCGACCACCGATGTGGGCAACAACAACGGCGTCGACTATTTCGCACGCATCAGCGGTACGGTCACACGTGCGGACGGATCTCCCAATGCCCGCGCACAGATTGGCGTGTCGTGTGTCGGCTCTGAAGAGGTGCCGTTTGGTATCACCGGTGAAGCCGATGCCAACGGGCGCTTTGCACTGGATCTGAATGTCCCGCGTGGATTCAGACCACTCGAGGGGCCGCTGTACGCATGCCGTGTGCTGACTCCGTATCTGGGGACACCCCAGGCAGAGAAGACGGTGCCGATCCAGGTGGGCACGTCCACGCGTCCGGTGACCGAAATCACGCTCGTCATTCCCTGATCGTACGTACCAATACCACGCGCCCGTCATGTGCAATGACGGGCGCGTGGTAAACGGCAGAAGCTGATCGGGCTATCAGTGCCAGGTCAGCGAAAAACCCAGTTGATTGAAGTTGGCCGAATTGCCGTCGAACTGGCCGCCCACGAGGTTGGCAAACGGTGTGACGCTGAAGTTGCGCGCCACACGCAGGTCATAGCCCACGCCGATCAGCGCCGACGTGCCGTCTTCCGTCACACTCACGTTGCGACGCTGCGTCTTGAGCTGGCCGACACCCAGGCCACCTTGCATGAAAAAGCCGCCACGGGCCGCGGGATAGAACTTGGCGAGCGCCATGAGGCCGCTCTGCGATCCTGTCACGCCATCATCTTCGCGTGTCCACAGGTTGTACGACGCACCGAGCTGGAAACGGGGGGAAATCGTGCCGCCCAACGCGAGCTGGCCCACCACACCACCTCGACGGTCATCACAGCCTTCGCAGCCACGACTGCCGGCACCAAGACCGGCCGTGAGCCAAAACCCCTGGCGGGTTTGTGGGTGGCCCTGCGCGGACAGCGTCGAGGTGCTGGCGGAGAGGGCAACGGCCGCGATCGCGGCCAGACGGGTGACATGACGGAAAGGGATCATCGCGGCTCCTGTGCCGGGTCGAGTCATCATACGGTAGGGAGGCGCCAAACCGGCGCCGTTGAGGGTGCTACCCCCGAAGGGGGGCGGTTGGTGCCACGCCTCAGCCTGCCCCGACTATCATTGGGCATGGTGAATTCATGACCGAGCCACTGGAAAACGTCCCCGAACAGCCGTCGAACCCTTCCGTCGCCCCGGAAGGTTTCGTCGATGATCTGCGTGCCGCTGCCCGTTTGCTGGAACGCGTGATCGCAGACCGCACCCTGCTGATGACCGTGCCCACCGAAGACCGCCGCCGTTTCGACGAGGCGGTGGCCACGGTATTCCAGCCCGATGTGCGCGCGCGTCGCGCGATGGTGAAGGCCACCGCACGTCAGCGAAAGCTCGAGGCCGCGCTGCGCGATGACAGCATGCTGCACGAGACCGGTATTCGTGCGCTGCGCCGCAAGCCGGTGTTCACCACACCCAATGTGTATCTGCTCGGCGATCCCGCCCTCGGTACGTCCTCCGTGACGCATGACGAGGTGGAGGCGCCGGAAGGCGCCGACAACCGGTCGGACAACGGACCGGAATCGGTCGTGCCGCAGCACTGCTACATCTGCAAGCAGAAGTTCACGAAGATCCATCACTTCTACGACCAGATGTGCACGGAGTGCGCCGACTTCAATTTCCGGAAGCGCACCGAGCTCGTGGACCTGAGCGGCCGCACGGCGCTGCTCACCGGTGGCCGCGTGAAGATTGGCTATCAGGCCGGTCTCAAGCTGCTGCGTTGCGGTGCGCGCCTGCTGGTGACCACGCGCTTCCCGCGCGATTCGGCCATGCGCTATGCGGCGGAGCCTGATTTCGAGCATTGGAAGGATCGGCTCGAGATCTTTGGGCTGGACCTGCGCCATACGCCGAGCGTGGAGGCGTTCTGCCGGCAGTTGCTGCAAACAGAGTCGCGGCTCGACTTCATCGTGAACAATGCCTGTCAGACGGTGCGGCGCCCACCCGCCTTCTATGCGCACATGATGGAAGGCGAACGCGCGGCTGCGGGCACATTGCCGTCGACCACGCGCGCGTTGCTGGGCAGCTACGAAGGCATGCGTGATGCCAACGCGGGGCGAGTGGCCTCGGCAGATGCAGATGCAGGTGCTGGCGTGGTGAGCGCGGAAACCATCGAGGAACTGGCGCTCGACCGGGTGGGGCTCACGCACGCGGCCGCGTTGTCGCAGGTGGCGCTGCTGCCGGACGATGAACTGGATGTCGGCGAGCAGCTGTTCCCGAGCGGGAAGCTGGATCAGGATCTGCAGCAGATCGATTTGCGTACACGCAATTCGTGGCGACTGCTGATGGACGAAGTGCCAAGCGTGGAGTTGCTGGAGGTGCAGCTGGTGAACGCCATTGCGCCGTTCCTCATCAACGCACGTCTCAAGCCGCTCATGCTGCGCACCGACAACCGCGACAAGCACATCGTGAATGTGTCGGCGATGGAAGGCCAGTTCTATCGCAACAACAAGACCACGCGGCACCCGCACACCAACATGGCCAAGGCGGCGCTGAACATGATGACGCGTACGTCGGCGGCCGACTACCAGCAGGACGGCATCCACATGAACAGCGTGGACACCGGCTGGGTGACGGATGAAGACGTGGCAGAGATCGCCGCGCGCAAGGTGGAGAATCATCGCTTCCATCCGCCGCTGGACATCGTGGATGGTGCGGCGCGTATCGTGGACCCCATCATCGCCGGTGTGGCCACGGGCGAGCATGTTTGGGGGCAGTTCCTCAAGGACTACGCGCCGACCGACTGGTAGTCCGAACGCGGTCATACTTTTTGTCTCGCACGTGCCCACATGATCTGGGATCATTCGCAGTCACGCCGTGAGTTCCTGACCGCTGCTGCGGCGGCCGGCTTCTGGGTGGCGCATCGTCTTCCCGGTGCGCCTGCCGCGCGCGCACCATGGACGCTGTACATCGGCACGTATACGAAGACAGGGAAGAGTAAAGGCATTTATCGCGTGGCCGTAGACCCGGTCACGCTGCAGTTCGGTGCGCTGGAGCTTGCCGTGGAAACGCCCGATCCGTCGTTTCTCGCACTCACGCCCGATGGCCGTGCGCTGGTGGCGGTCAATGAGCTGGTGGAGTTCGGTGGTCAGGCCTCGGGCAGCGTGACGGTGTTTGCGCGCAATGCCGCGAGTGGTGCACTCACCGCGATCGCACCATCGCGGGCGTCACGTGGAGCTGCGCCGTGTTACGTGTCCATCGACCGCACGGGGCGTCAAGTGATGGTGGCCAACTACGTGGGTGGCAACGTTGCCGTGTTGCCACTCGCCGCCGATGGCGCGCTGGGCGAAGCCACCACGGTCCTGGCACGCACAGGCAAGGGACCTCACCCGGTGCGACAGGTGGCCCCGCATGCACACTGCATCGTGACCGATCCGGGCAATCGGTTTGTGCTGATGACGGACCTCGGCACCGACAAAATCCATGTGGCGCGTCTCGATGCGGCCACGGGCAAGCTGACACCGGCCGAGGTGCCGGAGGTGATGCTGCGTCCGGGGTCCGGGCCGCGTCATCTCGCATTTTCGCCCGACGGCCAGACGCTCTACGTGGTGACGGAGCTCGACTCCACCATTGTGTCGTTCGCCTACAATCGCAGCACCGGCGCGCTCACCGAGCGGCAGCGTATTTCCACACGCCCGGCAGGTGCCACGGTGGAGAACTTCCCGGCCGACCTGCACGTGCATCCCACGGGACGCACGGTGTATGCCTCCAATCGCGGCGATGATACCATCGCCGTGTTTTCGGTGGACGCGGCGAGCAAGCAGTTGTCGCTGGTGCAGTCGGTACCGACAGGCGGCAGTGGACCGCGCAACTTCACACTCACGCCCGATGGCGCGGGGTTGCTGGTGGCCAATCAGCGGTCCGACAACATTCTGGCGTTTCAGGTGGATGCGGTGACGGGGCAACTGGCCGCAACGCGGCAGGTGCTCGAGGCGCCGGTGCCCGTGTGTCTCACGTTCGCCTGACACCGTACGCTGCAAACCTGACACGGGAGTCGATGCATGCGCGGTCTTGATTTCAGTTCATGGTCAACCGTGCTCACGACGTTCGTGAGTCTCGCCCTGGTCACGCTGATCGGTGTGGGCATTCGCCTGCTGGCGATGCAGACCATTCAGCAGCGCCGCGAACGTGAGAATCGTCAGGTCAATGAACGGCTGCGCATTCTCATCGCCGCGTACAAGACACTGGGTGGTTCGTTCACCGGCAATCTGCTGGTCGACCCCACGCACCTCCGTGATCTGCGAGAGGCGGGACTGCTCGACGAATCCGCCATGACTGCGGGTGATCGCGCGCGCCGCACGCGGGATGCGGTGGAAGGCGCGCTCTCCGATGTGCTGCTGTTGGGAACGGAGGAGCAGGTGCATCTCGCCACACAGGTGATCAACGAATTGGTGGCGGGGCGCCAGGTGGAGACGGCGGCGCTGGTGGTGTCGCTGCGCAACTTCATCCGGCGTGTGCTCGACCTCGAGCCGGTGCCCGCCACGGTCGCGGCACTGCGTCAGGGGCCGGCGCGTCCGGGCGCGAACGGTGCCGGAAAGAAGGACGGTGGCGGGAAGGACGAAGGCCGCGGTGGAGGGAAGGGCGGCGGCCTTGGCGCCGGGGGCATGGGCGCGGGAGGACTGGGAGCTGGCCTTGGCTTGGGGCTCACCGTGGACGACGACGGGACAACGGAGCGGTAGAGAGTCGCTTTGGCCGTGAGCTATGGGCTGTGGTTGGCGATGGCTTCCAGGAAGTAGTCTCCATACTTCTCCAGCTTCGCCTGACCCACGCCCGGCACCTGCAGCATCTCATGGTGCGTCTCCGGGCGACGCGACACCATCTCCAGCAGCACGCGGTCACCGAACACGATGTAAGCCGGCACACGCGCTTCGTCCGCCAGTTCGCGCCGCAGTGCACGGAGCGCATCGAACAGCTCGCGATCGACCGTGCTGAGTTCGTGTGCATCGAGCGACGACGATGACTGGGCGCGACCACCCGACGACACGCGCCGCCACGGCCCCTGCGCCACACGCTCCTGCTCGGCGGCTTCCGCGATGCGGGCTTCCACCGTTTCGCCGCTGCAGTGGTCACACGATGAGCCACAGGGCTCCACGGTCTCATCGAAGTGGCGCACCAATGCCTGATGCCGGCAGCTCGAACGCTCGATGAGGTTGAACAGCGCCTTGGTGGCGGCATGGGTGCGCTCGCGCAGCGCGTCGTCCTCGAGCCGGTCGAGGAAACGCTCGTGCGCGATGACATCGGCCCACGAGTAGAACATGATGCAATCACTGGGCAGACCGTCGCGACCGGCGCGACCGATCTCCTGATACCAGGATTCGATGTCCTTGGGCATGTCGCGATGAATCACGAAGCGCACGTTCGACTTGTCGATGCCCATGCCGAATGCCACGGTCGCCACCACCACATCGACATCGTCGCACTGAAAGGCCTCCTGATTGCGCGCGCGTTCGTCGGGTTCGAGACCGGCATGATACGACAGCGCCTTCACGCCATTCTGCACCAGGAATTCGGCGGTCTGCTCCACTCCCTTGCGGCTCTGGCAATACACAATGCCGCTCTCGCCAGCGTGTGCACGCACCAGCGTGAGAATCTCACGGCGCGTGTTGCCACCCTGACCCTTCTTGCGCACGCCGATGCGCAGGTTGGGGCGAAAGAACGAGCCCTTGAATCCCGCGGGCTTTTTCATGCCCAACTGCCGCAGAATGTCACGCGCCACGTCGCGGGTCGCGGTGGCCGTCAGGGCGAGCACCGGCACGTCGAGCTGCTGCTTGAGTCCCTGCAAGCGGCGATAGCTGGGGCGGAAGTCGTGTCCCCACTGACTGATGCAGTGCGCTTCATCCACCACCAGTAGCGAGATGGGGCAACCCTGCACGAAGTCACCTAGGTAGCCATCGAGCGCTTCGGGGGCGAGGTACACCAGCTCGTACATGCCGGCACGAAACGCATCGAGGCGCGCGCGACGCTCGTTGGGATCGAGCGTGGAGTTGATCGCGGTGACGCGGTAGCCGAGTCCGGCAACGGCGTCCACCTGGTCCTTCATGAGCGAGATGAGCGGCGAGATGACGAGTACGGTGCCGCCCAGCAGGCGCGCCGGGATCTGATAGGTGAGCGACTTGCCCGCGCCGGTGGGCATGAGCGCGATGCAGTCGCGGCCCGCGAGCACCGCGTCGATGACTTCACGTTGTCCCGGACGGAACTCGGTGTAGCCGAAGACGTCGTGGAGGACGTCGTCGGGAGTGAGGCGGGCCGGAGCGAGAAGCGGGTCAGCGGAGGGCACGCTGCATTCTAGTCAGGTGCCGTATCCGATGCTGATGGACCTGTGCCTGCTACCGTAAGGCGATGCCCACGCCGATCGTCCAGGTTGGCCACCACGCCCTGCACTGATATCGGCAATGCTCTAGATTGCACCGAATCACACATTGTGGTGTGATCCCGCCGTTCGATCCCGAACCGGCGACCCCACCCGCCTGGAGATCCTCCCGTGCGCCGTCTTCCGATTCTGGCCGTCACCGCCGCCGTCTCGTTCGTGTCCGCCTGCTCTGGTGCCGACAAGGCGCCTGTTGCCGACAGTGTCGCCGCTGCGCCGGTGGCCGCTCCGGCTGTTGTCGCCATCGGCATTGCCTCGCCGGCCGAAGGCGATTCGGTGATGCAGCCGTTCACGGTGCGTCTCGAGGCGATGGGCGTGGAAGTCGTGCCGGCCACGGGCACGGCCGAGCCGGGCAAGGGGCATCATCACCTGATCATCGACGGCGACGTGCCGTCGGATACGGCGCCGCTGCCGGCAGCGCCGATCGTGATTCACATGGGTGATGCGTCGACAGAGCGCAACATCGAAGGGCTCAAGCCCGGCCCGCATCGTATCATCGCCGTGTTCGCCGATGGCGCGCATGTGCCGATGGCGTCGGTGAAGCGCGACACGCTCAACATCGTCGTCATCAAGTAACGCCGGTTTCGCTGGCGTTACGCGACGCGCTACACGAAGTGCCGGAACAGGCGCGCGCGTTCGTCGATATCGGTGCGGCCAAGGTCCACGGACTTTGCGGCTGATTCCCATGCGGCGAGGCCTTCTTCGACATCGTCGATGATGCGCGCGCCCGCTTCCGGCACGTCGAAGGTCTTGCCCACGACGAGCAGGTCGTCGCGGGTGAAATGATCGTCCTTGCCACGCACCGTCATCTGGTGCGTGCGCGTCCAGGCACCGCCTACGGCCCAGGTGAGGTCGTAGGCGGGGGCCAGTGACCAATGCCCGCGCTCGTCCATCAGGAACGCGATGTTTTTCACGTGGTCGTCCTGGTTGCGGGCGGCCAGGTTGAACACCATGCGCCGGTACGCCTGATCCACCGCCTGCTGCCCCAATTGCAGCGCAAGGATGGTGCGAAACCAGTCTTCGTACGACAGGATCTGCCGCACGTTGTAGTCAGCATGCTCGAGGCCTCCGAGCGTGTGCATGTGCAGGCGTGCGGTGGGCTCGGGGCCTGATGCTGCGAGCTGCGTGATGGGGGTGTCCTGTTCGGCGATGGTGGCGAGTGAGACGCCGCGCTGCACCCGGTCGAAGCGGCGCGTCATGAAGTGCGCGAACTCGCGCTCACGCAGCAGGTGTGTCTCACTCATCTCGATGCCGGCCCGACGCGCCATCTGCGCATACGCGAATTCAATGCGGCCATAGGGCTGCGGACGGAAGTCGCGCGTCACGCTGTGTCCACCTTCGCCGATGGCCACACCATCGAACTTGATCATCCAGTGTTCGTCACCCGACGACACGGGCGCGAAGCCCGAGCGCACCCGTCCGTTGCCGCGGTGCCAGAGGATGAGCGCCTTGGCGCGCGCGCCACCCGCCGTTGCACCCACCTGCATCATCTCCGGAATCGCAATCGAGGTGTCGCCTTCGATCACGCGGCGCGCCTGCTCGACGAGGGTGGAGACTTCGAGTGCCTCACGTGTGGCATCGGTTTGCATCGATTCGATGGGCGGTGTGAATTCCAGCGCCCCCATGGCTCGCTGCCCGATATACAACAGGCGTTGTACCGGACTCATGGCATCCTGCGCGCGTCCCCGTTGCTCGAAATAGCGCCGGATGACGGCGTTGCCGTACGCATCGGGCAGGCTGTCGGCGAGTACACCGGGCAGACCCAGGAAAGCATCCGAACGGGCGAGCTCGGGAAAGACGAGCGGCCCGCGTCGATTGAGCGGCAGGTGACGCGGTGAGATCTCGAGCCCCGACGCGCGAAACGCGTCGGTGTACTCGAAGATCACGGTCCCGGTGGACGGATCCTCCGCCACCACACCCACATCGCGCCCCCACAAACGCACGGTGGCGAGTGCCGCGGTGGGTGGCCCACCCGAGGCACGCCGAGCTGCTGACTTTCGGGCGATCATTCGCGGTCCGGCGATTCCGGTGACTTGCGCGGCCGGCTCGCGCGCTGTCGCACTTGCCCGCTCATGGCCGCGAGTTGGATCGGCGAGAGGACGGGCGGCGGGAGGAACGTTTCGAGCGCCTCGAGGCGGCCGAGCGCGCGCAGCACGCGCACGACGGTCTCCAGGGTGGAGTTTTCGCCCGCCTCCAACCGGTTGATGGTGCGGGTGGGCAGCCCCGACAGGCGCGCGATGTCGATCACGCGCAGGTTCTGCTGCAGTCGGTATCCCTGAATGCGGTCCCCGAATTCGCGCAGGACATCCGGGGTCGGGAGTTCGGCGGTTATCCTCGGCATTTATACGACGTATGAGGCGTTATGGGCATATATAACTATCTCTAAGTGACTTATGCGGCGCTTAAATATTGGTGTTTGTGAAAAGGTACTATTCAAAATAATACGACGCAAATGGCATTTCGTCATCAAAAATCGCAGTAATGCGCCGTATTCGGCGTATCTGTTCCCTTGTGGACTATCCGCGCCAGTGCTGGTGACAAGACGCACATTTTCAGAAATTGCCGACTCTTGACAGTACAGGCCGTTTGTCCCTACTCTGGGCGGTGATCATGATCTCCACGCCCGCCGCACAAATCGGAATCGCCACATACGGCCGGCGCGCTGAGGCTCCCTCGTGTTGTTGTCCGTTGCGTTCGCGGATGTCGGATATGCGTGAGGACGTGATCACTTAACGACGCATCACCTGCCTGAAAGGTCGGTGAGCGTTCGTCGGTCCGCCTCGGCATTGCCGGGCGGACTTTTTTGTGTCCGTCGTTGGCGGTGCGCCGAGGCTCCACAGTTCCAGAGCCGGGAGTTGCGATGAGAAACTGGGCAGGCGCAGTCGTGCTGGTGGGGATGCTGCTCTCTCCAGCAGTGAGCTGGGCGCAGGACAGCAGGCAGGTGCGCGGGCGGGTGACCGAGGCCGGAACTGGCCAGGCACTGGCCGCCGCGCAAATCGCAGTCACCGGAACGCGCCTTGGTGCCATCACCGATGCGGAAGGGCGTTATGTCATTCGCGGTGTGACCGGCAGCAGTGTGGTGCTGCGCGTGGTACGGCTTGGCTATCAGCCAACGACACGAACCGTGAGTCTGACGACAGACGATGTGGTGGCCGATGTGGAACTGCAGGCGGCGGTGAAGACCCTCGATGCCGTGGTCACCACGGCCACGGGTGAGCAGTCGCGCAAGTCGTACGGCAATGTGGTGGCGACCGTGCGCGCCGATTCGCTCGCCGAGAAGGCCTCGGCCACCAATGTGAACGAACTGCTGCAGGGCCGGATTGCCGGCGTGCAGATCGTGCAGGGCGCGGGGCAGACGGGTACCTCCTCATCCATCCGCATCCGCGGCACGAGTTCACTGTCGTTGTCCAACGAACCGCTCATCATCGTGGACGGCGTGCGCCTCGACAACTCGCCCGCTGCGGGCAACTACTCGACGCAGCGCATCAACAACTTCAGCGGCATCAATCCGGAAGAGATCGAGTCGGTGGACATCCTCAAGGGACCATCGGCTTCCGCACTGTACGGCACGGCCGCCGCGAACGGCGTGCTGGTGATCAAGACCAAGCGTGGCCGGACGGGCGCACCGGTGTGGAACGTGAGCGGAGAGATGGGGCAGGTACGACAGCCCGCCACCTTCTTCGACAACTATCGCTCGTGGGGGCGCAATGTCGTGAATGGCACACCCGCGACAGCCGCGGTGTTGTGCCGCATCTCCGACAAGTCGCTTGGACGCTGCCTGCAGGATTCCATCACCACGTTCAATCCGCTCAGCAATCCACAAACCACACCGTTTGCCACTCAGCCGCGCGGTCAGCTGGGCGTCAACGTGTCCGGTGGCACCGATGCGCTCAAGTACTACTTCGGGGTGGAGCGTCTCGAAGAAACGGGTCCGTATCGCATGCCCGATGCGGAGATTGCGCGACTGACCGCGTTGCGCGGCACCGCGCCCACGGCCAAGCAGATCGAACCGAATCAGCTCGCGCAGACTTCTCTCCGCGGCAACTTCAGCTTCCCGCTGGGCAAGACGGCCGACCTCTCGGTGTCGAGCAGCTACTACGATCGCTCGCTGCTCAGTCCTTTCGACGGCGGATTTTTTGCGGGCCTGTCTTTCCAGGCCTTCTTCGCCCCCGGCACGCGCGGCGTGTACAACGGCAATTCGGCGCAGCACACCGGCGACATCTTCTCCGTGGAACAGTCGCGTCGTGACCAGCGCTTCACCGGCTCCACGCAAATGAACTGGAAGCCGGTGTCGTGGTTGAGCAATCGCGCCGTGGTGGGCATCGATCAACTGGCGGCCTACTCCTATCGCTTTGCGCGCGCGAATGAAGGCACCGTCACCGGGTGGGGACCACCGGGGCAGACGGGCGGCAAGGACGCCACGCGCAGTTCCTTCTCGCGCTATTCGGTGGACCTGGGCAGCACGGCCAGCTTCACGCTGAGTCCGACCATCAGCTCCAAGACCAGCGCCGGCGTGCAGTGGTTCAAGGACACGCAGTACGAAACCGTGGTGCAGGGGTACACGCTGCCACCCGGAGCCCAGACACCCAACTCGGCGTCCATTCGCACGAGCAGTGAGTTCACCTCCGAGAACGCCACGTACGGCGCGTTCGTTCAGCAGGACCTCGCGTGGAACGATCGACTGTTCGTGACCGGCAGCGTGCGCACCGACCAGAACAGCGCGTTCGGTCGCAATGTGGGCAATACGCTGTACCCACGCGCGGCGGTCTCGTATGTGTTGTCAGAAGAACCGTGGTTCCCACAGGCATCGGCATTGAGCAACCTGCGCTTCCGCCTTGCGTGGGGGCAGGCCGGTGTGCAACCGGGCACGATTGCCGCGCTGCAGTTCCTCACGGCCAATACGGTGCCGCTTGGCGGAACCGAAGTGGGTGCGCTGCGACTCGGAGCGATCGGCAACAGTGATCTCCGGCCTGAGGTGACCACCGAAACCGAAGTGGGCTTCGACGCCGCGCTGCTGGCGTCCCGTGTCAACGTGGAAGCGACGTACTTCAAGAAAGTCTCGAAGGACGCGCTGTTTCAGAACCCGCTTCCGCCCAGCTACGGCGCCGGTGCCAATCAGTGGCAGAACATCGCCGCCGTACAGAACGCCGGATTCGAGCTTTCCGTCGACGCGCAGCTTCTCACGCGTCAATGGCTCACCTGGTCCACGCGTGTGAACGGATCGCTCATCCGCAACAAGCTGGTGGATGCGGGCAATGCCCAGTTGGCGGTCACGCAGGGCGCGCGTAATGTGGTCGGCTATCCCACCTTCGGACTGTGGGCGCGGCCGATCAAGAGCTTCAACGATGCCAACGGTGACGGCATTCTCACCGAGAGTGAAATCGTCGTGGGTGACACCGCGGAGTATCGCGGACCCACCTTGCCGGTGCGCGAAGCGGGGTGGTCCAACACTATCGGCTTCTTCAACAACAGTCTGCAGGTCAGCACGCTGCTGGACTATCGCGGTGGTTTCTACAACCAGTGGGGCTTCGAGAACCAGCGCTGCATCTCCGGCAACTGCCGGGCGGTGAGCGACCCGAGCGCACCGCTCGCCGATCAGGCGGCAGCCGTCACGACCACGAGTGCGCGCCTCGGTAACAGTGTGTGGGGCTACTTCGCGAAAAACGATTTCATCCGGTTTCGTGAACTCTCGGTGTCGTACACACTGCCGACGACCTGGGCGTCGCGCATCAAGGCGAAGCGCACCACGGTCGCACTGGTGGGACGCAATCTCGGCCTGGTGTGGACCAAGTACCCGGGCATCGATCCCGAGAGCAACGGCAGCGTGAACAACACTGGTGGCGGCAACAACGACTACTTCTCTGCGCCGCTCCTGCAGTACTGGACGTTGCGCGTCAACCTGGGATACTGACATGACTCGAACGACGCATATGCGAAGCGCACGCCGGACGGCGGGTTGGGTCATCGCCCTGACTGCGATTGGGTTGTCGGGCTGCGACCGCGAACGCCTGCTTGGTGTGGAAACGCCAGACCAGATTCGCCCAGAGGATGCCGCGAGCCCGAACGGCGCGCTGGCCGTACGCGCCGGTGCCCTGCGCGACTTTGCGCAGTTCTTTGGCGGCACCACCAACGTGGGTGTGAACGTCTACGTGGGCCTGCTCAGCGACGAGTTGATCAACGCCCGCCCGGGCGCGGATCACATCGACCAGCGCGCCTTCAACGAGACGACGTTTCCCGCCGCAGCGTGGAACAAGTTCTCGGACAGTTACACGCAGACGGTGCGCGCCATTCGGGCGCTCCGGCAGTACAGCCCTGAAGGCGCAGATCGGGGGCGCAACATCGGGCAGTTGTACGCGCTGCAAGGCATCACGCTCAACATCGGCGGAGAGCTGTTCTGCAACGGACTGCCACTGGCGAGCGTGAACGATGAAGCGCCCGAGGCGGCCACGCTCGTGACCACCACGCAGTTGTATCAGCGGGCAATCGTGCAGGCAGACAGTGCGCTGGCCTCGCTGGGCACTGCGGCGGCCGACCAGTCCTTCCGCTATCTGGCCCGTCTGGCCAAGGCGCGGGCGCAACTGAATCTCGCTCAGTTCGCAGCAGCGGCCACTACGGTGGGCGCTGGTGGTGATGGGGCAGGATCCGTAGCGGTGCCCACCAACTGGCAATACCAGGTGGAGTATTCGCAGACGACGCTCGTGAACACCATCTTCGACTGGATGGTGAACACCGGCAACTTCGGGCCTGCCGATCGCGAGGGGATCAATGGGCTGGACTACCGTACCGCACGCGACCCGCGCGTCGTGATCTCCACGACGTCACGCCTCGGCCAGGATGGCTCCACGCAGGTGTTCACCCTGCAGGGCTATCCCAACGGTGCTGCGCCGACCACGTTGGTGAGCGGTGTGACGGCGCGACTCATCGAAGCCGAAGCCGCACTGCAGCGCGGTGATACACAGGCCTGGCTGGCAAAGCTGAACGAACCGCGCGCCGACGCTGCCGTGCGCACGCTGCGCAGTATCTCCAGTGCGGCGGATGTGTTGCCTCCACTGGTCGATCCCGGTACGCAGGAGGCCCGCGTCTCACTGCATTTTCGTGAACGGGCGTTCTGGCACTACCTCACCGCGACGCGTGTTGGCGACCTGCGACGTTTGCAGCGGCAGTACAGTCGCGCTGCGAACGCGGTGTGGCCCACGGGCGCGTACTTCAAGGGCGGCACGTACGGCAGCGACGTGACCCTCACGCCTTCGTTTGCGGAACGCAACAACACGGCCTACACGGGATGCACTGATCGCAATCCCTGACCAATGATGGGGTGCTGAAGTGGCGCGGGGGTGGTTGTTCAACCTCTCCTCCGCGCCACTTCAGCATCAGCTCCGCAGAACTCAATTCTTGACGCGCAATCGCTCTGGTGAGTAGCTCATCCACTCCACCGGCAGCGCATTGCGCCCCAGCAATGCCTCGACCAGTGGGGCGAACGCCCACTCGCCATTGTCGCTGTTGGTCATCAGCACCAGGCAATCGCGCTGCTTCATGAAGCAGAGCAGCAGAGTCTGCGCGCCGTCGCCATGGCCTTGCTTGAAGAACGCCGGACCATGCGGCGTGGTGCGCATGAGGCCCCATCCCAGACCGTATGCGACGCCCAGTCGCTTGGCTTCCGCGTTCCATCCGGTATCGCCGGGTACGGGAAACTCGTGCTGTGTCTGGGGCACAATCTGCGCACGCAGCATTTCGCTGCGTGTGTGCTCCTTGAGCACCGTGCCTCGCATCAGCGCCACGGCAAATCGCGACAGGTCTTCCGCGGTGGACACCATCGATCCCGCTGCGCGAGCCGGCGATCGGCGAGTCGCCGCCAGGAACTGCTCCTCACGGCCGAACCGATCAGCCATGCGCTCCGTGAACGGTGCCTGGTGAATCATCGCGGTGCTGGTCATGCCGAGCGGGCGGAAGACGGCATCATCCATCAGGACTTCGAGTTTCTGTCCTTCGCGCTGCTCGATGATGTACTGCAGGATGTTGAGGCCTTCGCCGGAGTATCGATACGCCGTGCCGGGTTCATGATGCAGGCGCATGCGCTCATCGGGCTCGAGATAGGCGAAATTGCCCAGCCCCGACGTGTGACTGAGCAGCATGCGTGGCGTGACGCGTGCCCAGCGCGGGTCCTGCACAACGGACGCCGCGCTGCTGGCGTAGGCCGTCACCCGATCGAGTGGTGTGCCAAGCAGTGTGACGATGGGCGTGTCGAGCGGAAAACGCCCCTGCTCGACGAGGTGCATCACGTAGGTCGCAAACACGCCCTTGGTGATGGATGCGGCCCACAGGATGGAATTCGTGGTGAGTGGCCGATCGGGCGCCTTGTTCTGCAGGCCGTACGCCGCACTCCAGGCGAGACGCCCATCGTTCACCACGGCCACCTGCAATCCCGTGATGTGGTGCTGCGCGACCAGTGACCGTATGAGCGAGTCGGCGCGCGTGGTGCTCAAGGTGGAACCGTCGAGGCGGCGCAGCGTGCTGTCGGGCGCTGATGCACCGAGCGCCGCCGCAACGTGGATGGCGTGAACGAGATCGGTGAGTGGCATGCACTCCCTACGACAGGGAGCACCGTGCCGTTTCACGCGTGCGTCGCGCCTTCATGCCGAGGCCGGCGAGTCCAACGACGAGCAAAGCCCATGTGGCCGGCTCAGGCACCGACGTGGGTGGCTGCTGCGGATCGGCGGGACCGGTAGGCCCCGTGGGATTGCCTTGCGTTACGCCCAGCACCGTTCCCACGACCAACTGCGCCTTGTTCAGGAAGGCGTTCTGAATGGCGACGAACCCGTCGGCGTTGAAATTCATCACGAGTTCATAGCCGATGGACGACGCCGTGAGCAGCGCAGAGCCAAGCTTGAGCCCCGAACCGAGGTCGGTGAATGCCGCGCCGCCGCCGGTGCCCAGCGTGAGCGAGTTGATCGCGCCGGAGTAGTCCCATACATCGATCGTCTCCGCGGCATTCGACGAGACGAAGCCGCTTTCCCCACCGCATACCGCAGGATGACAGATGGCGACGGTCAGCGAGGCATTCGTGACGGCGATGGCGGTGCCACCGATGACGCTGAAATCGAACAGGTAGAACCCGCGCGTCTCCATGGCATCGGAATAGCCGGTGAGCGGGCCGTAGCCGGGCATTCGGGCGGTCCAGAGACACGCGTATTGCGCCGAAAAAGTCCCTCATCCATCGTCGGGTGGCCGCTTCGCCCCCGCCCGAGCGCCTCACTGCGGCAGGCTCACCATCCGGACACCACCAATCCACACCGAATGCTGCCGGCGGATGTTGCTGATGCGTTCGAGCGGCGAGGCATCGAGCACGACAAAGTCAGCGGCTTTGCCGGCCGCGAGCGTACCCACGTCGCCGTCGATCTTGAGGCAGCGCGCCGCGTCACGTGTGGCGCTTTGCAGGGCCTGGGTGGGGGTGAGGCCGGCATCCACCATCATCTCGATCTCCATGAGCTCGAAGTATCCCTGGAATCGTCCGACGGGGCCGGTATCGGTGCCCATGGCGATCGGCACACCGGCCTGATGCAGCGCCTTCACATTGCGCATGGCCACCGGTAGCTGGGCCTTGTAGCGTTGCGCGCTGACACTCGTGCGCGTGGCTTCCTGTCGCGCGGGCTGCTGCGCGGTGGCCATCCATTCGCGGTTGGCGTGCGCGAGGAACAACGAGTCCTTGAAGAAGGCCGGTGTGCTTTCATACACGTAGGTGGACACTTCGCGCATGAGTGTGGGTGAGTAACACACGTTCGCCCGTAGCATCGCCTGGGTGAACGCGGCGTCCACGGGCTGGTCGCGCACGCTGTGGGCGACATAGTCCGCACCAGCGGCGAGGAGATCCTTCGCGTCATCGAGATAGTAGAGGTGCACCGCCACGCGCAGTCCGCGCGCGTGCGCGGCATCGATCACGGCGCGATAGATCTCGGGCTTCATCTTGGGTGATGTGCCGAGGTTGTCATCGACGCGGATCTTCACGATGTCGACCTTGCGATCGGCCACGGCGGCGACCTGCGCACGCGCGTCGTCGGGCGACGACGGATTGAGCACCGGGCCGGCCACGTACACACGAGCGTGTGACGGCGCCGCGGTGCGCTGGGCATCGCGGGCGGCGAACACGTCGGGTGTTTCGTCGCCCAGGGAATAGACGGTGGTCACGCCGTATGCCGCATAGGTGCGCAGGTTGACCACACTGGACGCGTGTCCGTGCGCGTTGATGAGACCCGGAATAATCACCTTGCCAGCCAATGCGACGCGCTCAGCGTTCGCTGGAATGGTCACCCGTGCGGCGGGACCTGCAGCAACGATGCGTCCATCGCGCACCAGCAGTGTGGCGTTGGCGATGGGTGTGTCACCGTTGCCATCGATGAGTGTGGCGCCGGTGAAGGCGCGCACGGAGGGCTGGGCGGCCACGGGAACGGTCAGGGCCGCCAGGGATGCGGCCGAAGCCAGCAGGCGAGAGAGAGCGGATTGCAGGCGCATGTACCGAGTCTAGCCTCTGCACCGGGTCGGCGCAGAGACTTGTATTTCGGTATATATTCGGTAATTTGAGGCGTCGAAGTGTCTCCGTCAATGACCGTGTTTCGCTTGCCGTGAGGTCACGTGCCTGCTGCTGTGTCGCCACTGCTTGGCTTGAGCTCCTCCATGGAGCGTGTGCGCTCGCTCATTGGGCGGGTCGCACGCAGCCACCTTCCGGTGCTCATTCAGGGTGAGACGGGCACCGGCAAGGAGCTCGTCGCCGGAGCGCTGCATGCGCAGTCTGGACGACGCGGGCGCCTGGTGGCGTTCAACGTGGGGGCGATTCCCGATGCGATCTTCGAGAGCGCCGTTTTTGGTCATGTGCGCGGGGCCTTCACGGGAGCGGTGCAGGACGCCGATGGCTATCTCGCCGAGGCAGATCACGGCACGGCGTTTTTCGACGAGATCGGAACCCTGGGCGCGGGTGCGCAGGCCAAACTGCTGCGGGCGCTCGAGACAGGCACGTATCGGCCGCTCGGCGCGGGGCGCGACCGGCGTTCCGACTTTCGTATTGTCACGGCGTGCAACGAGCTGCTGACCGAGCAGGTGCGAGGCGGAATTTTTCGTTCCGATCTCATGCATCGTTTGTCGGGGTGTGTGATCGTGTTACCGCCGTTGCGCGAGCGCCCTGATGATGTGGAGCTGCTGGCGCGGCATTTCGCCGACAATGCCGGTGTTCATCTCTTGCACTTCACGGCAGACGCGGTTCGCATCCTGCGAGACTATCATTGGCCAGGCAATGTGCGTGAATTGCGCATGTTCGTGCATCGCATCATTGCCGTAGCGGATCCTTCAGTCGTCAGCCAGGACGATGTACGGGAGTTCCTGTTGAATGCGCACCCGGCCACCCATGTGCGCGAGCCCAGCGCCGTGTATGTGCCGGGCGATATCACCTCTCCCACCGCACGCGCGGCCGATGATCGCCGTGTCGATCGCGATGAGGATCCTTTGGCGCGCGCCATTCGCGTTGCGTTGCAGGAGTGTGGCGGGAACACGACGGAAGCGGCGCGTCATCTGGGGATTCATCGCTCCACGTTGTATCGACGCATGAAGCAGCTGGGCATCGTATCTGAAAGGCCAATGCTTCGCGCGACTGTCGCACGGCGTCGCAGTGATTCGCGCGAATCTGCGCGACACGCGGAGAATCAAACGTTTCCCCCGGGTGGGAAGTCTTTGTAGCGCCGTTGGTTGTCGGGCGGGTCGGGAGTGGGCGATTGTGGAACAGTTGATGCCCTGTGTGAAGCGTCTTCAACGAAGAGGCTTCGCGATGGATGAAGAAGTGAATCAACTGGAGTCGCACGGTGCGGAGGTTTCATGCGCGCCGTGATGGGAATGATGATCTGTTGTCCCGTATGCGGTCGTGCGCAATCCGCAGTGGAACTGATCGTGGGCGAGGCGTGGATGGTGTGCTGGCACAAACGCTGCTTGGCCACCTTCTGGGTCATGCGTCTGACTGGCACGGTGGCTTCTGCCTCCGATGTGGAGGCGGGTGTTGGCGCGCGATTGGCGGCGGCGCTGCTCATGTCGTATGCCCCGGCCCCATTGGTGATGCTGGCCGTTCCTGAAGCCGCGCGGCCTGCTTTGGCGGGTGCCACACAGGCGCGCATCGTGGAGCGGTTGACGCAGTTGCTCGTTCCGCCCGGAGCGATACAGCCAGCCAAAGTGCCACGCCAAAAATTGCCTATTGACGGTGTTTGTTCGGGGGTGTAAAATCCCCTAAGACAACAGAATCACGCCGACGCGGCGGATCGTTCGGGCACCAGCCCCGACGACCGCCGCGTTTTGTGTTTGGCGGAACTGTTCAACTTTCTTTTCGCGCCGGAGGCGCTGGAATGTGATTGCTTCGAAGATCTCCATCCCGATCGATGCTCGTGTGCGCACGACCGAGAGTACGGGCAACGCGACGACGCCCGATGTCGGCGGGCCTTGAGGATGCTCATATGGAACGTGCGCTCGGTGCAGGGCGAGCCGCCCGACTCACGCCGAACACCGGTATCAGTGTCGCCCTCGTCATCACCGTCGTACTGGCCGCGCTCTCGATAGGTCGCCAGTTGCAGCGTCTCGACAGTGTCGAAGCGGAGCTTCGGGGACTGCGAGCGGAAATGAACGAAGTGCGCACCCTGCTGGTGCGGCAGGCGGCCAGGGAACACTGATGCGTGTGCATCGGCTCATGGTCGCAGTCTCACAATGGCAATGAATGGCGATGTGAATGCCAATCCCAGTACGAAGGCAAATGCGAATGCCAATGCGAATGCCAATGCAGATGAATGATCAAAGTTGTGCCAATACCCCAATGTCCAATGCCACGAACCCGTCGCTCGGGGCGCCAGCCGCAATTGGCTGGCGCCTCCGAGCGGATCAGCGATACAAGCCGTTGAACAGCAGCTTGAACGTGCCATGCGGCTGCGCACGCTGTGTGATCTGCGGACCGTAGAGCAACACACGGCCCTGGCCAACCTTGGCCTCCACGCCGGCCACGCCCTTGTCGAGCAATTCCTGGCCCCACGCCCAGCCACTGCGCAGCGGCGAGGTGCCCTCGAACCAGGCGATGGGGCGCACACCGCGTGATGCCGCATCGGCGCCAAGCGTGAACACAGGGCTTGCATCGAAGAACACATCGGCCTGACCCGGCATACCAAACGCTGCTGACGATGTCGTGTCGACCTTGATGCGCAGCACACTGCCCGGCACGTAGAACTGCGTGCGCGGATACGGCGTGCCGTCCTTCGCGAGATGATTGCCCACCGGCAACTGCAGGTAGGCGGCGAGGTTCACGGCCGAGTTGCCGATGGCGACGACCGTACCACCCTGTTCGATGAACGCCTTGAGCGAGGGCAGGCTCTTGTCCACGCTCATGCGACCGAACTGCCCCTTGAACTCGGCCGGCAGATTGGGCGGCTCATCGAGCACACCACCACTGCCGCCGCCACGACCGGCGGCCTGCACACCCGGAATGGCGCCTTCCACGAACACCAGTGCGTCGTACTTGGCGCGCAGATTGCCAGCGTCGATGTCCGGTGCAAACACGCGCGAGAAAGGATACGCAAACTGTTCGAGAATCCATCGCGTCCAGCCCGACGGCATCGATCCGCCGTAAGTATCCCACAAGCCAATGCGCGCTGCGCGCAGCGGCGTGGTGCTGGACGGCGCCGATGCGGCGCCGGTGGCGCTCACACCCAGTTCGGTGGCCGCCGTACGCAGCACGTTCGCTGCGGCACCACCAGAGGGCACCCAGAACGCGCCGGCCGGCAACGTGGCTGCACCAGCAGTGACCGCCTGTGTAGCGCGCGCGACCGGCACCTTCGCGGCGAGCAGGCGATTGACCACCGTGAACGCATCATTCACGCGCGGGTCGATCCAGTACCCCTTGGCGCCAGCGCTCACCGTACCGGCGGGTGGCGCGACGTTCCAGTCGGTCACGGCGGTGAACGGTCCGCTGAACGGCTCGAGCAGGCGATCGAAGCGGATGCCCATCTGGTATGCCCACGTCCAGCCGGCGTTGTCGTACGGCGGCGTCGGCGGCGAGCCGGGATACGGGAACACATCGGGGTGCACCTGCGGTTCGAACATGTCGATCACATGTGGACGGAACGCCTGCGCCGTCTGCACCACGAATGAACCTGCCGGATACGACTTGCCGTTCACCGTGAATGCGGCCGTGGCGCGCTGCACGGTGATGCCGGTCTCTCGCAGGCCGTTGATGAACTTGATGGCCGTGAGGAAGTCGGGCTGGTCGCTCGGGATGATGTAGCCACGCGGATCGCGATACTCGGGTGCATGTTGCGCGGCCCAGATGAGCGAGTCGGCGCCCTTCACGCGCTTGGCCACTTCGGCATCACGCCGCGGATTGGGCGTCCACGTGTCGCGGTTACCGCGCTCGATGGAGTTCTTGCCCATGCGGTAGATGTTGAACAGCAAATTCTCGCGCAGGCGCGACGCGTGATCGAGCACGGCGCGGTTGAGCGACACCGAGTAATCCACCGACTGGCGCAGGTGCCACATCTGCGGCGCGACCGGCATGGCCATGTCGCCGCGCGGAATCTGCCGTTCGGCGATGAGCGGAATGCGCATCGGCGTGGGGCCGCCGATCATCTCGGTGAGTACGGCGATGGTGTTGTGGAACGTGGCGGTGTTGCGAATGCCGCCGTTCCACCAGCCATCATAGGAGGCACCATTGCGCATGGTCGCACCGGGCTTGCCTTCGATGGCCAGACGCGTGTGCATGGCCGTGCCGAGGGCCTGGATACCCAGCAGCATGGCCGGGTCGAGATTGTAGTTGTACGGATCGCGGAACGGTGGCGAATACACCACCGTTCCGGCCGGGCCGCTCTGATGGTGGTTGTAGAGCAGCTGCGGGAACCACGTGTGATACAGGGCGCGATTGATGTTCTCCGTCTCCTTCTGCGTGGAGGTGAAGAACTCACGGTTGTTGTCGTGACCGATGTACTTCTGGTACAGACGCGGCAGGCCGGTGAGCGTGCGCTCCTTGGGATCGCTGGTGCGCATGTACCAGTCGGCGACGAGATCATTGCCGTCGGGATTGGCATGCACGAACAGCATGATCACGTCGTCGAGAAACCGCATCGTCTCGGGGTCCGTACCACTCGCCATCTGATAGACCGTTTCGCCGAGCTGCTGTGCGCCGAGTGTTTCTGTGGCGTGCAGGCCGCCGTCGATCCACACGATGGCCTTGCCTTCCTTGGCCAGCGCGCGCGCCTGGTCGTCGGTCAGACCTTCCGCTCTCGCGAGACGTTCGGCGATCTGCCGATAACGCTCGAGATTGCGGTGGTTCTCCGGCGACGTGATGATCGCCATGAGCTGATCGCGCCCCTCGGCGGTCTTGCCCATCACGCGCAGCTTCACACGCGGCGATTCTTTCTCGAGCGTGCGCCAGTAGTTGCTGATCTGCTGGTAGTTGGCGAGGAAGTAATCGTCGCCGTAGTTGGCGCCGAACGCTTCCTTGGGCGTCGTGATGCGACCCTGGGTCTGGGCGTGTAGCGGTGGAGCCGCGCAGAGCAGGGACGCCAGTGACAGGGTCGTCAGCGGGGCGAAGATACGACGCATCGTGGGACGGGGCAGGGGACACGCAGCGAGTGGACGTGCCCAAACTACGAGTCAGTCGCCCGTCTGGCGAACGCGGAGTCAGCCCAGGTAGTGCGGACAGAGCTTGTTGCCGTGACTCTCCGACGGCACCCGTTTGGGTTTGGGTGATCCCGGCGTCTGTGGCATAGCGTCGAGTCGCAATCGGACCGGACTGCTCGTGGTGCGCGTGTTTCGTACGGCCACCACGGAGGAATCGGTCATCACACAGGAGAGTGCGCGATAGGTCTGCCGGAAGTTGGCGCAATTGGCAAACAGCACGCCGAACTTCATGGGCGACGAGATGTTGGGCGCGGTGGCTGGCTCGGACAGCAGATGCACCAGGGTAAGGCCCGCCGGCGGGCGCCAGGAGCGCACCTCGTTGGGAGCCAGCGTGAACTCGGTCTCATACGGGCGGTAAGGGGCGATCGCGTCCGGCGTATCCACCGGATCTTGCACCCTCACGCCGACCGCGACGTCGCAGTCGCCGGCTTGCACCCGCAGGTATGTGTGACCGATGGCGCGAGCGACGATGCGTCCGTCACGCAGCACAGCCACGCTGGTATCGGCCATGGCGACGACGCCCGCGATCTGGCGCACGGGAATGCGTTTCGCGGTGAGCGCGCCAATGCTGTAGTCCGTGGGACCATCCCCAAGCCGCAAGTCTACACTTGGCATGGCCTGCACCATGGCAATGGGGCGACACAACACGCTGAACACTCTCGAAGCGGCGCCGCTTCGGGCTTCCACGCGCAGGTCGGCTGTCGTCTGGCAGTCGACCTCGCCCCTGTGACTCAGTGCGATACCGCTGCCGGCGACGAGACGCCACTGCACCGGTGCGTCTTCCAGCACCGATCCGTTGCGCGTGAGGATCGTCGCGGGCAGAGGAGTGGGGCGCTGTGAGTTGACCACCACCGTGTCGGAATCGGTGGCGGTGGTGGTGATGCGCGCGGGAGTTCTGTCACACGCCGTCAGTACAAACAGGAGCACGACGAACGGAGCATTGCGATTGCGGCACATGGGCATGCCTCCAATGGGGAAGAATGCTCAGAATTTGACGCGTAGTGTGGCTCCCGGCGAGAGTGCGGTCCATCGTTTTCCCTGATATCGCTCCACGATCTGCACGAGCTCGGTACCGCGAATGCCACGCACGATGCGCGGTGGTTTCTCGGGCGAACGGAAGAAGTCTTCCCAGTGGCCGAAGATCACATGATCCGGTGCCAGGTGGGCGAGCAGAATGTCGGGGTAGGCGTGTGCCTGATCGAAATTCGCGGCAGCGATGATCACGATGGTGCGTCGGGCGGCTGGCATGGTCCGCAGCACACTGGCCGCCCGACGCACGACATCGGGTGAACCGGCGGCGTCGTGCACGAACAACCGCACATCCACCGAGTCGGTGCGCACGCCGATATCGATGGCGTAGGCATGCACACGGCCGAGCTTCCAGCCGTGCACCGAACGTGGGAGGCTGGTGCGCGGTGCGCGCTCGTGATCATTGGCGATGACGAGATTGCCGATGTTGGGCGCATGATCCCAGGCGATGGCGCGCACGCGCAGATGCGGTGCCACCACAATGGCTTGTCCGGGGTGCTCGGCATCCGTACCGGCCACCGAGTCGATGGCTGCCACGCGCCACGGCGCGGTGGATGCGAGTGGCGCGAGCAGGTGTCCCACGGTGCTGCTGCCATACACCGTGGCGTTGGTCAGTTGTGGCGCGAGTGTCGGCAGGTCCATCAGGTGATCGTAGTGGCCATGACCCACCAGCACGGCGCGCACACGCGACAGGCGGGCGGTGCCTGCGCTCGGCATGGCCGCGAGGCGTCGCGCGGTGCGTTGCTGATCAGGCGCCGAGCCGAGCCACCAGTCGCCCAGTGCCATCCACCAGAGCGTCGGGTTGGTGAACGACGGGGGCGTCATCAGGAGCTGGGTGGTATCGCGCCACGGCACCATGAGATATCCGCCCACGCCCATGGCGACGATATCGAGTGAGTCGGTGCAGCGCGGCGCGCAGTCGCCCACCGCCTTGACCGCGTGCGTCGCGACGGGGGCAAACGTTTCCGGACGACCGGTGCGCAGCCAGTGGCAGCCGCCCAACCACAGCAGGAGTACGCACAGCAGCCCCCAATATCGGGGCACGCGAGTAGTGGGAGGCTCGGGAACGGGAACGGGCATGGCGTCTCCGGAAGCTACATCACCAACTGCAAGATTTTGGGCCTGGGCGAAACGCCCACAAAATGCCGCCGTAGGGACGACCGCCCCTGTCGATTCCCGTGGGATCGGGTATCGTCAGGGGATGCCCGGGAAGGTGCCGCGATTGCGGGCCTCCAATACCGGATAGCGCGGTTGGCCGTCCGGCGTTTACCACTTGTCCCACGCCTCCCTCATGCACGTTTCGTTCTCGCGCGGCACCGCCGCGCTGGTGGCTTCGGCAGCCCTCGCGGCGCTGTCCGCCTGCGCCAAGGCCAAGCCGAACACGGCGGCCTCACCGGCCACCGATCCGCGCAACAACCTCAAGGCCGGTCTGTTCGATG
This sequence comes from Gemmatimonas sp., assembly GCF_036405635.1. Classification (GTDB taxonomy): domain Bacteria; phylum Gemmatimonadota; class Gemmatimonadetes; order Gemmatimonadales; family Gemmatimonadaceae; genus Gemmatimonas. The sequence continues at coordinate 5,011 of NZ_DASWXE010000090.1, read as the reverse complement.
CCGGCGAGTACACCTCGAACCTCAAGGTCGTCTCCAAGGCCGTTTCCCCCGAAGGTTTCCTCGGGCAGACGAACTCCGACCTGGCGTTCACGGGCAACTATGTCATCCAGGGCAATTACAACGGCCCGGTGGTGTGGGACATCAGCAACCCGTCGGCGCCCAAGCTGGTCGTGGCCTACGAGTGCCCCGCGTCGCAGAACGACGTGTCGGTGTACAAGAATCTGATGTTCATGTCGGCCGAGGCGATGAACGGCCGCATCGACTGCAAGCCGGGCGGTGTACGCGAGACGGTGAGCAAGGATCGCATGCGCGGCGTGCGCATCTTCGACATCACCAACATCCGCGAGCCCAAGCTCGTGGCCAACGTGCAGACGTGCCGCGGTTCGCACACGCACACGGTGCTCGAAGACCCCAAGGACAAGCAGAACGTCTACATCTACGTGTCGGGTTCGTCAGGCATCCGCCCGGGTGGTGAGTTGGCGGAGTGCGCGAACACGGCCAGCTCCGATGCCAATTCGGCGCGCCTGCGTATCGAAATCATCAAGGTGCCGCTTGCCAATCCGGCTCAGGCCGCTGTCGTCGGGCGTGCGAACATCTTCGCCGGCCTGAATGCGCCGAGCACCCACGGAGCGTCGGCCGCGGACAAGGCCGACATCGCGGCGATCAAGGCCAAGGGCGCGTTCATGATCATGGTGCCGTCCATGGAGCAGGAAATCGAAGTGCCGGCGCAGTTCGTGAAGCCGGTGCTCGACAGCATCACCAAGGCGCGTGGCGCCACGGTGGCCAACGCCGCCGACTCTGCGGCGGCGCGTCCGCTGGTCGATGCCAATGTGAAGAAGCTGCTCACGGCCAACGGCATGATGAACCCGCCGACCAAGGGCGGTGCGATTCATGAAACGTCGCAGTGCCACGACATCACGGTGTATCCGTCGCTCGGCCTGGCCGGTGGCGCGTGCGAAGGCCATGGTCTGCTGCTCGACATCAGCAACCCGGTCGCGCCGGTGCGTCTCGACGCCGTGGCCGACTCCAACTTCGCCTACTGGCACTCTGCCACGTTCAACAACGACGGCACGAAGATCCTCTTCTCCGACGAATGGGGCGGCGGTGGCGCACCGAAGTGCCGTCCGCTCGACAAGCCGGAATGGGGCGCCAACGCGATCTTCGAGATCGTGAACAAGAAGATGGTGTTCAAGAGCTACTACAAGATCCCGACGTTCCAGACGGCCAACGAGAACTGCGTGGCGCACAACGGCTCGCTGATCCCGATCCCGGGCCGCGACGTCATGGTGCAGTCGTGGTATCAGGGTGGTATCTCGGTGTTCGACTGGACGGACGCCGCGAATCCGAAGGAAATTGCCTCGTTCGACCGCGGCCCGGTGGATGGCACGCGCATGCAGATGGGCGGCTCGTGGTCGGTGTACTGGTACAACGGCAGCATCGTGAGCTCGGAAATCGCCCGCGGCATGGACGTAGCCGAGCTGGTGCCGAGCCAGTACATCTCGCAGAACGAGATCGATGCGGCGAAGACCGTGAAGTGGGACTACCTCAACGCGCAGGGTCAGCCGAAGATCGTGTGGCCGCCCAGCTTCTCGCTGGCCAAGGCCTTCACCGACCAGCTCGAGCGCAAGGGTTGCTCGGCGAGCACGGTGAGCGCGCTGCGCTCGCAGATCTCGGCTGCGGAGAAGGCCAACGGCGCAGATCGCAATACGGCACTGGCGAAGGCTGTGACGGATGCGGAAGGCGCACGGAGCTGCGATGGCGCCAAGGTGGACATGCTGAAGAAGTCGCTGCAGGATCTGCGCGCGCTCGCGATGTAGTTCGCGCTGGGTGCGGTGTGGCAAACACGACCAGGTGCGTCCATGTGACGCGCCTGGTCGTTGTCTTTGGGGGGGCGGGGCATACGAATTCCATACACATTCGCCCACCCTGCGTGCGTGGGGATGCGCTCCGTCCCTCTAGGTTTCCACGCCAACCGCTCGCGTGAGAGCGGTGTCACATTCATGTTCCTGTCCGGAGGTCCGCACGTCTGCGCGCGTTCTGATTGTCGAAGACAACACGGACCTGGCCTTTGGGCTGAGTCGTACTCTCGAGGCGTACGGGCATCGCGTGGCGGTGGTCGCTGACAGCACCACGACCATTGCGCAGGTGCTGTCGTTCCAGCCGCATCTGGTGATTCTGGATCTCATGATGCCGGGGCTGGATGGCTTTTCGGTGCTCGAACGATTGCGGACCGATGGTTTTGTCATGCCGGTGCTCATTCTCAGCGCGCGCAGCGAAGAGGCCGACAAGGTGCGCGGTTTCCGCAGTGGCGCCGATGACTTCGTCACGAAGCCGTTTGGTGTGCTGGAGCTGGTGGAACGGGTGTCCGCGTTGCTCCGCCGTGCGCGGCCGACGGAAACCCCTGCGCATTCGGCCGTGTTGCCGGCTTATGTGCGATTCAGCGATGTCCTGGTGGATGTCGCGGCTCGGCGCGTGTCGCGTGGCGATCAGGCGGTATCGCTCACACCCAAGGAATTCGATCTGCTGCTGGCGCTTGTACGGCAACCGGAGAGGGCGCTGACGCGTGCGACACTGCTACGCGACGTATGGGGGCATGCGCCCGACATCCAGACGCGCACGGTGGACCTGCATGTGGTGGAGCTGCGCCGCAAACTCGAACGCGTCCCTTCGCGGCCGCGTCATATTCGCACCGTCTGGAAGACGGGCTACCGGTTCGATCCGTGAACGCCGCCGCGAAGGGCGCCACCGTTCCCGCTTCCGTGAGCCGATCGATGGCCTGGCTGACCATACGCCGTGTGGCCGGCCTTCTGGTGTTTGCGAGCGCCAGTGCCGCAGGGATCGGCTGGTTGCACGTGCGCAGTCAGCGTGACTTTCTCGAGCAGATGCTGGTGGCCTTGCCGCAGTCGGTGGCACTCTCAGCGGATATCCTGAGTGATTGGGTGGCCATGCGCGACGCGCAGGCCACGACGCTGGCCGCTCTCATTGCGGCAGGAGGAAAGGGCGCCGCGACCGTGGCGTTGCAGGAGGAGTCGGTGCGCGCGGTGATGCGCGCCGGAGGATTCGTGCGCGGCGTGGTGAGCGACAGCGTGTTGCCCGGCGCACGCCGCGTTCGCGCGCGAACCGGAGGGGCCGATTCGGTGTCGTCCATCGACTTCATGGCGCCCATTGCCACCGGAGGGGTGACCCGTGGCAGTGTGCTGCTCACAGCGGTCGCCAATCCGGCTGGTTTTTCGCACTTCAACGTGGCGGCGCCGACCGACCTCACTCAGCGGACCGCCCTGTTTGATATGACCGATGGTGGTGCAGTGCTGATGACGGTGAGTGCGCCCGGCGGAGCGAAGCGACCTGCCACCAGCGCATCCGTTCCCGCGGATGTGCGGCCGTCGTCGGTCTATCTCGCAGGTCTGCGGCGCGATGGCCAACGTGCGTCGCGCGGCATTGGCATGGGCATTACCGGCAGCGAGGTGGTCTACACTCGCACGCCGGTTCCTGGCACGACCTGGCTGCTGGTCCGTGAGCGGGACGTGGGTGAACTGATGGCCCTGCTCAGTGGCTCCTTGTGGTTCACAGATGCGGTGTTGGCGACGATGGTGATGCTGGTGATCGGCGTGCTGCTGTTGCGCTGGCGTGCGGTGCACCTGCGTCAACAGCATGAGGCCATGCAACTGCGTGCCACGTTTGTGGCATCAGTCTCGCACGAACTACGCACGCCACTCACGCAGATCCGGCTGTATGCCGAGATGCTGCGCCTTGGTTTGCTGCCCGCCGAGGCCGATGCCGCGCGGGCCCTGTCCATCATCGAGAAGGAAGCGGATCGCCTCTCCATGCTCGTGGAGCGCTCGCTGACGTTCGTGCGTGCGGGCACGGTGATGGAACCGTCGGTGCCTGCTCCAGTGAATGTGGGCGACGCGGTACAGCGGGCGATGGCGACCATGGCACCGCTGGCAGCAGAGCGCGGAGTGACGCTGCAGCTGGATGTGGTGACCGATGTGTCGGCGCGCATCGAGCGTGATGACCTGCAACAAGTCCTGCTCAACCTGCTCGACAACGCCATCAAGTACGGACCGGACGGACAGGCCGTGATGCTGCGGGTATCGGGCGATACGGACACGGTGCATATCGCCGTGATCGATCAGGGACCAGGCATCCCGGTCGAGGAACGGGCCATGGTCTGGCAACCGTTCGCGCGGGGCCGTGACGCACAGCTCAGCGATCAGATCGGTTCAGGCATCGGGTTGGCCGTGGTGCACGACCTGGTACGGCGTGCGGGTGGCACGGCGGATGTTGGCGACGTGCATGATACCGGGGACGCGGTGCGCAACAGTGCGCGCCACGCCGTGCGATCCGGTCTGCGTGGCACCTGCATCGACGTGCGGCTCCCTGCGGCGTGACGTGGTAGATTGGGCGTGCGCGTTCGCCGATGCGTTTGTGTCGCGCCGCTGCGTGCCCTGTATCTGTCCTTCACCGGGAACCACCCATGTCCGGCCATCGTCCCGTGCGCGCCGTCCTCATCGCGTCCGTGTTGTCCTTCGCGGCCGGAGCCGGTGTCATGCGTGCCCAGCAGCAGACAGCCACCCGTCGTGAACCGCAGTTCGAAAACGATGAACTGAAGGTGTGGAAGTCCATCATCATGCCCAATCAGCCACTCACGCAGCATCGGCATGATCATGGACGGGCGCTGGTCGCACTCACGGACGGCACGCTCGATGTGGTGAACCCGGCTGGCAAAACGGTGAATACGTACCACTGGAAGAAGGGGCGCGCCTACTGGCTGGGTGCGGACCCCAAGGGCGAGACGCATGCCGATGTGAACAACACCAAGCAGCCCATCGAAGTCATCGTGGTGGAGCTCAAGAAGGACCAGCAGTAACCGTGTCGGACACGATTCGCCTGTACACCCGCGAGACGATCAAGACGGGACGGTACGCGATGATCGGCGCGGAGCCCGTCATGGCGCGTCGTGTATGGTTCGTGTTGCACGGATATGCGCAGCTTGCATCGGGTATTCTGC
>NZ_DASWXE010000089.1:0-29962 GCF_036405635.1 Gemmatimonas sp. | reverse complement strand
GTGGGTGGCAGCCCTGCTGCTGTCACTGGGGGCCGGCTTGGTCACCACCTACTGGTGGCTGACGGGCACCGAGGGGGGACGGGCTTGGCTGCTCGCCAAGGTCATCGAGAGCGCAAACGGCGTCTTTGGCGGACGCGGAACCCTTCGCATCGGCGTGTTGCGTGAAGTGAGCCGCGGCCGGATCGTCGCGGAACAAGTGGCACTGGTGGATACCGCGGGCGTGCCGGTGGTGACAGCCGAACGACTTGGTGCATCGTTGACGTGGGGCGCGTTGCTGCGAAAGGCCATTCGCGTGAATGATCTGGTGATCGACGGTCTGGTCATGGATCTGCGCCAGGATACGCCGGGCACGCCCTGGAACATCGCGCACATCATTGCGGGTGACACCACCACCAAGGTGCCGTCGCTGACGCCGGGATTTGGCGACGATGTGATCATCTCGTCCATCGCAGTGGCGGGCGCAAAGATCACGACGTTCGCACCATGGGAACCGCATCCCATGTTCACTGGTGCGGCGCGCGACAGCATTATTGCGTTGCGCGACAGCACGTCCGATCTCACACCGGCCAGTGGTGGGCGTTGGTTCGAGCGTCGCACGATCGAACTGAGTCGTCTCAAGGCGCGCGACGTGGTGGTCGTGGACGCACGCAAGCGTCCCTCCTCACTCCAGATCGATTCACTGAGCGGTTCGATATCTGCGCCACCGGTGCCGATCAAGAATGCGGCCGGCCGAGTCTTGTGGACCTCCGACTCCCTGATGCTCGACCTGCCGCGCGTGGAGCTGCCGGCCTCGGTGGGCAGCGCCAAGGGCACAGTGGCATGGAATCAGCCCGGTGCCGTGCGCTACGACGTACAGGTGAAGGCCGATGCTGGACTGTCCGACCTGAATTGGGTGTGGGATGTACTGCCCATGGAAGGACGTGGTCAGGCGGACGTGCGTCTGCGGACGCTCGAAAACCCCGACGACACCGAGTACGCGCTGACCAATCTCGATGTGCAGACGGGTGGCTCGCGCATTCGTGGCGGTATCGCGATCACGGTACGCCCGGCGGATCTGCTGCTGCACAAAGTGGACTTGGCCTTTGCGCCGCTGCGCAGTGACCTGCTGCGTCGCATCAGCTATGACGCGGTGCCGGAAACCGTGAAGGGCAGCATCACCGGCCGTCTGGTGGCCGCAGAAGGCGGCCCGCTTTCGGCGCTCAAGCTCGACCTGCTCGAAGCGCGATTTGTTGATGAGGCCGTGGCGTCGGGTGGGCAGGGATCCGCGGTCTCCACTGTGACGCTACGCGGCACGGTGGGTATTGGCGCAGAGCCGCGTGCCACGAACATGGCGGTGAGCAATCTGCGCGTGGACCTGCGCTCGCTCAAACCGTTCATGCCGGACTCGCTGACCGTGGACGGCCTGCTGACAGGCACGTTGTCGCTGCGGTCGGCCGACATGGCGCGCGCCGATGTGCCGCAGCTTGCCCTCGTGTGGACCGACGCGGCGAGCAATGTGTCGTCGGTGCGGGGCCGCCTCACAGCGCGCTACGATCGGGATGACATCGAGGTGAACACCAACCTCGCGCTGGAGCCGTTGTCGATGCGCGCCATTGCCCGCATCGACACGATGATCCCCATCCAGTCGCGACTGGCGGGTCGCGTGGCGCTGGACGGCAAGTTGTCCGCGCTCAACTGGCGTGCCGAACTGGCGGCGCTCTCCGACGAGGAGGCGGTGCGGGCCGTGGGCGAATTCGCGAGCGCCAACGCACGCGCGGATTCCGCCCGGACCGATTCCACCGGCACCCTGACTGGTGAAGGCGCGCAGGGCACGTGGGCGCGCAGTGTGGCGTTGTCTGGCACGGCGTCTGTGGGGAAGCGATCGTGGCGAGCCACGGCCGATGGATCGTTGTTCAGCGTGGACGCACGTCGCTGGTACGGGCGTACCGACATGCCCGCCACGGCGATCAGCGGAAATTTTCATCTCACGGGGCAAGGCCCGCTGGACACGTTGGCGGCGCCGGTCGCTGCCGATAGCGGCGATGTGCGCGTGCTCAGCGGTCGTGCGGTGGTGCAGCTGCAGCAGGCGCAAGCCGAAGGACAGCCATCGTTTGATCTCGTGGCGAGTGCTTTGCTCGATCCGCAGCGGTTGGTTGTCGATTCCGCGTTGGCGCACCTGGGCGGCATCACCTTCGACGCGCGTGGTGGTCTGTCGCGCGATTCGCTCCAGTCGGACACGCTGCAGGTGTCACTGCGTAGTGACTCGCTCGATGCCGCACGCGCTGAGCTCACACGCCTCGCGGGCATGCTGCAGCCGATGGATTCGGTCTCGGCTCAGTCTCTGCGTGATGTCGCGGCCGATACGTTGAGCGGCGACCTGTCATTGTCGGGATACGTGGTGGGCAGCTTCACCGCCGCGCAAGCGAACATGGCTGTGGGTGGGCGTGCGCTGCAGGTGGGAGCCATCAAGGTCGGCCGTATCTTCGGGTCGCTGCGTGCAGAAGACGTGTTCCGACGTCCGACGTTCGAGGGTACGGCCACGTTCGACGAAGTGACGGGTATCGGCGCGGTGCGCATCCAGAGTGCGACGGCGCGCGTGACCGAGGCCAATCCCGACAGCGGCCGCTTGGTGCTTGACGTGGGTACGGAAACCGACGCGCAGTTGGTCGCACGCGGCGGCTACGGCATCAAGGATGGTGCAAGTACGATCACGCTCGATTCGTTGCGCCTTTCGTATGACGAGATTTCCTGGCGCTCGCAGCAACCCATCGTGGTGGTGACCGATTCCGCCGGCCTGCGCATGCAGCCCGCGGAGCTTCGCTCCACGGAGGGCGGCGTGTTGGCGGTCGATGCCGATGTGCCGACCACAGGTGACGTGCGAGCCAACCTGCGACTCGAGCGGTTCCCCGTGGGTGAAGTGGCAACCCTCCTGGCGGGTACTGCGCCCTTTGATGGGACACTGACTGGCAGCGCGGAACTGCGCGGCAAGCGGGAGGCGCCGCTCATCGGGTGGCAGCTCACGGGAGATTCACTGGGTGTGAACGGCTACCGGCTTCCGTCGGTGGTGTCGAAAGGCAACTACGCGGACCAGCGTCTCGTCGCAGAGGCGTCTATTTCCGACTCACTGGGCGGCACCCTGCGCGTTTCAGGGCGCATTCCGATCGATCTCCGCATGGCGTCGGTGGAGAAGCGTCTGCTGAGTGACGCAGTCGAAGGGGCCTTGGTGGCGGACTCGCTGCGCGTGCAAGCCTTGCCGATTCAGATCGATGGCGTCAGTCGCCAGCGTGGCGTCCTCTCGGGCCAACTGACACTGGGCGGCACATTTGAACGCCCCAACGCCACTGGAACCGTCACACTGGAAGGCGCTGGCGCCAGCTTCGATCAGCTTGGCATTGCGCCGTACGATGGGCGTATGGTGGTGCGGGCGAATGCCGATTCCATCGTCCTGGAGTCGCTTCGGTTGCGCAGCGGCCGTTCGGCGAACGACACGATATCGGCGCAAGGCGTGTTGCTGATGCCGGCCAACGATCCGATGCGCGTGGACGTGCGACTCGCGGCCAACAACTTCGAGGCGTCGCGGCAGCGTGACGGCATGGACCTCGACGTGAGCGGTAACGTGCGCGTGGCGGGTCCTCTCAAGCGTCCGACGGTGAGTGGCAATCTGCTCGTGCCTCGTGCCAACATCGTCGTCAATCCGCTGGGTGAGCGGGTCGCTCTCGATCTCAACAGTGAAGCGGCACGCGAGCTGCTGGGTGCCGACGAAGTGCCCGTCGCTGAATCCGCAGCGCAGTCGCTGTCGGCGTTGGGATCACTGATCACGGTGGAAAACGCGCGCGTGGATCTGGGCAGTGAAGTGTGGGTGCAAACGCCCGAGGCCCGCGTGAAGCTTGGGGGGGGGCTCACCGTGGCCATGAGTGGAGATCGTCTGGCACTCGATGGTGAGATCACGGCCAGTCGCGGCCAGTATCGTCTCGCGCTGGGTCCGGTGGTACGCAGCTTTGCCGTCGACTCGGGAAGCGTGCGGTTCTACCCCAACGCCGATATCGCGCCCACGCTCAACATCAACGCGACCAACAATGTGCGGGTGACCGATCGCGGCGATGTCCCGATCAAGCTCCACATCAGCGGTGCGTACGACAATCCGGTGCTCACGCTGTCCAGCACCGATCCATTGTTCGCGGCGGCACCGGAGTCCGAAATCATTTCGTTGCTCATTTTCGGGGCACCGACCTTTGCACTGGATGGTCAGCGAAAGAGTACGGTGGATGCCGTGGCGGGCGTGTTGATTCCGACCATCGGTGGAGCGGTCGAGGGCAAGCTGCAGAGCATCTTGCCGGGCAACTTCAACACGGTGCAGGTGAGCACCGGCAACAATCAGTCGGGTGAGAGCGTGGGCGGTATCGCCAGCGCGGTCAATCTCAGTATCTCTGCGGGCAAGCAGATTGGCGATCGCACCTACCTGCGGCTCAACACAGGCGTCTGTCGAGGCCAGCAGGCCGCTCGGGGCAACCCGCTCTGGGCGGGTATCGCCGCGGAATACACCATTGCGCGGGGCTGGATGGCGCAGGTCGGTGTGGATCCGGGAAGTGCGCCGTGCTCGCAGGTGGGCTCCAACGATGCGAAGCCACCGGCGATGCAGTTCGGCTTCGACCTGTTCCGCAACTGGATCTTCTAGTCGCGGAACAGGTGGTGGCTGATGCGGCCGCGGATCAGGCGCTGGTCGCGCTGCGACGCCGACGGGCGAAACCGAGAGCGATCAGCCCGCTGCCCATGAGCAGGTAGGCGGACGGTTCCGGTACGGAGACCGGACGGGTGCGGCTGGTCAGGTATTCCTGATTCGACACTTCACCCTGCGCATCGTTGTCACTGAGGACGTACCAGTCGCGCGTGAGGTCGGTGTAGTCGCCGATCGCGAGCGTCGTGAACTGGCTGGTGCTGATGCCGGCGCCGAACAGGTTCCAGATGGTGCCCTGGATGTTCTTGGCGTTGTAGACGTTGCCCGTGAGGCCGTCCTTCGTGACGTCGTACTGCTCGATGAGCCAGGCGGCCTGCTGGTACTTCACTTCGTTTTCCGCGCGGGTCTTGCTGAAGTCACCGTTGCCGACCACGCCACCCAGGTTCGACGAGAACGCCGTCGAGAAGTACTGGTCAGGGCTGGAGTTGGTGTAGTGCGTGAAGTCGACGCACCAGATGATGGCGTTGGTCAGTGTCGCCGTGCCCTGAACGCCGAACTGGGCGTTGAAGCCGCTCAGATTGGCGAGGTACGGGGCGACATTGTAGCCGGCCAGGGTGCCGTTGTTGGACTGATCGCCGGTGAAGGTCACGGTGCCGAGGACGGGGGCCTGGGCGGAGGCCGAGGACGCGATCAGGGTCAGCGCGGCGGCGATCGTACGGAAACGGTTCATCGGTCTGGGGCGGAGGCTATGGGCAGTTGCGAACACTGAGCCTTAATGCACATGCCGTGCCACAGAGTGTGCGGCAATTTGTTCCGCTAGTGTCAATGAAATCAACCACTTCCAGATGCCGGGAAGGTGCACGGCAAATCAAGCACTTGTAGGGAGCTCATCCATTGTGGCATCAACCCGACGCACCCTCGCCACAGAATCGTCAGCTCGGCGCGCGCAACTTTTTGGTCCAGCCTTGCACCCAGCTGACCGCCGTGCCGGCCATCGCACCCAGCGTCGCCGCGAATGTCACGAGCGGTTCGCGGTGACCGTCATCGCCCAGCAGGGCAGACAACAATTCACCCCGCAAGCGCATCACCACCGGCGATGCAACCCGGAGGCTGTTGAAATGACTGTCGTACCGCACCCCCACGCCCTCGATCAGCGCCGCGGTGCGGGCGAAATACACGAGCTCTCCCGGCAGCACGATGGGCCAGTTGAGCAACTCCCGCATCACCCGTTCGGCGAGCACCTTCGCCCGGTCCGACATGGACGTGTCGCTGTACGCGATATCGAGCAGGGTCGCCACCAGGTCTCGCATCGCGTCCGGCGTCGAGTCGGTGGCAATCATGCCAAGGGCGAAGAACCCTGCGGCTGTCGCATCGGGGTCACGGCTGATGGCGGCCAGAATGGTGTCGAACAGCGCCTTGCGGGTGGACACCGACACGTCGATCACCATGCCAAAGTCCAGCAACACCAGGCGCCCCTGCTGGTCCACCAGCAGGTTGCCGGGGTGGGGGTCGGCATGGAATACGCCGTCCCGCAGCATCATGCGGGCGTATGTCTCGATGAGCATCTCGTTCAGCGCGCGCGCTGAGACGCGCCCAGACGCAAGCTCCGCGTCGAGACGGTCGATGCGGGTGCCCTCGAGATATTCCATCACGATGACATCGCGCCGCGTGAGCGCCGCCTCCACCATGGGAATGCGCAGGCGAGGCTCGTTGGCAAACCGTTCGCGCATGCGCATGCACTGCATGGCTTCGCGCTCGAAATCCATCTCCTCGGGGATGTGCCGGTCGAACTCCTCCAGCACAATCGCGAAGCCGCGCACATGATGGTGTGCCCACTGCCGGTACAACCAGGCCACGATGGCGCGGGCGAGGCGGGCGTCGCGCAGCACGATCACGTCCACACCGGGTCGCAGTACCTTCACCACCACATCGCGGCCCTGATAGCGCGCCCGATGTACCTGACCGATCGAACCTGCAGCCAGCGGCACCGGGTCGAGGTCGTCCACGATGGACTCGGGAGCGGCGCCCCACGCCTGCTCCAGCGCGGCCCGCAGTTGCGGCCACGGCACGGGCGGCACCTGATCGGTGAGGCGGGAGAGGTGGGTGATGTAGGGTTCGGGCACGAGATCGGTGCGGGCCGAAAACACCTGCGCGAGCTTCACGAAGGCCGGACCGAGTGCCGACAGATGATGCACCAGGGCGCGCGCACGGCGCTCATGAAAGGCTGCCGAACGTTGCAGCGGCGCCCCCCATCTGATCCAGCGGCGCCGGTCACGCAGGAACGAGAACAGCAGCGGGGCCACGCGCCATACGATGACGAAGAGCCGGGGCAGATCACTCCAGCGCAACGGAGCAATGGGATGTGTCCCAGGCGGCTGGGGTTCGCCGACGCTCGTCGGGGGCGCGGCCACATCAGGTGTCCCGTTCGCGGACGGCAAGGTCATGCCGGCGAACGCAGGTGCGCCCCGGTGAGCCCTTCACTCAGCCTCCAGAGCTGCTCGGCACGCCCATCATCCTGCGCGGCGCGCGACATCGAGCCGGGGTGGCGCTTGTACCAGTACTGGCCGGAGGTGTCAGTGACTTGCGGATCCATGGACGTGGCGAGCCACACCATGGTGTCGGCGCCCTGTTCCGGCGTGACCGAACGCAGGTCCATCACACGGCGTAGGAAGCGACCCATGGCGCCATTATTGGTGGCGAATCGGGTACTCACCACGCCGGGGTGCATGGCATGGGTCACCACATCCGCGGCTGTGAGGCGGCGGGCCAGCGAGCGCGTGAACAAGATGTTGCACAGCTTCGAATTCGCGTAGGCGCGCCATCCGCGGTAGTCGGCGCCCAGCTGCACGTGGGCGAGATCGAGACGCGCATTCTTGTGGGTCCGGCTCGCGACGTTGACGACCCGGGCGGGCTTTCCCGATGCGCGCGCCGCCGCGTGCAGGCACGGTAGCAGCTCCAGCGTGAGCACGAAGTAGGCGAGATGATTCAGCGCAAAGGTCCGCTCGATCCCGTCCGCCGTGAGCGCATGCTCGAGAAACATCGCGCCGGCATTGTTGCACAGCACGTCGATGCGCGGATGGCGCTCCCGCAGTAGCTGTCCCACATCGCGGACAGCCGTCAACGTCGACAGGTCGGCGATGAGCCAGGACACCGTCCGACTGCCGGTTTCGGACATGATGGCGCGAGCGGCCGCCGCCGTCTTGGCCTCGTTGCGCCCCACCATGACCACCGTGGCGCCCAGTCGCGCGAACTCCCGCACCGCGGCCTTACCGATGCCATCGCTCGCACCGGTCACCACGATGACGGGAGCTGGTGCGAGGGGCATATCGGTGGCAGAAGGAACCATGTGTGACAACTAGCCGAGGGGGCCTCAACGGAGAAGGGGAGGGCAGGCGAAGGGCGGGTTTGCACCCGTCTCCTTCATCTGCACCTCCCCCATACGCCGACCGCGGTCAGCGGGATCCAGTGTGCACACCGAACCTCGCGCCGGGCCGGCGCAGCGGCCTCCTCCTCAGTTGGCCACAGCGGAAATCGTGATCGGGCCCACGGCACCAGACGTCGCGGTGGCCATCTGCAGGCCAGCCTGCGGACCAAGCGTCCAGCGGATCGTGACTTCACCGACCGCGTTGGTCACGGCGGACTGCGGCGACAAGCTGCCACCACCGGCCGAGATGGCGAGGGCGACGGTCTGGCCGGGGATCGGTACGTTGTTGAGTCCGACCACGCGCAGTACGAGCTGCACGGGCAGCGCCGTGCTGCTCTTGGCCGACTGGTTGTTGCCCTGCGCGATGATGATGTCGCTGGGCAGCACGCCGAAGGCCGTGAGGGTGACCGGGTCGACGCCGGGGGCGCTGCCGACCAGCGTCTGGACCTGAGAGCCGGGACCGAGCGTCCAACGGGCCTTCACTTCGCCGTTGGCATCGCTGATCGCCGTCGCCGGGTCCACCGCGCCGCCACCCGCCAGGATGTTGAAGCTGATGGGCACCTTGCCCATCGGGTTCCCGTCGCTGCCCATCACACGGAGCACGATCGGGGTGGGCAGGATGGATCCTGCCGCAGCGGTCTGCGTGGAGCCCTGGACGACGCTCAGCCGAACGGCCGTGGGCGCCTCAGTGGCTTTTGTGCAACCGGGAAACGCCAGCAACACCGGAATCGTGGTGAGCAGGACGGCGAGCAGAGTTGTGGGTCGTGCAGGACGCATGGGTCGATCAGTCAGGGTACTCCTCTCCATCTGACCAGTATCGGCCGGTCCCGGCAGGAGTTGAGCGTCCCGGCCCACTGTCCCCTAGATTCCGTGGTCCATGACCGTCACCCCACTTCACGCCCCCAGGCCCGGCCGTCCCACGGACCCGTCGGAGCCTTCCGCTCCGCGCTGGCCCTCCGGGCTCGAGCCGGACATTCCGCCTGTTCGTGTGCCGATCGGCGCGCTCGATCTCGCGCTGGTGCGTCATACCCGCGTCAATCGCAGTGCGGTGGAACGACGTGTCGCATCGCTGCCCGCCCGGCGCACTGTGAAGAAGGAATGGCAGGCCGCGTGGTTGCTGCGCGCCATCGCCTGCATGGACCTCACCACGCTGTCCGGCGATGACACGGTGGGCAACGTGCGGCGGCTCTGTGCGAAGGCGCATCGTCCGCTGCGCAGTGAAATCGTGGATGCGCTCGGAATTGGTGATCTGCGTCTCACAACGGGCGCGGTATGTGTATACCACCAATACGTGGCGACGGCGGTCGACGCGCTGCGTGGTACAGGCATTCCGGTCGCTGCCGTGAGCACGGGCTTTCCAGCAGGTCTTTCGCCTTTCGAGCAGCGCCTCGCGGAAATCCGCGCCAGTGTGGCGGCCGGTGCCGAAGAGATCGACGTGGTGATCACACGGGGGCATGTGCTCACCGGCAACTGGCAGGCGCTCTATGATGAAGTGCGTGCGTTCCGCGAAGCCTGCGGCGAGGCGCACCTCAAGACCATCCTTGGTGTGGGTGAACTCGCCACGCTTACCAACATCGCGCGGGCCAGTCTGGTCGCCATGATGGCCGGCTCGGACTTCATCAAGACCAGCACCGGCAAGGAGACGTCCAACGCGACGCTGCCGGTGGGTCTGGTGATGACACGCATGATTCGTGAGTACGGCGCGCGCACCGGTTATGAAGTGGGCTTCAAGCCCGCCGGTGGTATCCGCACCGCAAAGCAGTCACTCGACTGGCTCATCCTGATGAAGGAAGAACTCGGCGATCGCTGGTTGCGTCCGCATCTGTTCCGCTTCGGGGCGAGTGGCTTGCTCACCGATGTCGAACGCCAGCTCGAACACTTCGTGACGGGCCGCTACGCGGCGGCCTATCGCCAACCCATGGTCTGAGCGCGCACGCATGACGACTTCGACTGGTGCCGGCGCGGCAACCCCTGCGGGTTCGGTGCGCGCGTTGTACGACAGCATGAGCTATGGCCCTGCGCCCGAGGGTGATGCCCCGGTGCGTGAGTGGATCCGCACGTCGGCGCCCAGTGGCGCATTTGGTCACTACATCGGTGGGCAGTGGGTGCAGGCCACCGAACAGTTCGATGTGCACGAACCGGCCACGGGCAAGCCGCTGGCGCGCGTGGCGCAGGGCAGCATCGCCGATGTGAATGCGGCGGTCGCTGCAGCGCGCGCGGCGTTGCCGGCATGGCAAGCGCTCGATGATCACGGGCGGGCACGCTGGCTGTATGCGATTGCGCGCGGCATCCAGAAGCATGCACGGCACTTCGCGGTGCTCGAGTCACTCGACAACGGCAAGCCGATTCGCGAAACACGCGACATCGACATTCCGCTGGTGGCGCGGCACTTCTACCACCATGCCGGCTGGGCGCAGTTGCTGTCGAGCGAGTTTCCCGGCACGCACGCGTATGGCGTTGTGGGGCAGGTGATTCCGTGGAACTTCCCGCTGCTGATGCTCGCGTGGAAGGTGGCTCCCGCACTGGCGGCCGGAAACACGGTGGTGCTCAAGCCAGCGGAGTTCACACCGCTCACCGCACTGCGTTTCGCAGAGCTGGTGCACGAGATCGGCCTGCCGCCGGGTGTGTTCAATCTCGTCACCGGCGATGGCAGCACCGGAGCGGCGCTGGTCGACCATGAAGGCGTCGACAAGATCGCGTTTACCGGCAGCACCGATGTGGGCCGGGTCATTCGCAAGGCGACGGCCGGCAGCGGCAAGGGCCTGTCGCTCGAACTGGGTGGCAAGAGCCCGTTCATCGTGTTCGAAGACGCAGACCTCGACAGCGTCGTGGAAGGCGTGGTCGATGCGATCTGGTTCAATCAGGGCCAGGTGTGCTGTGCAGGCTCGCGTCTCCTCGTGCAGGAAGGCATCGCCGATCGGCTGTACGACAAGTTGCGCGATCGCATGGAGCGCCTCCGTGTGGGGGCGCCGCTCGACAAGTCGATCGACATGGGCGCTATCGTGGCGCCCGTGCAGCTCGACCGCATTCGCAGTCTGTGCGCGCAGGGCGTCGAAGAGGGGGCCACCTGCTGGCAGCCGTCGTGGGGCGTGCCCGCTGAAGGCGCGTTTCATCCGCCCACACTGTTCACCAACGTCGCGCCGTCGGCCACGATCGCGCAGGTCGAGATCTTTGGCCCGGTGCTGGTGAGCATGACGTTCCGCACGCCCGAAGAAGCGGTAGCCCTGGCAAACAACACGCCGTTTGGGCTCGCGGCGAGCGTATGGAGCGAGAATATCAATCTCGCGCTCGACGTCGCGCCGAAGATCAAAGCTGGTGTGGTGTGGATCAACAGCACGAATCTGTTCGATGCGGCCGCTGGCTTTGGTGGCTACCGCGAGTCGGGCTTTGGGCGTGAGGGTGGCCGCGAAGGCCTGTGGGAATACCTCAAGCTTGAGCGCGCGCATCATGGTGCGCCGCTGCCCGTCATTGAAGGCGGCGACACGGATGCAGAGGCCGAGAGCGATATGACGGCGAGCGGCGCGTTGCCCACCATCGACCGTACGCCGAAGCTGTTCATTGGCGGCAAGCAGGCCCGCCCCGATTCCGGCTACACCCGCACGGTGCGCTCGCTGAACGGACACGCTGTCGGCGAAGTGGGCGATGGCAATCGAAAGGATATCCGCAACGCCGTCGAAGCAGCGCATGCGGCCTCGGGGTGGGCGAAGCTGACGGGACATCAGCGCGCGCAGATTTTGTACTACATCGCCGAAAACCTGTCGGCGCGGTCCGAGGAGTTTGCGGCGCGCATCGTGGCCATGACGGGTGATGATCGTGCGGCCGGCGACGCCGAGGTGGCTGCGTCCATCTCACGCCTGTTCACGTATGCCGCCTGGGCCGACAAGCATGACGGCGCGGTGCATGATGTCCCGCTGCGCGGTGTGGCCTTGGCCATGCACGAACCGATTGGCGTGGTGGGCGTGGCATGCCCCGACCCGTATCCGTTGCTTGGCTTGGTGTCGCTCGTGGCCCCGCTCATCGCCACGGGCAATCGCGTGGTGGCGGTGCCGTCGGCCCGCTTCCCGCTGGCGGCCACGGACTTCTACAGCGTGCTGGAAACGTCCGATGTGCCGGGCGGTGTGGTGAACTTGGTAACGGGCGACCGGGACACCTTGTCCAGGACGCTGGCTGACCACGATGATGTGGATGCTCTCTGGTACTTCGGCTCCCGCGCCGGTGCCACGACGGTTGAGCGCGCTTCGGCCGCCAATATCAAGCGGACATGGACCGAGTGGGTGGGCCGTGAGTGGCTCGACCCTCGGTCAGGCGAAGGGCGCGAGTTCCTCCGGCGCGCGGTGCAGGTGAAGAACATCTGGATCCCGTACGGCGAATAGCCGACGGTGACGACACAAATGACGCTTCGGCGACGCTCACAGCGCAGATTGTCGCCCTCTCAGCTTCCGACTCTTCGATGATCAAGCTTCCTGCCTCTCCGGAGGCGTTTCGCGACGCCGCATGGGACGATGTGGTGTCGTATTACGATGCGCTGGCCGCTGTGCCCCTCGAGGCGACGGCGGAGACGATCGAGCCCTGGCTGGCCACCTGGTCGCGGCTCGATACGCTGGTGGGTGAAGCGGGCACGCTGTCGATGATCGCGTACACGGCCAACACGGCCGACGCGGCGGCCGAACAGGCGTACCTGCGTTTCTCCATGGATATCTTCCCGAAGCTCGAGGAGCAGCAGGTGCGCCTCGCACGGCGCTTGCTCGACCTGGGGTGGAGCCGCCCCGATCTCGAGACCACACTGCATCGGTTCCGCACCGACATCGAGATTTTCCGCGAAGCCAATGTGGAGCGGTTCGCGCAGATAGAGGAATTGTCGGCGGGCTACCAGAAGCTCACGGGTGGCCTCAGTGTCGAGTGGGACGGCGAAGCCAAGACCATTCCGCAGCTGCAGCCGCTGCTCAAGTCGCATGACCGCGATGTGCGTGAGCGCGCCTTCCGTCTGGGGGCAAACGCGTATCTCGCCAAGCGCGAAGAATTCGCCGACCTGTTCGATCGCATGTATGCACTGCGCGTCGGCGTGGCGAAGGAAGCGGGCTTTGCCGACTTCCAGCAGTTCTGCTTCGCGGCGAAGCATCGCTTCGACTACACGCCAGGCGACACGGCGCGCTTCCACGACGCGGTGCAGGAGACCGTGGCACCGGCGGTCGAGCGCCTCATGAAGCAGCGCAAGGCAAAGCTCGGCGTCGACATCCTGCGGCCGTGGGATGTGGGCGTGGATGTCGATGCCAAAGTGCCGCTCAAGCCGTTCGAGGACATCGGCACGTTTGTCGGACAGGCGTCGCGCATCTTCCGGCGCGTCGATCCGGAGCTGGGTGCGCAGTTTCAGCTCATGGCCGACGAGAAGCTGCTCGATCTCGAAAGCCGGCCGGGCAAGGCACCGGGCGGGTACTGCACCGATCTCTCCTTTCGTGGCCGTCCATTCATCTTCATGAATGCTGTCGGCGTGCCCGATGACGTGAACACGTTGGTGCACGAGGCGGGTCACTGCTTTCACGACTTCGCCACGCACAACCTGCCGTTCACCTGGCAGCGTCGAACAGGACATGAAGCCGCCGAGCTGGCGTCCATGAGCATGGAGCTGCTGGCCATGCCGTATCTCGTGAAGCCCGAGGGGTACTACACGCCTGAAGAAGCGCGCGTCGCGTGGCTCGAGCATCTCGAGGAGGTGCTCAGCGCGCTCATTCACATTGCCAGCGTCGACGCGTTCCAGGCGTGGATCTACACCGATCCCGCTGGCGCCGACCGTGATGCACGTGACCGGCATTGGCTGGAGCTGCGCGCGCAGTTCGAGCGTGGCGTGGACTGGACGGGTCTCGAGTCGCTGCGAGTGGCGCGGTGGTACCGTCAGCTCCACATCTTCGAGTTGCCGTTCTACTACATCGAATACGGCATCGCGCAGCTTGGTGCGTTGCAGGTGTTCCGCAACGCGGTGCGCAACGCCAGTGACGCCGTGGCGTCGTACAAGCGTTTCCTCTCGATGGGCGGCACGCGTTCGCTGCCCGAGCTCTACCACGCCGCCGGCGTCAAGCTGGTGTTCGATGCGGCCACCATGGCCGAGCTGGTGGAGTTCACCGAAGAACGTATCGAAGCGCTGCGGGCCGGTGCCGATGCCCCGTTCCAGGGCATCATTCCCGCGTGAGCGAACACAGGCACAGGCCGGAGTTGTAGGCATTTGTGAACATCCGAACCGGGGCGGTGTCAGAAACGTGACGCCGCCTCGCGTCGTAGGATAGGCAGACGGTCCGCAGGTCTCCCTTATTCAGGAGTTTCGATGCAACGCGTAGTGCAGGTGGCCATCGCCGCCGCGATGCTGGGTAGTGCCATGGTGGGCACCGCTGGTCGTGCCGAGGCGCAGCTGCCGTCCGTGCAGCAGATCTATGACAAGTACGCCACGGCCGTGGGTGGGCGTGACGCGTGGGCCAAGGTGGCCGGTCGCACGGAGAAAGGCACGGCGGACATCACGTTTGCAGGGCTCTCGGGCAGCTACCTGCGCTATGTGGGGGCGCCCAATCGCATGCGCATGACGATCGACCTCGGCGTGGTGCAGATCGACCAGGGCTTCGACGGCGAGAAGGGATGGGCGCAGCAGGGGCAGGGCGCGCAGCGCATGCCGGCCGACCAGGAAAAGAACCTGGCCGAGAACCTGCAAACAGGCGCCGCTTTCCTCGACCCGACGCGCTTCACGAAGAGTGAAGTGCAGGGCAAGGAGACGTTTGACGGCACTGAAGCCTACAAGGTGGCGGTCACGACGAAGTCGGGCATTGAACAGGTGGAGTACTTCGACGTTGCCACCGGTCTTCGCATCGGTACGGTGGCCACCACGCCGATGGGGCCGCAGCGCGTGACCTATCGTGACTACAAGGACTTCGAGGGCAAGAAGCTGTCCACCAAGGTGGTGCAGAACACCCCGCAGGGTGATGTCATCATCAACATTGCGTCGGTCACATTTGGTGCGCCGGATGCGGCGGTGTTCAAGGCGCCGGCGGATCTCAAATAAAGCGGCAGTGGGTCGCGAGGGGCGGGTTGCGGGGTGAACCACCGGGTGTCGGGAGCCGAGTCACAAGATTCGCGATCCTTGCCTGATGGTTCATTTCGCACCCGCCCTTCGCTACTCAACGGGTACCGAACTCCTTCCCCGGCACCGAGCGCAGATACATGATCGTCGCGCGCATTTCGGTCGGCGTCATCATTGCCGTGAAGCGCCACGGCATATCGGGCTTGATCTCCGAGCCATCCGGGCGCTTGCCCGTGCGCATCATGGCTTCCACCTGCGCATCGGAATACTTGGAAATGCCCGTTGGTGTGAGGTTGGCCGCCGGCGGCGCCTGAGGCGGCATACCGGGAATCGGGCCGCCGCCCAGGCCAGGACCATGACAGCCCGTGCACCCACCGACATTCGCCAGGTACTCGCCGTAGGCCAGCGAGCTGTCTTCCTGCACCATCGCGGGCGACTTGCGTGCGTGGTCGATGCGCGCCGCCGGATAGGCCGGCAATTGATTGGTGGCCACCAGCGTGCGCCCGACCGGTCGCAGCATGGAGATGCCAAGATCGCGCGTCACCGCAGGAACCGAACGCAGGTACGCGATGATCGCGCCCACGTCCGCGTCCGAGAAGTACTGATAGTCGTCGGATGGCATGATGAAGGCGCCACGACCATCGCGCTTCACGCCATGACGGATGACGCGCACCAGCTCATCGTTGGAATAACTAGCGAGCCTACCGCCGCTCGTGATGTTCGGCGCAATGGCCACACCCAGCGCCGGGTCGTCGATCATGACCTTGCCGCCGAGATCGTCGCTGTGGCACTCCACGCATTTGCCAATGGCCGTCGTGAGATGACGTCCGCGGGCGAGCGCTGCCGAGTCGCTCGCCACTGCGACGTGCTCGAGCGGCACGTCGTACTGCTGATTGGCCTTGCTGTTGCTTGCGGCATACACGTACCCGGCGGCACCGCCGAGTAGGACAACCAAGATTCCTGCTGCATATGCGATCCAACGCATGACGCGTTTCATTGCTTCTCCGTGGTGATGCCCGGTTTACCGCCGGACGACGGTCCCTCCTTTGACCACGAGTCGTACGGAGCGCACTGCGGAAATGTTTTGCGTCGGATCTCCCTGCACCGCAACGAGGTCGGCTAGCAGCCCGGGGGCGATACGGCCGAACTCGCTTTCCCGGTGCATGATCCGGGCATTCACACTCGTGGCCGCCTTGAGGGCTGCGAGCGGCGACATGCCGTACTCGACCATCAATTCGAGCTCCAACGCATTGGTACCATGCGAGAACACGCCCACGTCACTGCCGTTGCATATCGTCACCCCCGACGCGAGGGCGAGTTTGAACATGGCCTTCTTCTGGGCGATGTTGGCGGGGTCGGGATCGACGCCCTTCCTCCAGCCGCGATAGCGCGTATTGCTTTCAGTGGCCGAGAGGGTGGGGCAGAAGGCCGTGCCACGCTGCTTCATGAGATCGAACACCTCGGCGGTGGCGGCGTCGCCGTGTTCAATCGTTTCCACACCGGCCAGCGTGGCGCGGCGCATGCCCTCGGCCGTGCTGGCATGCGCGACCACGGGGCGCCCGCTGGAGCCGGACACGGACACGATGGTGTTCCACTCTTCCTGGTTGAACGTCGGGCGCGCCTCGCCGCGTGGCCCCCAGCGATAGTCGGCGTAGATCTTGATCCAGTCGGCGCCATGCCCGATCTGGTCGCGCACCACCTTCGTCAGCCCCTCCACGCCATCGGCCTCCTCGGCGCCCTGCGGCACACCGATCTCCGTACCGAAGCCCTTGGGGCCGTACGACCCCGTGGCCACGATGGCCTTGGTGGTCACGAATAAACGTGGGCCGGGGATGATGCCCTGGTCCACCGCCTCCTTGAGTCCCACATCGGCGTAACCGGCACCCTCGGTACCCAGGTCGCGCAGTACGGTGAACCCGGCGTCGAGCGTGGCCTTGAGATGGTTCACTGCGCGGGCTGTGCGCAGGGCCAGGGATTCGCGAAGCACCTGGTCGTTCCACGGCGTTTCGTCGTACGGGTGCAGGAGAACGTGGCTGTGCAGGTCGCTCAGGCCGGGGAGCAGCGTGGTGCCCGGTAGATCGATGCGCTGGGCACCCCGCGGAACGGTGAGCGAGGCCAGCGGGCCTGCGGCGGCGATGCGCTGCCCCTGGACCAGTACTGCCCACCCGCGATGGAGCTGGTCGGATGTGCCATCGAACACAGCGTCCGGAACAAGCAGCAGAGGCGTAGCCGGCGCGACGCTGGCAGGTGCTCCGGTCGCCTGCGCTCCGGCCGCCGAGGGAACGACCGCGGGGAGCAGCAGCAGGGCAGCGGCCAGGCCCGCCGCTGCACGAAGAGACAGGGATGCGGGCATCAGGCAGTCCGACGGGCGGCGTGTTCGCCGGTGGAGAGGGAGGTCGGCACCAGTCCCGAGACACCGCCCGAGACCACGAAGGCCATGGCGTCGGCGCTCGCGACATCGATGGGGCGCACCTGGCTGGTGGCCACCACATAAAGCTGGCCAGAGAAGTTGTACGAGTGCGGGCAGTACACCGCCACCTGGTCTTCGAGACCCAGATGGGTCAGCGATTCCTGGGTGATGAAGCCCATGAGCTGCACTTTGTGATCCGGTGTCAGGCTCAGGATCACCGGCGCGTCGAAGCGGCGCTTCTCACCGACGAAGGCATTGAGCAGATCCTTGGTGGATCCGTAGAGCAGGCGCACAAACGGCAGCCGGTTCATGATGGCTTCGAGCCCCGCCACCAATGACCGCGTGAGCAGGCTCGAGCCCAGGAAGCCCACGACGGTGATCAGGACAATGGTTGCCACGAAGCCGGCGCCCGGCACCGGCAGCCCCAGCCAACCGTCGACACTGGTAAAGACCAACCAGCACACCCAGACCGTGACGGCCAGGGGAACGAGCAGTACCAGCCCTCGTGCGAAATAGCCAAGCAACCGCCGCATCATGCTCCTCACGCGGCAGGGGCCGCGCCGTTAGTCTAGAGAGTCGTAGATGTTCCGGTCCCAAGTTGGGGACCCGGCCCGCGCGCGACCAGTCCGCCCCTCTCACGTCTGCACCCGCTCCGATGCGATCGACAGCGATGCACCCCGTCCTCTCTCCCTCAGGCGTGCGCGTTCGTGGCGCGTTCGCCGCGCTCGCCATCGGCGGTACGCTGGCGATGGGAGTGTCCCCTTTCGTCCTCACGGCCCAGCCGGCCAATCCGTATACGGCGGTCAGCCGTTGGACGCCGCCGCCCCTCCCCGCCGGCAAGAAACCGATCACGCAGGACACCTACGATGAGTGGCGCACCATCGGTGGGGCTGCTCTGTCGAATGACGGCAAGTGGGCTGTGTACACGCTGAGCCCGGTCGTGGGTGAAGGCGAACTCGTGGTGCGCGCCACAGGCGCCGCCACGGAGTACCGTGCGCCGCGTGGCTTCACGGGTCGTCCGCAGTTGCAGGCGGGTGCCACCGGGCCGGCCAACTTCACGGCACAGGCCGCGCAGATCAGCGCAGACTCACGATTCGTCGCGTTCCTCGTGTATCCGAGTCGTGCAGATGTTGACGGTGCCCGCCGCCGCCGCGGCAGCACGCCGCCGCGCAGCGCACTCGGGATCATGAACCTCGCCGACGGTGCCGTGACGCGCGTGAACAACGTGCGCTCGTTCCAGTTCGCGCGTCGCGGTGGTCGCTTCCTCGCGTATCTCATGGAAGACACCACCGCGGCTCGCGGTTCGGGTGCAGGTGTAGGTGCTGCTGCTGGTCCCAACGCGGGCGGTGCCCGCGCGGATTCAGCGGCCCGTCCGCGCCGCGAATACGGCACGACGCTGGTGCTGCGCGATCTTTCCACCGGCACCGACACGCGTATCGATGGCGTGACCAACTTCTCGTTCGACGAGGGCGAGAAGTGGCTGGCGTACACTGTCACCACACGTGACGGTGCCGGCAACGGCGCGTTTGTACGTGCGCTGCCCACGGGTACGGTGACGCCGCTCCTCACCGGCTTGGCGACGTACCGCAGCCTCGCCTTCGATCGCGCCGGCACGCAGCTCGCGCTCGTCTCCGATCTCGGTGACAGCACCACCCAGCCGCGTTTCTCCCTGTACCATGCCGCGCTCACACCGGCCAAGGGCAAGACCATCGCGGCCCGCAAGCTGGTCACGTCGGCGGACGTCGCAGCCGGCCTGCTCATCGCTGATCGCGGCCAGGTGGAATTCACGCGTGAAGGCAACGCACTGATGTTCTCCATCGGTGTAGTGCCGTTCGACTCCATTCCCGCGGACTCGCTCACCGAGAAGGCGGTGTACGACCTGTGGCATTGGCAGGACGCACAGACGCAGCCGCAGCAGAAGCTGAATGCGTCACGCGACCGCAACCGCACGTTCACGGCCCTGTACACGTTCGCCACGAACAAGTGGGCGCAGCTGGCCAACGACAGCATCCGCGTGTCGGTCAGCAATGACGGCAAGCGCGTGCTGGGCATCAACGCGCTCGAATACGCCATCCCGCAGTTCTGGGGTGAAGGCGCCAGCGACGCGTACATGATCGATCCGGCCACCGGCGCCCGCACGCTCATCGGCCGCAAGCTCGATGGCAATGTGCAGCTCTCGCCGGGCGCCAACTACGCGATCTGGTTCGAGAACGGACAGTGGCAGTCGTACG
Organism: Gemmatimonas sp.; assembly: GCF_036405635.1. Lineage (GTDB taxonomy): Bacteria > Gemmatimonadota > Gemmatimonadetes > Gemmatimonadales > Gemmatimonadaceae > Gemmatimonas. The sequence goes on along the minus strand of NZ_DASWXE010000089.1, from coordinate 10,183 downwards.
CCACGGCCACCGGCAAGCGCGTGAACCTCACCGAGAAGTTGCCGGTCAAGTTCCAGGATGAGGAGTTCGACTCACCCGATGTACCGCCCCCGTACGGTCTCGGCGGTTGGACTACCGGCGACAAGCGCGTGCTCATCTACGATCGCTTCGACATCTGGGAAGTCGATCCGAGTGGTGTGGCTGCGCCGCGCAATCTCACGGAAGGCGAAGGACGCCGCGCCGGCATGACGTATCGTGTGGTGAATCTCGACCGCGACGATCCGTTCCTCGACGTCAACACGCCGCTGTTGCTGCGCGCCGTCGATTCTCTGACCAAGGCGAGTGGCTTCTGGCGCGAGAAGCTCGGTGTGGAAAGCCGCCCCGAGCGCATTGTGATGGGTGATCGCAACTACGGCGGCCTGCAGAAGGCGCGCGACGCCGAGCAGTACCTGCTCACGCAGAGCACGTATCGTGAGTTCCCCGATCTGTGGACCGGCAAGGACATCGCGCAGACCACGAAGATTTCCGACGCCAACCCACAGGACAGCCAGTATCCGCGCGGCACGGTGGAACTGGTGTCGTGGTACAACGGCGACGGCATTCCGCTGCGTGGCCTGCTGTACAAGCCGGAGAACTTCGACGCCTCCAAGCAGTACCCGATGGTGGTGTACTACTACGAGAAGCTCACCGACGGTCTGCATGGCTATCAGGCGCCGAGTGGCCGCAATACGGTGAATCCGCTGGTGTACAACTCGCTCGGCTACATCGTGTTCATGCCGGACATCGTGTACACCGACGGGCAGCCGGGACCGAGCGCCGCCAAGTCGATCATCCCCGGCGTGCAGTCGCTGATCCAGAAGGGCTTTGTCGATCCGAAGCGCATCGGCATCACCGGCCAGTCGTGGGGTGGTTACCAGTCGGCGTACCTGGTCACGGTGACCAACATGTTCGCCGCCGCGGTTCCGAATGCCACGGTGGTGAACATGACCAGCGCCTATGGCGGCATTCGCTGGGCGTCGGGTCTGGCCCGTGCCTTCCAGTACGAGCACACGCAGAGCCGTATCGGCGGATCGCTCTGGCAGTATCCGGAGCGCTTCATCGAGAACTCGCCGCTGTTCCGCCTCGACCGCGTGACCACGCCGGTGCTGTTCATGGCCAACGACAATGACGGCGCGGTACCCTGGTATCAGGGCATCGAGTTCTACGTCGCCATGCGCCGCCTGCAAAAGGAAGCGTACATGCTCGTGTACAACGGCGACGAGCACAATCCGACCAAGCGCGCCAACCAGAAGGACATCGACCAGAAGATGCAGGACTTCTTCGCGGTGAAACTTCAGGGGGCCGATGCCCCGTCATGGATGGTGCGCGGCATTCCCTACCTGGAGAAGGGCCGCGATCAGGTGAAGATGGCCCCACAGCCGGTGCGAGCGGTGACGCCCACCGGTGAACCCAACGGGAGCAACGGAGGCAGGTAATGGCGGCAGCAGACGAGATCGACTACCAGATCATTGGCGATGACTTGCAGGCAGTCATCGTCACGCTGGATCCGGGTGAGTCGGTGTTCGCAGAAGCCGGTGCGATGATGTTCATGCGCGAAGGGATCACGATGGCGACCACCCTCGATCCCAACGCGCGCAGTGGTTCGTTGTTCGACAAGCTCGTGGGCGCCGGCAAGCGCGTGCTGTCCGGTGACTCGTTCTTCGTCACGCTGTTCGGCAATGCGGGCGCACGACGGGCCGATGTGGCCTTTGCGGCACCGTATCCTGGCAAGGTCGTGCCGCTCAACCTGCGGGACTGGGGCGGCACCGTGCTGGCGCAGAAGGATTCGTTCCTCTGCGCCGCGCGCGGTATCGACATTTCGGTGGCGTTCACGCGACGCATCGGTGCGGGCTTCTTCGGCGGCGAAGGCTTCATCCTGCAGAAGTTGCAGGGCGACGGACTCGCCTTCCTGCACGCATCGGGCACGCTGCACGCCATCGATCTCGCGCCGGGCGAGCAGCTGCGCGTGGACACGGGATGTCTGGTCGCGTTTCAGCCGACGGTCGACTACGACATCCAGCGGGTGCCGGGCATCAAGACGGCATTGTTCGGTGGCGAAGGGTTGTTCTTCGTGAACCTGACAGGCCCGGGACGTGTGATCCTGCAGACGTTGCCGTTCTCCCGTCTGGCGGACCGCATCATTGCCGCTGCGCCGCGCGCGGGTGGTCGTTCCCGAGAGGAAGGCTCCATGCTCGGTGGACTCGGCGCGCTGCTGGACGGCGACAACCGCTGAGTTGAGCCGCGCTGCGAGGCGCTGTGTGTGTGTCACAATTCTGACGGTTCGCAACGGCGGTTCGCACTGGCGGCTCCCCCCTCCGGTGCGAACCGTCTAGCTTTACGCCCCTATGGCCACTCGCACCCAGCCCATCGTCGAACCGCCTCCGGCCAAGCCCTGGTCGCTCGAGTCAGCGCGCACCCTCTACAACGTCGAGGGGTGGGGCGCCGGATATTTCGACATCAACGATCGCGGGCACGTGATCGTCCGTCCCGATCCGGGGCACCCGAATCGCACACTCGATTTGCGGGACCTCGCATCGGACCTCGAAGGGCAGGGCGTGCAGTTGCCCGTGCTGCTCCGTTTCTCCGACATCCTGCGTTCGCGCATCGAGACGTTGAGTGAACGCTTCGGTGTGGCCATTCGCGAGTTCGAGTACACCGGCGGCTACACCACGGTGTATCCGATCAAGGTGAACCAGCAGCGTCATGTGGTCGAAGAGATCGTGCGCTTCGGCAAGACACATGGCGTGGGGCTCGAGTGCGGCTCCAAGCCCGAGCTGCAGGCGGTGCTTGGGCTTTCGGAGAGCACCGAGCACCTCATCGTGTGCAACGGCTACAAGGACCATGAATTCATGCGTCTGGCCCTCATGGGACAGAAGCTTGGACACAAGGTCTTCATCGTACTCGAGCAGGTGAGCGAGCTCGATGTGCTCCTCGAAGTGGCCGATGAGCTGGGCGTCACGCCGATGTGTGGCGTGCGCATCAAGCTGGCCAGCGAAGGCGCCGGCCGTTGGGCACAGAGTGGTGGCGAGAAGAGCAAGTTCGGCCTCAGCTCGGCGGAGCTCATCAAGCTCATCGACAAACTGCAGGCGGCCAACCGCCTCGATATCCTCAAGCTCATTCACTTCCACCTCGGCAGTCAGATCACCGACATCCGTTTCATCAAGTCGGGGCTGCAGGAAGTGGCGCGCTTCTATCTCGAGCTGCGTGCGGTGGGTGTGGACATCACGCACGTGGATGTGGGCGGTGGCCTGGGTATCGACTACGACGGCACCAACTCCACGAACAATGCCAGCGTGAACTACACGCTGCAGGAGTACGCCAACGACGTGATCTACACGATCGCCGAGGCGTGCCGTGAAGCGGAGTTGACGATGCCGCACGTGATCAGCGAATCGGGGCGTGCGCTCACCGCGCACCACGCGTTGCTGCTGATCAAGGTGATCGACGTGGAGTCGCAGGCTGAGCAGCCCATTCCGGCACTCGACGACGACGATCATTCGCTGCTGCACGAGATGTACGAAGATTGGCGAACCCTCACCGAGCGTGCGGCGCGTCCGCGCAAGGTACTCGAGGTGTTCCACGATGCCTCGTTCGACAAGGATCGGGCGCGCCAGTACTTCAACTCGGGCGTGCTCAATCTGCGCGGATTGGCCAAGGCCGAAGTGCTGTGGCTCGCCACGATGAATGCGACGTATCGCATCGCGAAGGCCGATCCCGACACGTATCAGGACATCCTGCCAGAGCTCGAATCGGCGCTGGTGGATCGCTACTTCTGCAATTTCTCGCTGTTCCAGTCACTGCCCGACAGCTGGGCTATCGATCAGCTCTTTCCGATCATGCCCATTCATCGGCTGCTCGAAGAGCCGGCGCGTCGTGGCACGCTGCAGGATGTCACGTGTGACTCCGACGGCAAGATCGATCGCTTCGTCGGCGGCAAGAATGGGCGTCCGAGCCTCGAACTGCACGAGTTCCGTGATGGCGAGGACTACATCCTCGGGATCTTCCTCACGGGCGCCTACCAGGAGATCCTTGGCGACCTGCACAACCTGTTCGGCGATACAAATGCCGTACATGTGCGGTTGAACGATCAGGGAAACTACGAGATCACCGATCTCGTAGAGGGGGACACGGTCACCGAAGTGCTCAATTACGTGCAGTTTGGTGCATCGCAGCTCCTCGCCACGTTCCGTCGCAAGGTGAATGGTTCGTCGTCGCTCACGCGCGACGAAGCCAATGCGTTCATCGCCGACTACGTGGCTGGGCTGGAAGGGTACACCTACCTGGAGGGTGAAGCCGCACGATGAGCGACTATTCGACGGAAACGGTGAAGCAGTCGGGCGTGATCGAGGACCTGCTGGAAGTGCTGTGGGCCCCGGCCGCCGTGTTCAACAGGACGCGCGAGCGGAAGGCCGGCATGTACCTGCTGGTGCTCGCGCTGGTTGGCCTGGTGATCGTGGTGTCGACGGGCAGCCTCGCGCGGCCGTACCTCGAAGCCAATGCCGATCTGCAGATGGCGCTGGCCGCGAAGGCCGGCAAGCCGATTCCCGAGGCGGCGGTCAACATGACGCGCAACATCACGGTGTACGCGTACTACGCATCGCCGCTGCTGTTCATTCCCATCGGGGCGCTGCTGTCGGCGCTGTTCATCAAGTGGGCTGGCAAGACCATGTCGGCACCGCTGCGCTATGGGCAGGCGCTGACGATCGCTGCCATCACCTCGTCGCCGCGTCTGTTTGGCTTCATCGCCACGGCAGTGCAGGGCGCCATACTCGATACCTCGAACGTGAAGTCGATGGGCGATTCGTCGCTCGGACCTGCGCGATTCGTGGATCCGCTGACGATGTCGTCGCCGCTGTACACGTTTCTCGTGACAATCGATGTCTTCAGCGTGTGGCAGTATGTGCTGATCGCCATCGCGGTGAGTGTCGTGGCCCGTGTGGAGCGGACCACCGGCGCCATTGTCGCCCTCATCACATGGGCGTTGGGATCGGCCCTGACGTTGATCCCCGGACTGCTGGCGTCCTGAGCGTTTCGGCGCGATTGTTGGAGGCGACCGCGGAGGCATCTGCGGTCGCCTTCGTGTTTCCCTCATCCTCCCCACCGCATGCCTCTCGACGCCACGCGCCTCCTGCTCGCCGGCCTCGCCATCGCCGCACTGTATCACATCGTCACGCTGGTGCGTGCCATGAAGCCGGTGCCGGGGGTGCGTCCCACGCCAGTGGGGATCGGCATCGGGGTGGTGACGGCGTTCTTTGATACGCTGGGTATCGGGTCCTTTGCGACCACCACCGCGCTCTTCCGGGCCACGAAGACCGTGAAGGACGCGCTCATTCCAGGCACGCTCAATGCGGCCCACACGCTGCCCACGTTGGCGCAGGCGTTCATCTACACGCAGCTGGTGGAAGTGGAACCGGTCACGCTGATCGCGATGATCGCGGCGGCCGTAGCCGGAGCCTGGCTGGGTGCCGGTGTCGTGGCACGCTGGCCCACGCAACGTATTCAGTTCGGTATGGGCCTCTGTCTCGCGGCGGCGGCGGCCCTCACGGCCGCGCAGGCGCTCGATGTGCTGCCTGGTGGTGGCACCGCCATCGGCGTGACTGGTGGCAAGCTGGTGATCGCGCTCGTCGGCAATTTCCTGCTCGGCGCGCTGATGACCATCGGTATTGGCCTCTATGGCCCCTGCATGATGCTGGTGTCGCTGCTGGGCATGAATCCCGCGGCCGCGTTCCCGGTCATGATGGGATCCTGCGCCTTCCTGATGCCCATGGCATCGGCGCGCTTCCTGCGCCTCGGCAAGGTGGACCTGCGCGCCGTGGTCAGCATCATCATCGGCGGTGTGCCGGCGGTGCTGGTGGCGGCCTTCATCGTGAAGTCGCTGCCGCTCACCGCCCTGCGCTGGCTGGTGGTCATTGTGGTGGCCTACACGGCGTTCACGCTGCTGCAGAGCTCCCGTCGTCCGGCAGAAGAGGCGCCGTCAGTGCCCTGACACAGGGCGTTGCTCGCGCATCGACGGTGGACAAATACGAAGGCCCCCGCCTCACACGAGACGGGGGCCTTCTGCACACGGCGGGCGGTTACTTGGCCGCGTAGCGCTTGGCGACCGCGCTCCAGTTCACCACGTTCCACCACGCGCCCAGGTAATCAGCGCGGCGGTTCTGGTAGTGCAGATAGTACGCGTGCTCCCACACGTCCACGCCGAGGAGGGCGTGCTTGCCCTCCATGAGCGGGTTGTCCTGGTTCGGCGTGCTGACGATGGAGAGGTTGCCGTCGGTGGAGACGAGCCACGCCCAGCCGGAACCAAAACGGCCCATGCCGGCCGCCTGGAACTGTTCCTTGAAGGCGGAGAACGAACCGAACGCCTTGGTGATGGCCGCGCCCAGCTCGCCCGTCGGCTCACCGCCGGCCTTGGGGGCCATCAGCTCCCAGAACAGCGAGTGATTCCAGTGACCGCCACCGTTGTTGCGGACCGCGGTGCGCACCGCTTCCGGCACTTCGTTGATACGACGGCAGAGGTCATCCAGCGACCAGGAGGCAAGCTCCGGTGCCTTTTCAATGGCCGCGTTCAGGTTCGTGACGTACGCCTGATGGTGCTTGCCATGATGAATGTTCATCGTCTGCGCGTCGATGTGCGGCTCGAGCGCTTCGGGCGCGTACGGCAACGCGGGCAGGGTATGAGCCATCTCAGAATCTCCAGAGTGGTGAAAACGACGTGAGACCGCGACTACTTGGTTTGCGCCTTCGACTTGGCGCGTTCCCGCAGCCAGGCAATGATGCCCGGCAGGACCGACAAAAACACCACGACCAGAATCACCTTCTCGACATGCTGGGCCACCGTGGGCACCGTGCGGGCGAGCACCCATCCCGTCATCAGCATGCTCCAGATCCACAGCACGCCGCCGGCAATGTTGTAGGCCAGGAATGCACGATACTCCATGCGTCCCACGCCCGCGACCACCGGCGCGAAGGTCCGCACGATGGGCATGAAGCGCGCGATGATGATGGTCTTTCCACCATGCTTCTCGTAGAACGCCTGCGCACGCAGCAGGTGATTTTTGTGGAAGAACAGCGAGTCCTCGCGATTGAAGATGCGCGGACCGGCTGTCTTGCCGACGTTGTACCCCACAGTGTCACCGACGATGGCGGCCACCGTGAGGATGACGCCAAGTAGCCACACGTTCAGGCCGAACGCGGGGTCGGCCGCCAGCAGCCCCGCCGTCACCAGTAACGAATCACCGGGCAGGAAGAAGCCCACCAGCAGCCCGGTTTCGGCGAAAATGATGAGCGTCAGGCCGAAGTACCCGGCCCACTGCACCAGGGCCGGAAGGTCGCGCAGCCGGTGATAGAAATCGGTGAGAAATTCCAATCGGAGATCCGTGTGGGGCGGGGAAGAATCGTTGGTCGGGTGAAACCTCGACGGGCGATCCGTTGGGGTCAACCGCGACTTGGCCGGTGGTCCGCCACGATGTGGCAGCGGTAGCTTGTCCGGGTGACCGCTCCCGCCGATTCCCGTGATCCCGCCGACCCGCCGGCACGCCTCGTGTGCGTGGTTTCGCACACGCATTGGGATCGCGAGTGGTATCACGGGGGCGAGCGCTTTGCCCAGCGGCTGACCGCGCTGATCGATGCACTGCTGGGCTTGCCCACGGGCGTGTTGGCGAGCACACCGTTCCTGCTCGATGGACAGGCGATCACGCTGCGCGACTATCTCGCTCGGCGTCCCGGTCAGCGACAGCCCCTGCAGGTAGCGCTCCAGACCGGCCAGATCGAGGCCGGCCCCTGGTTCGTGCTCGGCGACAACCTCATCCCCAGCGGTGAGGCCATTATGCGCAATCTCGAGGCTGGCCGCAGGGTGCTCGCGGAGCTGGGCATCACCGCCCCGCCGGTGGCCTACTGCCCGGACACGTTCGGCCACCCGGCCGCCATGCCGTTCATGGCGCGTGGCTTTGGGCTCGAGGTGGCAGTGGTGTGGCGCGGCGCCGGGGGAGCTGGTGGGCCACACGAGGACGCGTTTCGCTGGATGGCGCCCAATGGCGCGTCGGTGCTCACCTGTCATTTGCCACCCGACGGCTACGAGTATGGCAGCGCGCTACCCACGGAGCGGGGGGCGGCGGACGAACGCTGGATCCGCCTGCGGGCACTGTTCGACGCGCGCAATCGCAGTGGGGTGGTATTGCTGCTCAATGGCGCTGACCATCACGCACGCCAGCCAGATCTCGAAGCCGCGCTGAACACGTTGCAGGACGCGGCGACGGCAGAGGTGCGTATCGAAGCGACGTCACTGTCGCAGTGGGCCGAGCGTCTTGGGGTTGCCGTGCGCGACCGATCACTGCCAATGGTGCATGGAGAGCTACGCGACTCGTACGGCTACACGTGGACACTCGGCGGCACGCTCGCCACACGGGCGCACCAGAAACGCCACAATGCCCGTCTCGAACGCGGGTTGCTGCGCGATGTGGAACCATGGCTCGCGCTCGCGCGCCTGCATGACGCCCCGGTGCGTTGCCGTGATGCGCGCCTGGGTATGGAGCAGTTGCCCGACCTGCTGCATCACGCCTGGGAAACGCTGTTGTCCACGCATCCGCATGACACCTTGTGCGGATGTTCGATCGACGCGGTGGCGCGCGGCATGGATCAGCGTCAGGAGCAGGTCGCTGATGCTGGACGTGGATTGCGTACGGCCGCGCTGCAGCTCGTGACCGGCTACGACGCCGTTGCGGCACGGCACAAAGCGATGGATTTCGACTGGCGCCGGCTCGTGCTGCGCAATCGGGTGGCGCGTGCGCGCGGCGGCGTGGCCGTGGTGGATCTGGTGGATGTCCTGGGTGATGTGCCGGTTGGTCCAGGCAGCGGTTCGGCTCCTGCGCCCGCGATGTCACCCGACGCCGCGCCGCTGAACGCAGCGGGCTGGCTCATGCAGTCATTGCGCACACGGGTCGGATTTCATCGCCGCGAATCGCCGCAACACTATCCCGACAACGACCTCGTGCGGCGCCAGCGCACGCTGGTGTGGGTGCCGCCGGTGCCGGCGCTGGGCGTGTCCGCGCTCAATCTCGCCGATCACGCGGTGATCATACCGCACGCGTTGCCCGAGGCCGTGCGGGTCGAGTCCACGGCCGATGAGTGCACCATCGACAATGGCACGCTCCGGTTGTCGCTGCGCCGAGGGGAAGGTCAGTGGCGTATGACGCTGGAGCACGGCATGCGCACGCTTGAGGGGGTGCTGTCCATCGAATCACAGCAGGATGTCGGCGACACCTACACGCCCGCGCCGCGTGGCGTGCCGGAGACGCTGCGCGCCCATCGCTGCGCGGTGATCGCGCGTGGGCCACTGCGTGGCAGTGTGCGCCTCTGGTGGCGGTCTGCTGATCGCCGCGTGCGTTTGCACACCACACTGTCGTTGGACGCGGACGCACATGTGCTGCGCTGCGATGTGCGCGGAGAGAACCGCCGGCGCGATCATCGCCTGCAACTGGTGTGGCGCACAGACGTGCAAGCTGGCGACGTATATGCCGATGCTGCATTTGGTCCTGTGCACCGTGGAACCGTGCCGCGCGCTGCGGGCGACCAGCGGAACTCTGGGCACACACTCGTGGAAACGGTGCCGCAAGGAGAGCCCATGCATCGCTGGGTGGCCCACGCGACGCGTGAGCGGAGCGTCGTGATGCTGTCCGATGGACTCGCTGAGTATGAGGTACAGCCTGGTCGGATGGCACTCACCCTGCTGCGTGCCGTGGGGGAGCTGTCGCGTGCGGATCTGCCGGAGCGTCCCGGTCATGCGGGATGGCCTTCACCCGTGCCCGAGGCACAATCGCAAGGTGTGTTCGAAGCGCAGGCGGGTGTGTTGCTCACGGAGGGTTGGTCTCCGTCCACCCTGCGCGCCGTTCACGATGCAGTCGATGACCTCTTGCTGCCGCTGGTTGGGGAGTCGTGGTTCGACTTCACACCACCTGAAGCGACCGACTCTCCGCTCCCGTGGCACCGAGGCGGCGTGGCGCTGGAAGGAGATGCGCTCGAGGCATCCGCGTGCACGATCTCCTCGGTCGATGAGCGCGCGATCATGCTGCGGGCGATCAATCTTGCCGATCAGGACTCTGTCGGAGCGTGGGTCCTGCCCGACGACGGTCCCTGGCTCGTTACGCACTGCCGTCTCGATGAAGCGCCCTTG
>NZ_DASWXE010000088.1:0-6914 GCF_036405635.1 Gemmatimonas sp. | reverse complement strand
TTCCCAGTGCACTCTTCAGCACGACGTAACCGTCGCTGTTCACCACGTACAGGTTCGGGTCCTTCTGCTGCTGGGAGACTTCTTCCAGCGTGCGCAGCCACCGCTTGCCGTAGATGATGCCGAGCGCTTCGCCTTCCTTGTAGAAGAAGACGTTCTGGTTCTGACCACCGGCGTTCACACGATACGGAGCACGACCCAGCTTCTCGATGCGCTGGCGGGTGCGGTCGGCCGTCAGGCCCAGGGAGTAGCTGACATTGGGGCTGTCCCACAACCGCGACTGCAGAGACAGTTCCCAGGTCTTCGCGGAGATGGTCGCGGCATTCTGAATCTGCGACGTAAAACCGCCCGACTGCGCCAACGACAACGGGACACTCAGGAATGCGTCCTCTGTCTGACGTGATGCGTAGACCACTTCGGCATCGAACTTGTCGAGGAACGTGACGTTCAGGCCGTACTCGTCTTCCGTCTGCGTGGCAGGCTTGAGGTTCTTGTTTCCGAGCTGCGCCTTGGTGATCTGACCCTGCGAGACAGAATACGTCTCGTACTGATCGTAGAATCCAGGGCGGACACCTGCCGTTCCACGCGACGCACGGATACGGCCTTCCTGAATGCCGGGGATCTGCAGGTCCTCGTTCCAGCGCCACGAACCGGATACACGATAGAAGCTCGCCCAGCGGGTCGCCGCACCGAACAGTGAGGATGCGTCACGACGCACGAGGAAGTCGGCGATGTACTTGTCCTTGAAGTCGAGCGTCTGCGCCAAGAAGTAGTTCTGCGCATTGCGGGTCGTGAGTGAGGAACCCACGGTGTTGTTCGCCGGATCCACGGCATCCAGATCGGGCACGCCCACCACCGTCAGCACATTGCCGGAGGCACTCAGTGTGCTGCGCTGATCCTTCTCCAGCAGATACGTCATTCGCGTCGTCGAGCTCAAGTTGCCGAAGAACTGCTTCGACACGATCGCGTTGGCCTGGATGTTTTCGGCCACATTGATGTTGCTACCCATGTCGAGCAAGCCGTCGGTGGCGATGCCCGAAGCGTTCAGATAGCCCTTGAAGTTGTAGGTCTGATCGCTGGTATTCGAACGGTCCGTGCCGTACGAGCCCTCAAAACGCAGCCAGCTGGCGGGGCGGTAGCGCAGGTTTGCCGAACCGAGGAAGCGTTCACGACGCAGCTGCAGGCTCTGGTTGTTCAGGGCGTACAACGGGTTGCCACGCGCATTCGGTGCCCACGCCGGCAACAGCGGATAGTACTCCACCGGATCACTCGCACCGTTGGGGCGCACGAGGTTCACATCGGGTGGCGCCTGCAACAGCGCGAACCAGCCCTGGCTGTCGTTCGGATCGTAGTCGTTGCGATTGATCGCGTAGGTAACCGACGTGCCGAAGTCCATCTTGGGGTTGATCTGCTGATCGACATTCACGCGGGCCGACTGACGGAACTGACCCGAACGGAACGGCATCACACCCGCATTGTGGTCCGACGTGAACGACGAGTTCAGGTTGGTGCCACCACGACGATAGCCCACCTGCACGTTGTTCGAATAGAACTGACCGGTACCCAGCCATTCCTTGAGCTGATTGCGATAGCGCCCGTCGCCGGTAGTCGGATACGGGTTGTCGGCGATGACACCATCCAACGGCCGGGCACCAGCAGCGGTGGTGAGAATCGTGCCGTCCGCGTTCAGCGTGTAGTTGTGGAACTCGTTGAGCGGCACCCAGCGATTGATGGACGAGTTGCCCATTTCGGAGCGCACCGAAACGCGCGTCTGGCCGTCGCGGATATCCCGACCGCGCTTGGTGGTGATGGCCAGCACGCCGTTCGCCGCGTCGGAACCGTAGAACGCCGAAGCCGCGGCGCCCTTGAGCACTTCCACCGATTCGATGTCCTGCGCATCGATGTCGGCAATAGAGAAGCGCGTGATGACACCGTCCACGATGATCAGCGGCGACGAGCTGCCAACGCCGAGCGAGGTGGAGCCACGGAGACGGATGGTCGGCGCAGCGCCGGGATTGCCCGTTCCGAGTGCAATACGAGCGCCCGCGACCTTACCGGCCAGTGCCGCCACCGGTGAAGTGGCCGGTACGTCACGGAGCTGTTCTCCGCTCACACGGGCCACGGAGAACGGCAACTTCTTCACTTCCTGACCATCGGTGGTGCCGGTGACCACGACTTCGTTCAGGCGGAACGGATCGGCCTTGAGTTCGAAGTCCACGGTCTGCACATCGGTGCCAAGCCTGATCGTCTTGCTCAGGGGAGAGTAGCCGATGAAGCGAGCGGTGATCACCACCTCCTGCCCGGTGGCTCTGCCCGCAGGGATCATCAAGGAGTAGCGCCCTTGTTCATTCGCGACGGCGGAAAGACCCATGGTCTGGATCGCGACGACGGCCGGAACGGCGGCGCCGGTTCCCTGGGTGGTCACCGCGCCTCGTACTACGACCTGTGCGAGCAGGCTGGCGGGTGCCATCAGGAGCACAATGCCGGCTGCTCGACGCAGCCCACACATTACTGACTTTGCGCTTCCCATCTCGTGTCCTCTGCTGGGGAGAGTTACGAACGGTTCCGTGGAGGGACCGAACGATCGCAGAACAGCCCTTTCGGCTCGTCCACAACCGCGTGTAACAGAATGGCGCAGAATCTAACCCGTGATTTTTGGTCCCCGCAATGCCATTGGTCCCATCAATTTCTGAGACATACCGATGAGACCAGCCGATCGTCCCATCGGACAAGCGCAGATATTCAGCGTCTCACACCACTGAGCTACGGGCAGGCTATCGAAAATCCGGTGTATGGGAGAATTCGATCGTGACCAACACGAGTTGGGACACTGCGTTTTGTCCCTTCTTCGCGGGCGCCCATTTTGCCGGGACCAATGCCTCTGTAACGGCCCTGCCAAAGGCGCGATCGGTGGCGGACACCACCAGTAATGTGGCCCAATCCAGTCGTCCCCGAGCGTCCACCACGAATTCCACCGTGGCATTGCCATTCACACCATTTCTCCAAAGCGCCTCCGGATACATCACCTGGAGGTCTCCCGTGGTGAGTGACGCCTGTTCATCCACCTGCTCCGCCGTCAGCACCTTTCCTTCTGCCAGTTCTTTCACCAGTTCCTGACGACGCTGCTCGGTGCTCTTGTTTTGGGGAGGACGTGGTTGGGTGGGGCGCGACCAGATCGCCACCACACCACACTGCTCCAGTCCACGCGGCCCAAGAAGGTCCGGTGGTACAGAGCTCGACGAGAGGTACAGTTCGATCCCCTCCACCATGTGCAGATCGATCGACTCGAAATCGAACTCCGCCGCAGATGCCGGAAAACCGTCGATGAACACTAGGGGCGCGCAGCCATTCGAGCGAAACCGCACCATGCGTCCTCCACGCCCCTGAGGACCGATCCGCACGCCCGGGATCCCCCGGAAAGCATCGAGCATATTGCGATTGCTCGACTGTTCAATGCGCTCCCTCGTGATGAAATGCCCGCCACGTCGCGCCTCGAGCCGCTCGCGATATCCAGCCAGGCGACTGTCCGACGGCTCACGTCGTGCGTTCACGTTCATGACCGCCATCTGCTGCACGGCCCGTTCCAGGCGCCAATCCGCCGGCACGACTTCACGACTACCCACGGTGTAGTCGCGCTGCACGGCGATATACCCGATGCGCCGCACACGCACGGTGACCTCTCCCACGGGCACGTTCAGCAGCGCGTAGCTGCCATCGTCCTTGGTACGTACCACCGTGCCGCCCGGCAACCACTGCACTTCCGCTTCAGCAACCGGCGCCCCCCGCGCATCACGCACCACACCACGAATCGACGCGGTCTGTGTTGTTGGTGATACCTGCGCGGAAGCCGGCACCCGTTCTCCATGTTCCGGCACGCCAGTCGCGAGCGCCTCGCTGGCGGTCATCGCCAACACGACGGTCAAGGCGTACAACAGCGGCGACGCAGGCATGGGTACCTTCAGGGCGACGAAGCGTGGCAATCACGGGGTGTAGTGATTGTACCCCTTCCAGATCGCCCGGCAACTCCCGCACTCACCGGCCTGCGACTCCCGTCTGGATCAGAGCGGCAAGCCGAGCATCGCCAGGAGTTGGGGCAGCGCCTGGTACTGGGGATGCAGACGGCGCAGCGTCTGGGCCGTTTGTCTGGCGCCCGCACCATCGCCCGTCAGCGATTGTGCCAAGGCCAGCTGGTACAGCACATCGGCGCGCGTAGCATCGAGCTGTCTGGCCAACTGCAGGTGCCGCAACGCCGCGGGCCAATCCTCACGACCACCGGCCAACTGTGCCCTCGCCAAAGCCAGATCAGCAGTCGGTGCAATCGCGAGCGCCAAACTGAACTGACTGTCTGCTTCAGCGAAGCGCCGGACCCTGAACAGCGCCGCACCGGCCAACATGTGCGGTTCGGCAAAGATGAACTGATCACCTGCCAGGCCGAGATACTCGGCGATCGCTTGCGTCGTATCACCCGCCGCTTCCAGGTGACGCGCGAGTTGCAGCTTCGCGAACTCCCACGGCAACGCACCACCGGCAACGAGAAAGGCCATCGAATCCACGGCGCCAGTTGGTCGATAGCGTCCGCGATAGTCTCCCTGCTGCCCGAGTGGCACGAAGGGCCATCGCGCAGCCAATGCGGCCACCCGATGCATGGCGATGCGCTCATCGAATGCGGTCACGCCCACCCGCCCTTCGTGGGCAGACATCGATGGCGCCGCAACCGCACCGAATGTTGTGCCCGCCGGCGGGACCGCCACCAACGCGGCGAGGAATGCATCTGTGAGCGTATGTACTCCGGCACGATTGGGATGCACATGCTCCAGAAACTGCTCTTCGCCCGGTGACTGGGCGGGCGCGTGCGCTTCGAACGCTTCCCGCACCGGCACATAGTGGGCCAGGGTGCCTCCGGCCGTCGTCACGTGAGTGACAACCGAGTCGAATGCCGACGGTGCCCGAAACCGTACAACATCGAGGTCCCGCGCGCGTTTGAAGGCTGCGCGGGCCCGAACGCTGTCGCCCTGTGCCAGCCAGACCACCGCCGAATCGAACACCGCACGTGCCGGTCCATTGCCGGTCGATGCAAATGGTGGCTGCCCGCGTTCATTGCCGGCGAGCGATCCGACATATACCGGTACGCCAGCCGATGTCACTGCGCGTACGATACGCGTGAGATTGCCTTCGAACTGCTGCACACCAGTGCGAAACACCGCATCATCCAACACGATGTCCTTCCCACTGGTGATGGACTCCATGAAGCTCGCTGCGGCGGGGTCGATGCCGCGCTGTTCCGTGGCGCGCTGCTGCCGCCTACGCGCCACGATGCGATTGAGCGCGCGTACGGAACGCAGATGCTGCAATGCCACGAAAGACCGCGTAAGCCACGGGCTCGACGTGAGACGAATGGACGCGCCAACACCCAGCGCGCCGACGTACTCATTGTGTCCACCGTAGTACAGAATCGCATCCGGACGCTGCGCGAGCACCTCGGATACGATGTCCAGCATCGCATAGCTGTTGGTGGCGGCAATGCCGAGGGAAATCACCTCGACATCGCGCCCTGGCAGGCGATCGGTCAATGCGGCATCGAGCAATCGCGCAAACGATCCGGTGCGGGGATACGGAAACCCTTGCGCCGTCGATTCGCCCAGTACGAAGACGCGGAAGCCATTGTCGGGCTTCTTCGCGCGAAAGAACTCCCCATTGGGAGCCGGTGGTGATGCCTCACCAGGAAACCACCGTGCAGCCACGGTGGGATTGGCCATGAGCCAAGTCCCGTTGCCGGCGGGAGCATTCACGAAGAGTGGCATCGCGCCGGCGGGCCATGCCAGACGGGCGACGAGTTCGATGATGCCGAAGAACACCAATGGCAACGCCAGCGCCACCAGTGTGAAGGCCCGCGATCGGGTACGCGCTCCGGATTCGCTCTGCATGGATTGGCCGCAGACTCAGAAGATCGAGTAGATCAACGGTGCCAACACCGAACCCTGGGCGAGCACCACCAGGGTACCCAGCGCCACGAAGACCAGCACAATGGGCAGCAACCACAGTTTCTTGTTGGTGCGCAGGAACGCGAACAGCTCACGCAGCAGAGTCATGGGCTCAATACTGCCGTTCCATCGCCGACCGCGCCACGTCGGGGGGCACCGGCTTTCTGACCACCCAGTAGGTGGAGGCCTTGGGATCGCGTGCCATCGGGCTGCGAGACAACGTGCGCCGCAAAATGCCCATCGGGACAAACGCGAGCCACCAGAACAGTGTGAACACCACCGGTGTGACGATGAGCCCGAGGGCGTGCCCCAACGCCATCCACGCCCGCGATACTGGCGCGAGGGCGCGTGGCGCGAAAGCGCCGGCGCTCACGAGCGCGACACCGAGCGCTCCGGCAGTGAACGCGCCCCCAGTCCGTTGCCTCCACGTCAGCACGGCCGCGATCACCAACAGGGCCCCGCCCAGCGTGAATCCGAACCGGCGCGGCGTTGGTCCCGTGTTGCGCGCGTCGGCCATCAATCCGGCTCCACGGCCATGTGCCAGCGAGGGTCGCCAAGTGAAGTCTGGGCCGCACGTGACACAAAGTATGGCCCGATCGCCAGCGCGTCGATTTCCGTGCGCATCATGCAGGCGAATGCTTCCCGTGGTGTATGCACAATCGGCTCACCGCGAATATTGAAGCTGGTATTCACCAATACGGGGCAGCCGGTACTCTCGTGGAACACCGTGAGGACCGTATGCAGCCCCGGTGTGCGCTGCGCCGTGACAGTCTGAATACGCGCGGTGCCGTCGTGGTGCGTGATAGCCGGAAGGGCAGGTGCTTCGGCGCGCACGGGCACCACCAGCAACATGTAAGGAGATGCGTCGCCTTCGATATTTTCGAAGTAGTCGGACGCGTGTTCAGCCAGAACGGCGGGCGCGAACGGCCGGAATCC
>NZ_DASWXE010000087.1:0-12882 GCF_036405635.1 Gemmatimonas sp. | reverse complement strand
CGAGTGTCTTGATGTGGCCGATGTTGGTGGTGAGCCCCGATTCACAACCGATGCGAATGGACTCCTGCACCGAGGCGAAGAGTCCTATGGTGTACGAGCTCTCGTCGCGCTGGTGCGTGTCGTATACGCCGCCGAATGGACGCGCTGCCGACACCACGGCCAGCACTTCGTCGGTGCTCGAGTACGACTGCGGCGCGTAGAACAGTCCCGAGCCCACACCGTACGCGCCTTCTTCCATCCCCTTCACCACGAGGGCGCGCATGGCCGCGATCTGCTCCGGCGTGGCGGGCGCCGACGAGTTGTTCATCACGCGGCCGCGTACGGTGCCAAAGCCGACGAGTGCGTAGGTGTTGGTACCAAGTCCCGCCCGCTCGGATGAATCGAGGGCGCTGCGCACATCGATGGGGCCGCGTCCGTCGGCGCCGAGCACCACCGTGGTGACACCCTGCATGAGCGAGGACGCGTTCTGACGCGCTGTGGCGTTGAGGCGCGGCAGTCCTTCGTAGGCGTGTGTGTGTGGATCGATGAAGCCGGGCGCGACGATCAGGCCCGCGGCGTCGATGCGCTGACGTGCGACAAGCCCGCGCGGTACCGCGCCGACGAACTGAATGCGATCCCCGCGCAATCCGACGGCCACCGAGCGGGCTGCCGATCCGGTGCCATCGTACACCTGTCCGCCGGTGATGAGCACATCGACGGTGTCCGCTGAGGTTTGTGCCTGCGCCGTCGTGCTGAACGAGGCGGTCAGTCCGAAGACAAGAGAGGCGATGGTGCAGGCCACGCGGCGTCGCGAAGTCATGAGCACGGAGACCGGAACGGAGACGTGTGAGGAGCGACTATTGAGAAGCGAGGCGGTCGAACACCAGCGACGCGGCGGCGAGGTCTTCCAGCGCGTGTCCCACCGACTTGAACATCGTGATGTCATCGGCGTGCCGGCGCCCAGGGTGCACACCCTGCAGCACTTCGCGCAGGTCAGCCTGCAGATGATCGCGCGCGATCGTGCCATTGGCGAGAGGCTGGAGCACATCGCCGGCTTCGCGGAGAGCGGCCGCATAGTCGTCCACCACCAGCACGGCTCGGAGCACGGCTTCGTCATCCACTTCGCGCATGGCCGGCGTGAACGCGCCCACGAGGTCGATGTGGGTGCCGGGAGTGAGCCACGCACCGCGCACGACGGGCTCGCTGGCCGTGGTGGCGCAGCTGATGATCTGCGCCTCGCTGCAGCCCTGCTCGAGTGAATCGATGGCCTGCACCGTGATCGTGCTGCCGGCGTCCAGCCATTCGGCACCCAGCCATTCGGCGCGCAATGTGTCGGCGAGCTGTTCAGCCGATTCGCGGCGGCGTCCCCACACCAGTACACGCCGCAATGTGGGGCGCAGCGCCACATGCGCCCGTGCCATCCAGGCAGCGAGGCGGCCGGTGCCCACCACCAGCAACGTGTCGGCATCAGGCCGGGCCAGCGCCCGGGCTGCCACCGCTGATGTGGCCGCGGTGCGCCGCACAGTGAGCGATTCACCATCGAGCAGCAGGCGCGGCGCGCCGGTGAGCCGGTCGAGCAGCAGATAGCTGGCGTCCACGGTGTGTCCGCCGTGTTTTGCCGCCTCGGGCAATACCGTCACCAGCTTGATGCCGATGTGCTGCGCGTTCCAGGCGGGCATGAGCAGCAACACGTCATTGGCCGGCTCGGACGCACCGGGCGCCATCAGCGCATGGGCATGCCGCGTAGGCACCGCCGGCGGTGCGAGAAAGGCCTCGGTGAGCGCGGCCGCCAACGCGTCCCAATTCAGCAGCGCGTGGATCTGGTCAGCCGTGCATTGTGGCAGCAGCTTGCGATCGGCAGAGAAGTCGTGAGCCATGGACAGGGATTCTACATCCACATCAGCGAGAGGCGACGGGATGGAGCGTGTGGTTATTGTCGGCGGTGGGGTAATGGGCTCGGCGGTTGCGTGGTTCCTGGCCCACGATCATGGAATACGCGCCACGGTGCTGGAACGCGATGCCTCGTATACCTGGGCTTCGAGCGCACGTTCGGCCTGCGCCATCCGGCAACAGTTCTCCACTGCGATCAATATCCGCGTCTCGCAATCGAGTCTCGCGTTCTATCGGGCAATCGGGGAGGCGCTCAAGGTGGGCGACGACCGGCCTTCGATCGGCCTGGTGGAGCCGGGCTACCTGTATCTCTCTGCCACCGCCGCGGGCGCGTCGCTGCTGCGCGAGCAGCACGCGCTGCAAGCCACACACGATGTGCATACGGCCCTGCTGGACGCAGGTGCCCTCGGTGACCGGTTCCCGTGGCTACACACCGACGATGTAGTGCTGGGATCGCTCGGACTTTCCACCGCAACGAGTGGTGAAGGCTGGTTCGATGGCTATGCGGCGATGCAGGCCTTTCGCACAGCGGCGGTGGCGGCCGGCGCGGAGTTCATCGAAGCCGATGTGACGGGCTTCGCATCTGCGACCGACGAGGGTCACGTGCGTTCGGTGACCTGTGCGGATGGCCGGGTGTTCGAGGCAGATGACGTGGTGATCGCTGCAGGGGCGTGGTCTGGACACGTCACGTCATTGCTTGGCACGCCACTGCCGGTGTTTGCACGCAAGCGCGATGTGTTCGCGTTTGAAGCCGATGTCTCTCTGCCAGATGCGCCGCTGCTCATCGATCCGTCGGGTGTGTGGTTTCGGCCTGAGCAGGAGCGGGGACGCTTTCTCTGCGGTGCCCCGCCGCGCGTGGACGACAACGATGTGCCGCTCGAGCGGGTGGACCATGCGCTGTTCGATGAATTCATCTGGCCCGCGCTGGCGCACCGCGTGCCGGCCTTCGACGCATTGCGCGTGACGGCGTCGTGGGCGGGCTACTACGAGATGAACGACTTCGACCACAATGGCCTGGTGGGTCGCATGCCATCATTTGGCAATGTGTACGCGGCCTGCGGGTTCTCGGGCCATGGACTGCAGCAGGCGCCGGCGGTTGGCCAGGGACTGGCTGAACTGATCGCGACCGGGGCCTATCGCTCCATCGACCTGGCACCGTTCGGGATCGAGCGCATTGCGAAAGGGCAGCCGTTGCTCGAGCGGAATGTCATTTGACGGAGAGGTCAGACAACAGATTCGCCACGGATGAACGCGGAAGAGTGCGGAAACCACACGGATACTGCAGGTGCGCCGCTATTCACTACAAAACACCCTCTGTCACTCAGAGCAAATGTTTGAACTGAAAGCGGTTCGATCCGTGTAGTTTCCGCACTCTTCCGCGTTCATCCGTGGCAAGACTGTCTATCTGACCTCTGCCCCTGCCCCCACTTGCATGGGCTTGGCGACGACGAGCGTCACCGCCATGCCGAGCAGCGCGAGCGCGCCGAGCGCGAGAAAGGCGCCGGTCGTTCCCCCGGTGGCAGCGCGCACGCGGCCAATGAGATCGGGGCCGAAGTGTCCACCGAGATTGCCGATGCTGTTGATCCAGGCAATCCCGGCCGCCGCCGCAGAGCGCTGCAGGAACGACGTGGGCAATGACCAGAACGTGCCGAAGAACGCGAGCACACCACTCGCCACCAGCGCGAGGCCAATCAGCGAGGGAATGATCGCGTGTCCAACCAGTGACAACGTCGCGTGCCCCAAAGCCGTGACAGCGAGCGCGCCAGCGACATGCCACCGCCGTTCGCCGGTGCGATCGGAGTTCTGCCCCGCCCATACCATGGTCAGACCAGCAACACCCCACGGAATCATCGACAGCAGCCCCACCTGCAGATAGGCCGTGCGATCGATGCCGAGCTCCTGGATGAGTGTCGGCATCCAGAAGTTCACGCCGTACAACGACACCGTGCCGGCGAAGTACACGAACGCCAGGGCCCACACACGCCCATCTGTCATGGCCGCCTTCACCGTGGACGGGCCATGTCCACCGCTCACCTGCTCACGCCCGACCGCCTGCGTCGCACGCGCCTCATGATCGGCGGCCAGCCGACGTTCCACGGCTTCACGATCCTGCTCTGACAACCACTTTGCCTGACGCGGCCCATCCGGCAACCAGCGCAGCACCGCTACGCCCATGAACACCGACGGAATGCCCTCCAGCACGAACAGCCAGCGCCAACCACTCCACGCGCCTGAGCCGTCGAACACGTCCATGATGAGCCCCGACAGTGGTCCACCAATCACGTTGGCAAACGCGATGGCCGTCATGAACCACGCCACTGTGCGTGCACGCCGTGCGGCCGGGAACCAGTACGTGAGATAGAGAATGATGCCCGGGAAGAAGCCCGCTTCGGCAACACCAAGCAGCAGGCGCAGCGCGTAGAAACCGAAAACATCAGGCGCCACGCCGAACATGGCGGGCAGCGGTCCCCACGGAATGCGGTCGACGAACGCAAACAGACTGGAGATGAGCCCCCAGCTGATCATGATGCGCGCAATCCAGCGCCGCGCGCCCACGCGTTCGAGCAGCAGGTTGCTCGGCACCTCGAACAGGAAGTAGCCGAGGAAAAAGATGCCGGCGCCAAAGCCATAGATCGCGTCCGACCATTGCAGCTCGGCCGCCATCTGCAGCTTGGCAAAACCGACGTTCACCCGGTCGAGATAGGCGACGATGTAGCAGAGGAAGAGCAGCGGCAGCAGCCGGCGGGCGATGCGCGAGAACAGCGCATCATCGTCGGACTGCACGGCGGGGCGGTTGGGCATCATGGTTCGAAGATACGCCCCGGGCCGACACATCGCCGGGCATTGTGGGATCGCCTACTATTCACGCATGGCCAGGCCACCTGTCGCCCGCACGGCGCGCAATGTCACGCAGTCGCTCAAGACCCAGGTCTCGACGCTCGGCACCACGCTGGGTGCGTTCTGGATCACGTTTGTCGTGAACGGCATGCTGGGCGGTGCGCTGAACCAGTTCGGCATCGTGCCGCGCACGGTGAGCGGACTGCGTGGCATCCTGTTCGGCCCGTTCCTGCACGGCAACCTGCAGCATCTGGTGGCCAACACCATTCCCTTTCTTGCACTGGGATGGATGGTGATGCTGCGCGATGCGCGCCACTTCCTGCCGGTCACACTGTTTTCGATGCTGGGCGCCGGCCTGTTCGCGTGGACGCTGGGGGCACCGGGCTCGGTGCACATCGGCGCGAGTGGCGTGATCTTCGGCTATCTGGGCTTTCTGCTACTGGCCGGTGTGTATTCGCGCAGTGTGGCGAGCATTCTGCTGAGCCTCGTGACGGCCGCACTATGGGGTGGCCTTGTGCTTGGCATCGCTCCAGGTCAACCGGGGATCAGTTGGCAGGCGCACCTGGGTGGATTCATTGGCGGCATTCTGGCGGCGCGAGCATTTCGGAAGAGCCGTTAGTCAGGGCAGCGGACTTCCAATACGGCTTCTCTACACGCTGCGTCGTCTCCCGATGGCATCCACCACGAGGTCAGCAATCGCCTTGGTGTATCGCACCGTCGCACGATCGGGGATTTCTTCCCCGCCCAGACGATCGCAGTATACACATCCCACGATCTTGCCGAGCACAACCAGCGGGAACACGCCGAACTGGGTGAGTCCCATGGACTGTGCCCAGCGCACTTCCGGCGTGGTGAAGCCACGATCCGCCGGCAGATACACGGCCTGTCGCTGCTGCGTGATGGAAACAATGGGACCGCCACGCACCGACACGATGAAGTCGAACTGCGCGATCAGTGCCTCGACTCCTTCGCCCAATCCCGTGCGCGCGATGAGTCGCTGGCGATCAGGGGTGAAGAGACAGGCCAGCGCACGACCATAGGGGCCGCCGCGCATCACGGCTTCGAGCGCGAGCAACAGCACCTCGCCCACACTCGCCCCCGACGCCACGTCCACCTTCTCTTCGAGTTCCTGTCGCAGTCGCACGCGCAATGCGGCCACATCCACGGTGCCGGTTTCGGTGGGCGTGTCCTCATCGCGGGCGGTCACGCTTTCGCCCAGTGCGCCGCGTGCCGCGCTGGTGAGCTGGCGGAACCGCATGCGATCGGTGGCGATCTGGGGGTTCACAAACAGCTCGCGTGTTTCCTCGAGTGCATCCGTCACGATGCCACCGATCTGTTCACGCGTGAGCTTCACTTTGGCGCCGTGCTGCTCGATCACCGCTTCCACGGCCAGTGGAATGTCGGACGCATCGGCGTCGAGTCGGTACAGCGCATGCGTCAGGTCGTGGCTGAACGAGGTGATGGCCGCACCCACCGATGCCGATGCGGCAGCACGGGCGCGGATGCCCTGCACCACCGTGTCGGGCATGCCCCAGTGCCGAGAGACTTCCACACCGAGATCGGCAAACGGAAAGCCAAGCACCTGACGTGTGGCGGCCGTCTCGCTGCGCGTGCCGTCGGCCATCAGTTCGCGGATGCGGGCGTAGTCCTCGGGGAAATGACCGGCGACCAGCACTTCACCAAGATTGCGGAACATGCCGCAGAGGTGCGCTTCCTCGGGGTCCTGCTGCAGGCGTGCGGCGGCGGCTCTGGCGTGATTTGCCGTGAGCAGCGACAGCAGCATGAGCTCCTTGAGCTCGGGTGACTTGCGCGCGTAGTTCTCGAACAACATGAGACTGCTGGCGAGCTGCCGCACCGTGCGCGCGCCCAGCATCATCATGGCGTGGGTGGCGCTCTGAATGGGGCGGGCACCGCGCCGATAGTGCACACTGTTGGCGGTGCGCACGACCGCCAGCGTCAGGCTGTACTCACGCAGCACCACATTGGCGAGACGCTGCAGCGAATGCGCATCGTCATCGAGCCCCGACAGGGTATCGATGATCTGCTTGGACAGCGCCGGAAAGTCCGAGCCTTCGAGAATACGCGCCAGGCGTTGCCTGACGGGCATCGGATCGTTCGCGGTATCGGTGGGGTCGAGCGGGGACATCATGGATAGTATCGGCTGGTGCATACGGTATTATCCATGGGACGTGCGCCGCAACAGTCCCATCAAATGCGGCCGTCGTCGCCCACCGCGGTTCCTTCCTCCACCATCCCCGCTTCCATGCCACGTTCCACTGCCTTCAGCGCACGCGGCCCCCAGGCCATCGGCCCATACTCCCACGCCACCTGGGCCGGCGATCTGCTGTACTGCTCCGGCCAGACGCCGATCGACCCGGCCACAGGAAAGCTCATCGACGGTGACGTCGGCGCGCAGACCAACCGGGTCTTCGACAACCTGCAGGCGGTGGTGGAAGACGCAGGCCTGACGATGGACGATGTGGTCAAGTGCAATGTGTACCTGACGGACATGGCCAACTTTGC
The DNA here is from genome assembly GCF_036405635.1 of Gemmatimonas sp. Classification (GTDB taxonomy): domain Bacteria; phylum Gemmatimonadota; class Gemmatimonadetes; order Gemmatimonadales; family Gemmatimonadaceae; genus Gemmatimonas. The sequence continues at coordinate 5,652 of NZ_DASWXE010000087.1, read as the reverse complement.
GGCGATGAACGCGGTGTACGGCACGCGATTCTCGGCGCCGTTCCCGTCGCGCACGACGGTGGCGGTGGCGGGGTTGCCGCTCGGTGCGTCGGTCGAGATCGAGCTGATCGCGAAGAAGGGGTAACGCGGGACCTGCTGGCACCGCGAAACGGCGATGTCAGAGAGAAGGGGGAACCGGGAAGCTGGTGAGCGCTTTGCCACTTCCCGATCCCCCTCTCCCTGACGTCGCTTTCTATCGCATCCTACAAGCCTGCGCCCATCGTCACACCGGCGCTTGCCAGCATCGCGCGCATACGCTGTGTGCGTGGAGTGAAGGCATCCGCTTCCTTGAGCGCCGCCTGCAGCGCCTCACGCGCCGCCCGCGATTGACCACGCAACGCCTCGCTCGGCACTTCCCACACGGCCAGCACGTTGGTCTTCGTCGTGGCCACCCGGCCAAGCACATTGGCCTCGTTGGCCGCCGCCGCAGCCGCGCCACCACCACCAGGGCCACCGGCAGCCGGCGCGCCCACGCCGAACTTGGCGCGCAGGGCATCGAAGTCGCGGCGGAATGCCGTGAACTGCGTCTTCACGCTGTCCGGCACCGAAGGCAGTGAATCGAGCTTTGCAGCCGCCCGACTCACTTCCGTCATCAGTGTGGTCAACGACGCCACGGTGGTCATCGCATTCTGCTGCGCCGTGTGCAGCTCCATGGCCGCCGCATCGTACGCCGTGCGTTGTTCGGCTGTGAGTTGGACCTGTGGATCCATCACCAGCGTGAGCGGCTTGCTGTCCACTTCCTTGCCGTCCACGAGCAAGGCGACCGTGTACCGACCGGGCTTCACCATTGGACCAGCAAATGACGCGGTGCCAAATCGCGGTGGGGCACTGGCACACACGTTCTCGGCTTCGTAGCCAATGGGCGGCAGCGGCTCCGGATATCCCGGAATCGGACGACGTGGCGGCGTGGTGTTGGCCGGACCTCCCGGTGCGCCCTGGCCACCAGGGCCTGCCGGAGTCGGATTCATTTCACGCACCGGCTCCACACGCTGATCCCAGCACACCGTCTGAATGCCCACCGCATTCCGGTTGGTCGGCACCGGAAGCTCCCGCACCAACGCCCCCTTGGCATCACTGATGCGCAGCACGGGATTGGTCACCGGCTGGCGGAAGTGCAGCTGCAACACGGCATCGGTGGGCGGGTTTTCGCCCGTGAAGAACTGGTGTCCCCAGAACTCGTCGTTGCGATCATCTTTGCTCTTCCACTGCAGCGTGATGCCGGGTGTGAACAGTGTCGCGTCCTTCTGTTGTGCTGCCGCAAACTCCTGGATGGGCTCGAGGTGATCGAGCACCCAGAGTGCGCGCCCGTGCGTGGCCACCAGCAGCGCATTGTCGCGCGGATGAATGGTCAACTCGTCCACGCGCACGGTGGGCATGTTACCGCGCAGACGACGCCACGTGGTGCCGCGATCAATGGACAGGAAGATGCCCGTCTCGGTGCCCACATACAGCACATCGGGATTGCGCGTGTCCTCGGTGAGCGTGCGCACCACCTCGCCGGACAATGTCGCCGCCAGCGTGCGGAAGGTGATGCCGAAGTCGTTGCTCACCCAGATATGCGGCTGGTAGTCGTTCTGCCGATGATTGTCGACGGTCACGTACACCGTGCCCTCATCGAAGCGGCTGGGCACCACTTCCGACACGAACGCATGTCCAGCAGGGAAACCGGGCATGTTCTTCGTGATGTTCTTCCACGTCTTGCCATCATCGCGCGTGACACTCACGGTGCCATCATCAGTACCCGTGTAGAACACGCCGCGCTGCTTCGGCGACTCGGCCATCGCCACAATGGACGGCCACTGCGAGATGCCGTCGTTGCGGGAGATGGTGATGTCACGTCCCCGCTGACCCATGGTGGTGATGGTGTCGCGCGAGGCGTTCTGCGTGAGGTCGGGGCTGATCGCTTCCCACGAATCACCACGGTTGCGACTGCGGAACACCTTGTTGGCGGCTGCGAGCAGCGTGCCCGGATCATGCGGCGAGAACATCAACGGCGTGTCCCAATGAAAGCGATACGCTTCGCGCGGCGTGGCATTGGTCACGTTGAGCGCGGTGGGGCGGATGGACCGCGACTCACCCGTGATCTTGTTGCGTCGGATGATGTTGCCGTCCTGCGACTCGGTGTAGATGATGCGCGAGTCGCGCTGGTCGGGAATGGCCACAAAGCCGTCGCCGCCGAGGATCTGGAACCAGTCGTGGTTGAAGATGCCGCGGTTGTGGCGTGAGGCGCTGGGTCCGCACCAGTTGTAGTTGTCCTGCATGCCGCCGCAGATGTTGTACGGCCATTCCATGTCGAAGCTCACATGGTAGAACAGCCCCACCGGCAGGTTGGGGATGAACTGCCATGTTTTCGCGAGATCGTACGACACCGCGAGCCCGCCGTCATTGCCGGTGAGCACGTGATCCGGATTCTTCGGGTTGATCCAGATGGCGTGGATGTCATCGTGCGTGACCAATGCCGCATCGGTCTCGAAGGTCTTGCCGCCATCGAGCGAGAGATGCAGCCCCACGCCACCCATGTAGATGCGATCGGCGTTGGTGGGGTCGACGCGGATCTGACTGAAATACATCGGCCGCGCGTTGGTGCTGCTCGTCTTCGTCCACGTGCTGCCCCCATCGTCGCTACGATAGGTACCGGTCACCGTTGCCGTGGGCGGTGTGGGTGCGACCGGAGCCGCCGGTGCGCCTTCTGCGCCAGCCGGACGACCCGGTGCCGAGGGGCCTTCGACCGTGGCATACACGACGCGCGGTGATGAGCGCGACACGTCCATGGAGATGCGACCGAGGGTGCCTTCCGGAAATCCACCGCCGGTCACCTTGGTCCACGTCTCACCGCCGTTGACGCTCTTGTACAGCGCACTGCCCGGACCACCGCCATTCATGCAGCACGCCGTGCGTCGCCGCTGGTACATGCTGGCGTACAGCACATCGGGATTGTCGGCCTGCATCGCGATGTCGTTGGCACCGGTGTCATCATCACCGGCGAGTACGCGCGTCCAGTTCTTGCCACCATCGGTGGTCTTGTAGACACCGCGATCACCACCGGGTCCGAACAACGGACCGGTGGCCGCCACCCACACGATGTCCTCGTTGCGCGGGTGGATGAGAATGCGATTGATGTGCTTCGAGTTGGGCAGCCCCATCAGCGCGAACGTGCGTCCGCCGTTGGTGCTCTTGTAGATGCCACCGCCCCACGAGGTGCTCTGGCGGTTGTTGGACTCACCGGCGCCCACCCAGACGAGATCAGCATTGCGCTGCGAGACTTCCACGTCGCCGATGGCGATGAGGCCTTCGGTCTGAAACTGCGGCGTGAACGTGGTGCCGTTGTTGACGGTCTTCCACACACCACCGTGAGCGGTGCCGACGTAGTAGACGGCCGGGTTGGCCTCGTACACGGCCACATCGGAGATGCGACCCGACATGGTGGCCGGCCCGATCGACCGGAAGTGCAGTTTGTCGAAGGCGTTTCCGGCGGCCGGACTGGCCGGTGGACTGGTGGCCGGTGCCTGGCCGTGCAGCTCGGGGAGGGCGAGCGCGGTCAGCACCAGCGGTATGCCCCAGAAGGCACGCTGGTGGAACGGTGTGAACATGGGCGGGATTCGAAGCAGGGGTGGGACCTCACGCACAAGGACACGGCCGAATACGGTTGCCGGGCCATTGACGCCTCAGCTAACGTGGCGAGGAAGCGCCCCATCGTCCATTCGCGATTCATTTCACGCCGGCCGGATTCCGTCATGCACATCGAACACGACAGCGACGCCTTTCGCCTGAGCATGCCGGTGGCCGCCTCGCCGCACGACGCCTGGCTGCTGCTCACCTCGCCCAAAGGCATCGCCAAGTGGTGGGGCCCGCAGGTCTCGCTCGACCCCGCACCGGGCGGCGCCCTGCGGGAGGTATGGCAGGACGGCGATCGTGAGGTGACGACATCAGGCACGGTCACACAGCACGAGCCTGATCAGGCCATCGAATTCACCTGGTCAGACGACGACTGGGACGCCAGCACGACCGTGCGCTGGTCGTGCGAGCCCACCTCGGAAGGGGTGGTGCTGCACCTCGAGCACAGGGGATGGCAGTCATTGCCGGCCGAACGCCGCGACGCGTTGCGTCAGGCGCATGTGGACGGCTGGTCGAAGCACCTCGAGCGCTTCGCCGCACTGCACACGCTCACCCGCGCCTATCCGGCAGAGGCATTGACCGTGGAGTGGCGCGAAGGGCGCTGTGCGCACAGCGGCAACTGCGTGCGGGCGCTGGGCGTGGTGTTCAACCCGAAGCGCAAGCCGTGGATCGATACGTCGACGGCGAGCGACGAGGAGATCCGGGCGGCGGTGGCGAAGTGCCCGAGCGGGGCGCTGGCGATCGTCGAGTAAGAGTTTCGGGTCGCGGGGGGACGGGTTTGGGGGTGAACTACCGGGTCATGGGTCACGAGACTCGTGTCCCGGGACTCGAAACTCGGCAGTTCACCCCCAAACCCGCTCCCCCGTTACCCGTTACCCGTTACCGCCCACCGCCCTATCGCATGAAGTGGCAGGTATACCCACCAGGATTCTTCTGCAGATAGTCCTGATGGTACCCCTCCGCACTCCACCACTTCGCTTCAGGCACGATCTCGGTCACGATGGGCTTTGACCAGAGACCGCTCTGCTGCACCTGCGCCTTCACCTGCTCGGCCGTCTCGCGCTGCGCTTCACTCGTGTAGAAGATCGCGCTGCGGTACTGCGTGCCGATGTCCCCGCCCTGCCGGTTGAGCGTGGTCGGGTCGTGCATGCGGAAGAACCAGTTCTCCAGCAAGGACGCGTAGCTCAACACCGTGGGGTCGAAGACCACGCGGATGCTCTCCGCGTGGCCGCTCTTGCTGTCGTGCGTGTCGTGATACGTGGGATTCTCGAGCCATCCGCCCGTGTAACCCACGTCGGTGTCGAGTACGCCGGGGATGTCGCGAATCAGCGCCTCCATGCCCCAGAAGCAGCCGCCCGCGATGATCGCCACCTCCTGCGAGGGCACCACCGATGGCACCGTGCCGGCATCAGCCATGCGAACCGCCACCGGTGAAGAGCGACGCGTATTCGCCGTAGCCCTCCGCTTCGAGGTCGGCCACGGGAATGAACCGCAGTGACGCCGAGTTGATGCAGTAACGCATGCCCCCCTCGCTGCGCGGGCCGTCGGGGAAGACGTGACCCAGGTGCGAATCGCCGTGCTTGGAGCGCACTTCCACGCGGCGCATGCCGTAGGCGTTGTCGGCATGCTCCGTGACATTCGGGGCGACGGGCCGCGTGAAACTGGGCCAGCCGGTGCCCGAGTCGAACTTGTGAATCGAAGCGAACAGCGGTTCACCGCTCACCACGTCGACATACAGGCCGTCTTCGTGGTTGTCCCAGTAGGCGTTACGAAACGGCGGTTCGGTGCCGCACTGCTGCGTGACCGTGAACTGCTCGGGCGTCAGGGTGCGCTCGAGCTCCTCCGCCGAAGGCTTGGTGTAGCCGTTGGTATTGCTGGTGCTATTGCTGGTGTTGTCCATAGTCCTTCTTGTAGCCGGAAAGGTCAGCGACAGTTCCCGTTGATCGACGGTCCGATGTACTTGGAGATCTCGAACACGAACGGCTCGGTGCCCTCCAT
>NZ_DASWXE010000086.1:0-116498 GCF_036405635.1 Gemmatimonas sp. | reverse complement strand
GCCCTGGGCGCGCCGCAATTCGGGCGGCAGCGATGGCACGTGGCCAGCCTCTGCACTCATCGGCAAGTGATTGGTCACGACGACACCACCGGCCACAGTCAACCCGCGGTCGGTCAGGGCCGCACACGCGCCTTCTGCCATCGCCCACGCAGCCTTGCCCAGCGCGAAGACATGGACCGGCGGAACCTCATCGGTACCGGAGCCCGGTCGCGCGGACAGCCAGCGATCGACGGCGCGCTTGGTGTGCAGGTACGGCGCCGCGCCCTGCACCGCCGCGGCGTGGAGTGCGGCGAGCAGAGCGCGGGAGTCGTTCATCAAATCAGTGCGCGGCGTGGCCGGCCTTCGTGATGGCCGAGCCGAGGTCCGTATAGGCGTCGGCGGACATCTGGTTGAACGGCGCAGCGACGTACGAAATCTTTCCCTGCGGATCGATCACGTAGAGCAGGCGCTTGTGGAAGCCTTCGCCCGTGTTGGCAGCGTACGCCACGCCGACCTTACGATCGACATCAGCAGCGAACTGGAACGGGAACTTGGCGTCCTTCGCCCATGACGTGAGCGCGCTGTCCGGATCGACGCTGACGCCGACGAGGGTCACCTTCTGGCCGCTCTTGAACAGTTCGGCGTAGCGGTCGCGGTACGATTCCATCTGCACCGTGCAGCCGCGCGTACGGGCCTTCGGGAAGAAGGCGAGGATGACCGTTTCACCGCGGTGCTCGGAAAGCTTGAACGGCTTGGCGGACAGTCCGGCCGCCGTTGCAGTGGCAACGGTGAAGTCGGGTGCCACGTCGCCGACCTTGAGCGGGGCGGGGCCTGCGGGCGCAGCCTGCGCTCCAGCCATGGCGGGTACGAAAGCGATCGACGCCGCCAAGGCGGCGATACGCGAACGAATGGACATCGAATGCTCCGGAAGGGTGGGAAGCGCGGCAGGCCGCCGTGCGCGGGACTGAACGCTACGCTCCAGAGCATAACGCTGCCAATCCCCATGGGGTTGTGATCGACGTCGTCAGGCCCTTGGCCTGTCGCCGCGGCGGGACGGCCGAGTGACCACGATTGAGGACAGAATCGGCGTTTTTGGGGTGAAAACCGGCGGAATCCGGCTGGCACGGTCCCTGCCATTGTACTGGGTGTCGGCGGCGCGATCGGAATGCCGACTCGGACTTCCGGATCGCGCCCACCCATTCAGGAGAACTGACAGATGACTACCCATCAGAACCAGTCGGATCGTATGCCGTCGCTGCCGAGCAGGATGCGCCAGGCGGCGCTGCCACTCCTCGCTCCGGTCGCCTTCGGTGTGCTGACCGCGTGTGGTGGTCGCGACAAGGACTTCGATCAGCAGTTGCGCGCGGATCTGATGGCGGCAGCGCAGGCGCCAGCCAATCGGCAGATGTATGTCGGACCGGCAGAACTGGGCTACCCGCAGGGATATGCTCCGTATCCGGGCCAGTATCAGACGCCGTATGGCTATCAGCAGGCGTCGTATCCGCAGGCCGGGTATCCGGCGCCGCAGCCGCAGACGCGCGTGGTGTACGTGCCAGCGCCGCAGTCCACGTCGCGCAGCAGCGCGGGGGCGGGCACGGGATCGTCGGGCAACGGGTCGGGTTCTGGCGCCGGTACACAGGCGGGCCGTCGTCAGACGGAGAAGGGCGCCATCTATGGTGCGGCGGCAGGCGCAGCGATCGGTGTGCTGTCGTCGCGTGACAAGGGCAAGGGTGCGGCCGTTGGCGCACTCGGTGGTGCGGTGCTCGGTGGCATGATCGGTCATCAGGTGCAGCGACCGTAATAAGCGGTAGCTCATTGGCAACACTGATCGATGACACGCATGCGGAGCGTGTGGTCGATCAGGCGGGACGAAGCAGACGGACACACTGCCATACAACGCCGGAACCTTCCAAGGGGTGCGGTGTTCTGGAAAAAGGCAGTGAATGTGAGGGGACACAGCTGCCGAGGGTTTCTGAACGCTTCGTGGAGGGGGCGAACAGGGGCGGACCACCCGGGCCGACATCGTCGGTCCGGGTGGTTTTGCGTTTGGTTCCTACGTCGCGCGCGCTGGCGCGCCGTGAATCAGACGATGATGTCGAGCGCTGACGGGCGCAGCGTGACGGTGATCGTGTTCGATTGCGCGCGATAGAGCTCGCCATCGGCTTCGTACATCGGCGGCGTCTCGCAATGCAGCGTGAACTCCGTGCCGAAGTGTGAACGCACGGCATGACTGCGCTCGTGGTTTCCCTGTACCGCGCGCAGGAACACGGCGGGGCGCCGCCATGGAGCCAGCGCCCCGATATCGATGACATCCAACATGCCGTCATCGAGCTGCGCATTCGGCGCAATACGAAATGCCCCGCCGAAGTGGCGGCCATTGGCAAACACGGTCATCAGATGCGTGAAATGCCCGATGCGTTCCTGCCATGCCGCATCAGCAGTTGGTGCGGAGCCTGCGGATTCGCTGACGATGCGTGTGCGCAGCGAGGCGTCGAAGCCTCGATATCCCAGCAGAGCCCGCAGCGCGGTGACGACATACGAAGCGGTGCCGCCAAGCCAGGGCAACGGAGCGCGCTGCATGAGCTCGAGGACGGCCACATCGAAGCCCAGGCCAGCGGCGTTCACGAATGGTGTGCCATCGATGAGCCCGACATCGATGCTGCGCACCTGTGCGCGCTCGATGCACTGCGTCATCGCGCGGACGTCGTGTGCTGGAGTACCGAGCGACTTCACGAAGTCGTTGCCTGTGCCGGCTGCCACGATGGCGAGTGGTACACGTCGCGGAGCGGACACGAGCGCTCGCGCGACGTGATGTACGGAACCATCGCCACCGACCACGACAATGCATCGCGCGTGACCTTCGAGTGCGCGTGCAACCTGATGCGTTTCATCGCCACGTGATGTCGTGGCGAACTCGAACACCTCATTCCGATGTCGCAGTGCGTGCAGTACATCGTTTGCGATTTTGCGAGCGCGACCGTTTCCTGCAGCGGGATTGACGACGATTGCGATCATTGCACGACGAATGAATGCCGTACGACGTGCATGCACAAATGTCGTCTCGATGTGATCACAGGCACGGGATGCCGTAACGAATGTGTCGATGCGGTGAAATACATCACCGACTCTGCGTGGTCATCAGGTGAACATACGAATGCGCGTGCGGTTGCTCATCAGCGGCTCGCACGATCTCTATTCCAGACAGGAGTGCACAAATATGCATCGACTCATTCATTCGGTTCGACTCGGCGCCGTGGCCGTTTCTCTTTCCAGTGCTCTGTTGCTTGCCGCGTGTGGCAGCGATGATGACGACGACAATGGCGTAGGGCCGGAGACCGACGCGCAGATGGCGCTCGGCTTTCAGGTAGCGCGTGGGACGCAGTCCGCTGCCGACTCTGCGGTGACCGTGGGCGCGGGTGGAACGACGGTTATCCGTGGCACAGATACGCTCATCATCACCAGTGCCGAAATGGTGCTGCGTGACGTGCGCTTGCATGGCGAAGGTTCGACCTGTGTGGCCAACGACAGCACGCTCACCTCGGGATGCGCGACCATCCTGCTGCGCCCTACCATTCTCGACCTTCCTGTGAATGGAACAGACGGAGGGCGTGTGACCGTGACGACGCCGCGAGGCACGTTCTCGTCCGTACGCCTCAATCTGCATCGCCCCATCGCGGGTGATTCCATCGACGCGGCGTTCCGTCTCGCCAACCCGAACTTTGCCGACGTCAGCGTTCGCCTCGAAGGCACCTACAATGGCGAGTCGTTCACGTACACCACGGATGTCAGTGAAGTGTTGACCGTTCCGCTGCCGTCTGCTGTCGCGGGCGGCTCGGAGACTCAGCAGGTGACGGTGCTGGTGGATATCGCCAAGTGGTTCTGGGCGGCCGACAGTGGCCTGTATTCGCCCATCGCGGCCGATGAGCCGGGTGCAATCGCCGACGCGGTGAACGCCAACGTCCGCACGAGCTTCAAGGCTTTCCGGGACCAGAACCGGGATGGTGTGCCGGATTGATGGGCACAAGCACACCGGGCCCCCGCATCGTGTGACGCGGGGGCCCGGCGTAGGGTATGCACCTGCAGGGGTGTTGATCATACAGCAGGTGCAGGAAACGGCGTGGAATGCTCGGGGGCGGGCATTTCCACGCCGTTCTGCATTGGTGGCCTTACTTGCCGGCCACTAGGCTGCGCAGCACGTACGGCAGGATGCCGCCGTTCTTGTAGTACTGCATTTCTTCCGGCGTGTCGATGCGGCAACGGGCCGAGAACTGCTTGCTCGTTCCGTCGCCAGCCGTGGCCTTCACGACGAGCGTCGCGCGCGGCGTGAGCGATTCGTCGAGGCCCACGATCTCGTAGGTCTCGAAGCCCGTCAGGCCAAGGCTCTGACGCGTTTCACCGTTCACGAACTCGAGCGGCAACACGCCCATACCCACGAGGTTCGAGCGGTGAATGCGTTCGAAGCTTTCCGCGATCACGGCCCGCACACCCAGCAGCATGGTGCCCTTGGCCGCCCAGTCACGCGATGAGCCCGTGCCGTACTCCTTGCCTGCGATGACGATCTGCGGCACACCGGCGGCCTGGCGGGCCATCGACACGTCGTAGATCGCTTCCGGCTCGGCGCCCGGTGCGGTGGCCGTCCACCAGCCTTCCTTGCCACCCGTCAGTTCATTCTTGAGGCGGATGTTGGCGAAGGTGCCGCGCATCATGATCTCGTGATTGCCGCGACGGGCTCCGTACGAGTTGAAGTCCTTCTTCTCGACGCCGAGGGCGTTGAGGTACTTGCCGGCCGGGCTCGCGGCCGCGATGGAGCCGGCGGGCGAGATGTGGTCGGTGGTGATGGAGTCACCGAACATGCCCAGCACCTTGGCGCCGGTGATCGGGCGGATGCCCGGCGGCGTCATGGTCATGCCTTCGAAGTACGGCGGGTTCTTCACGTACGTGCTGTTGCTGTCCCAGGCGTACTGGTCGCCGGTGGGGGCAGCAATGGCCTGCCAGTACTTGTCGCCCAGGAAGACATCGGCGTACTGCGTGGTGAACTGCTCACGCTTCACGCTGGTGAGAATGGTGTCTTCCACTTCCTGCGCCGTCGGCCAGATGTCGCGCAGGAACACCGGGCCTTCGCTGCCGATGCCGAGCGGCTCGGTGGCGAGGTCGATATCCATGCGGCCAGCCAGCGCATACGCCACAACGAGCGGCGGCGACGCGAGGTAGTTGAAGCGCGTCTGCGGATTCACGCGGCCTTCGAAATTGCGATTGCCTGAAAGCACCGCCGACACGTTGAGCTTGCCGGCATCGATCGCTTCACTGATCTCCGTCGGCAGCGGGCCCGAGTTGCCGATGCACGTGGTGCAGCCGTAGCCCACGACGTTGAATCCGAGCTTGTCGAGCGAGTCCATGAGACCCGCCTTGTTGAAGTACTCGGTGGCCACCTTGGAGCCCGGAGCCAGCGAGGTCTTCACCCACGGCTTGGTGCTGAGGCCCTTGGCGACCGCATTGCGGGCAAGCAGGCCGGCCGCGAGCATCACGCTCGGGTTGCTGGTGTTGGTGCAGCTGGTGATGGCCGCGATGACCACATGGCCGTGCTGCAGCTTGAACGACTGGCCCTTGTACTCGCAGTGCACGCCGTGATCGGAATCGACCGGCGATCCCTCGGCCACCATGGTGGCCGCGGCGGAACCGGCCGGCGCCGTCGCAGCAGCCGTCTGCGTTGCCATCTGCGCCGCGAGCGCTTCGCGGTACATGCGCTTGCTCTCGCTGAGCGGCACACGGTCCTGCGGACGCTTCGGACCGGCGAGGCTCGGCACCACCGTGCTCAGGTCGAGTTCGAGCGTGTCGGTGAAGATCGGATCGGGCGTTTCATCGGTGCGGAAGAGACCCTGCGCCTTGGTGTAGGCTTCCACCAGGGCGACCTGCTCTTCGCTGCGACCGGAGAGGCGGAGGTACTTGAGCGTTTCGGCGTCCACCGGGAAGAAGCCCATCGTGGCACCGTATTCCGGAGCCATGTTGGCGATGGTGGCGCGGTCGGCGAGCGCGAGGCTCGAAAGACCCGTGCCGTAGAACTCCACGAACTTGCCAACGACCTTCTTCTTGCGGAGCATCTCGGTGCAGGTCAGCACGAGGTCCGTGGCCGTTGCACCAGCGGGCAGCTTGCCGTGCAGCTTGAAGCCGATGACTTCGGGGATCAGCATGCTGACCGGCTGACCGAGCATGGCGGCTTCGGCTTCGATGCCACCGACGCCCCAGCCCAGCACGCCGAGGCCGTTGATCATCGTGGTGTGCGAGTCCGTGCCCACGAGCGAATCGCAGTAGGCGAGCGTCTCGCTACCGTCCTTCGCGGTGAAGACGACCTGACCCAGGTATTCGAGATTGACCTGGTGACAGATGCCCGTGCCCGGCGGCACAGCGCGGAAGTTGCGAAGGGCCGTCTGGCCCCACTTGAGGAACTGGTAACGTTCGCCGTTGCGCTCGAACTCGAGTTCGGTGTTGAGCAGCAGCGCCGCTTCGGTGCCGTATTCATCCACCTGCACCGAGTGATCGATGACGAGGTCGACAGGCTGAAGCGGATTGATGCGGGTCGGGTCACCACCGAGTGCGACCATCGCATCGCGCATGGCGGCGAGGTCGACGACACAGGGAACGCCGGTGAAGTCCTGTAGCAGCACGCGCGCCGTACGGAAAGCGATTTCCTTGTCGACGGGTGCCTTCACGTCCCAGTGCGCGAGCGCTTCGATATCCGCCTTCTTCACGAAGGCATTGTCTTCGCCGCGCAGGAGGTTCTCGAGAAGAACTCGCAAGGAGAAGGGCAGCGTCCGGGCCGAACTTCCCGCGAGGGAGTCGAGCGCGTCGAGACGGTAGTAGGCATAGGAACGATCGCCCACCTGCAGCGCGCTGCGGCTGCCGAATGAATTGGGATGCGCCATGAAGGGGTTGTCCTGCGCGCGCCGACCCCTCGGGCGACTACGCGCGTACGGAACGGAGCCACTCGTCGCGCCGTGATGTCACCATTGCTGGAGACACCTGGTACCAACGAGGCTACGGGAAATATCGACCGCCGCACCCGGTGTGACCAGTAATTCCCCTCAATTGCACGGCACGAGTTATACGAACGGCCCCATCGTGCTCATCTCGTAGGCGCTCGTGGTCTCGATACGGATGGCTTCCTCGGGACAGCAGCGGGCGAAGGCGGCATCGGCCGGCGAGAACTCGTGGATGGGGAGCAGCGGAAACGCCTTGTGCTCCCGATCGAGCGCCATGAGCTCGGGGGCATTGGCCACACACATGCCGCAGCCCGTGCACAGTCCCCGGTCCACCCGAATCCTGACTTCTCTTCTCGGAAATACCCCGCCAGGAGCGGCCAGCATCTCGTCGAGTGAAATCAGCGCCCGTTGCGTGGCCTGGTATCCGAGTTCGATGAGCTCATCGATGTGGGAGAACGAGAATGGGCCGATGTGCGTGACGGGCGGGCGCACGAGCAGCAGCGGTGGGGCAGCCCAGCGATCGAGCACACTCTGTTGTTGCTCGTGCATCATCATGGCGGCGGCGCGCATGAAGATGGACGCGAAGCCCTGCTCAGCCACGCCGGTGGCGAGTGGCACGTCGGCCATGCCCACATCGACGCCGATCAGTGCATCGACATCGAGCGCGGCGATCCCGATCGGCAGATTGTCGGTGGTGCCCCCATCGATGCAGACGCGGTTGCCCACCACGCCGGGCGGAAAGAAGCCGGGCAGGGCGCACGACGCATAGACGGCATCGCGCACCTTCACGTCGCGCAGCCCCGGTCGGCCGAACACCACCGGCACACCCCGCTCGATATCCACGGCGGTGACGAGCAACGGCACCTTGAACGACTCGAAGGTGCCCTCGTCGACCAGGACCTCGCAGAGCGTGCGCAGGGGGGCCTCGAGGTAGATGGAGCGCGCCAGCATGCGCTCCATCAGCATCCCCATGTGGTTGATGCGGAACAGGTCCCGGCGACGGAACTTCTTGGCGCGCTCCATGAGATCGGACGCGGAACGCCCCGACGCGGCGGCGGCGGCAATCATCGCGCCGATGCTCGTGCCCGCGTACAGCGTGGGCTCGATGCCTGCTTCTTCGAGAGCGCGGAGGGCACCGATATGGGCCATGCCCTTCAGCGCTCCACCTCCCAGCACCACTCCAATACGCGGGCGAACCCGCGGCGTGGCGGCGGCCCACTCACCGGTGGGTGTCTCGATCTTCCGTCGTCTGCCGTTCATGCGCCCGTCATATTCGCCGATAGATTCCTTCGAATGCGAGTGTTGCTGGTGGAAGACGACGACACGTTGCGCGAAAGTGCAACGGCGTTCCTTCGGGCGTCCGGATTTGCCGTCGATCCGGCGGCCACAGGGAAGATGGCGCGTTCACTCGCAGCCGTCAGCCCGTACGATGTCGTCGTGCTCGACATTCGACTACCCGACGACGACGGATTTGTGCTGTGCACCGCACTGCGCGGTCGTGTGCCGGCGCCACGTATCCTGATGGCCACGGCGCGGGACGCCGTCGAAGATCGTATTGCGGGGCTCGATCTGGGCGCTGACGACTACCTCGTCAAACCCTACGCGCTGGGTGAGCTGGTGGCCCGCGTGCGCGCCCTGATGCGTCGGCCGGACCATGCCGCGCCGACGCTGCTGCAGGTGGAAGATCTGGAGCTCGATCCGGCCACCCGTGAGGCCCGTCGCAATGGCCGGGTCATCACGTTGACGACCAAGGAGTTCGCGGTGCTCGAGGTGCTCATGCGGGCCCGGGGCCGAGTGCTCACCCGGGAGTTCATCGGCGAGCATGCCTGGGATGACAACTTCGATCCGATGAGCAATGTGATCGACGTCTACATTGCCCGCCTGCGCCGCAAGGTGGATGGAGAGGGGGAGGTGCCCCTGCTGTCGACCGTGCGTGGAGCCGGATATCGACTGGCCGTGCCCTCGCGCGGCTGACGGTGGACTTCGCACCACTCCGCCCTGATGCGCATCTGCCGCGCATCCGTCTGCGCTTCACGGCACTGTACGCCGCCACGCTGCTGGTGGTGTTGCTGTCGGCCGCGACGGCCCTTCGTTTCGCATTGCGTGCCACACTCGAGCGGGAGTTCTCGGAGTCGGTGATCGCATCGGCGGGGTTCGTGCAGCAGTTCTTTCGCACGGAAATCCACGAACTGCGTACGATCGAAGGGACCATCGTGCACGTGACCGAGGAGCTGGTCTTCGAGGATCGTGTGATCCGGGTACGGCGGCCGGACGGATCTTCGGTCGGGGATTCGGCCCGCCTGGCCCGCCGGGCACAGGACCTGCCGCCCGGACCGATGCGCGCCGTGCAGGTGCCGCTCGACCCGGAGCTCGCACCGGGCTATCAGGTGGAGGTGAGCGCGAGCCTCACCAACACCATCGCGCTGCAGCGCCTGGTGGATCAGTGGTTCCTCGTGGGCATTCCCCTGCTGGTGCTGTGCGCGGGCGTGGCCGGCTGGTGGCTGACCGGACGCACACTGCGGCCCGTGGGCGCCATGGCTGACGCGGCGGCGCGGATTGCTCCGGCGAGTGGCATTCGCCTCCCCGTGGATGACCCGCGTGATGAAATCGGTCGGTTGGGGCTGCGCTTCAACGCGCTGCTGGACCGACTCGACGGCGCGCTGTCGCAGCAGCGCGAATTTCTGGCGGACGCGGCCCATGAACTGCGCACGCCGATTGCCCGCATGCGCGCACGGGTGGAGTTGGCCATGCTGGGATTGAGCGCACACGACGCCGATGGTGTGAAGGCGCTCGATGAGACCTCAGGTGCCGATGTGCTGGCTGCCCTCGATGCGGAGTTGCGGGCCGTATCACATCAGGTGGATGAACTGTTGCAGCTCGCACGCGCCGATGCCACGGGCGATGAGGCGCCGGTGCTCAAGCCGTTGTTCCTCGATGACCTTGTCGCCGACGCGTTGCCGCGGTGGCGCCCGCAGGCGATGCAGTTGGGTATCGGCCTGGACTTCGTGGTACTCGAGGAGACCCCGGTGCTCGGCGATGCCGTGTTACTGGGCCGCCTGGTCGGGGTGCTGGTCGACAACGCCCTGCGTTACAGCCATGCCGGCGGTGATGTCCGGCTGTCGGTGCGGCCGGAGGACGGGCTCGCGCGGCTCGATGTGGAGGACAGCGGCATCGGCATTCCACTGCCGGACCGTGCGCGCATCTTCGATCGCTTCTACCGGGGCGAGGACGCCCGCCACAAGCGCGCCGATGGCAGCGGTCTGGGGCTGGCCATCGCGATGTGGATCGTGCGCCGGCACGGAGGGCGCATCGATGTCTCGGAGGGGAGCGGCGGCGGATCGCTGTTCGTGGTCCGCCTGCCGCTGGCTGCGGGGTGACTCCGCCCTACGGGCGGAATCGATCGGTCAGCTGACCGGGATGTCCTTGCGCGGGATGATCACCGAGCGTGTTTCCGACCAACGATCGGCCGGTGTGTCGAGGCTGCTCGGCACCTCCGGCGAGGGCGCCGTGGCGGTGCGCCAGGCGTTACGCAGTGTGCGCAGGCACTGGGCCGCACCGACGAAATCGCGGCCGTCCACCGACTCTTCACACCAGGCGTACAACGCGTCAAAGCTGCGGGAGGCACTCGAGTCGAGTTCGAGGGCGCAACGCAGGACGCTGATCGCCTCGCGGGATGCGGCGTGATCGAACGCCTCACACGCACGAATGGCGCGGTCGTATGCCCGGACGAGGCGAGCGAGTGGCTCGATAAGGGGACGATCGCCGTCGATCGTCAGCTGTTGGATCGGAGACATTTGAAGCGGGAGCGGGACAGTAGCGGTCAGCCTGGCGCGATTCGTTGCGCCGCAAAGTGTTCATCGGCGGCGCAACGTCCCGACTTGAATCGGAATTGCGAATTGGATCACGGAGCTGTGACGGAGTGTGCCGGGATGTGATACCCGTACTCGGTAGCCCAAGGCGATGACGGCGATCCGGTGACAGCGATGCCGTTCACGAAACGTTCATGCAGCGGAAATACACTGCGGTATGAACGAACGTGAACCCCAGGCCGTCGGCGTGACGGGTCATATGGGCCTGCGTCGCCTCGGACGGCGATTGATGGTGATGTCGACAGCCGCCACTCTGGTGATGCTGCCCGTGTCGCGCATGTATGGACAGAGCACGGGCGGTGGCGCAGGAGATGGAGCCGTCATCGACTTGCATCAGGCGCTGGCTCGCGCACGCGCGGATGGGCCGCTGCACCAACTCGCCAACGCGCGTGAACAGACGGCCATCGGTCGGGTGCGCGAGAGCACGCAGTGGGCCAATCCCTCGCTCGAATGGCGGCGCGAGAATCTGGGCAGCGCCCTGCAGCCCGATATCTTCGCTACCGCCTACGTGCCGTTCGATTTCTCGGGACGTCGTGTGGCCCTTCGGCAGGCCACATCGGCCGGCACGGCGCGCGCGCATGGCGACTATCAGGCCGACTGGCGCAGTGCCGATCTCGATGTGGCACGCGGTTGGTTGCACGCGGCCATGTCGGCGGGCGTGTTGGATGTGCTCGAGCGACAGGCCGCAGCGCTACGGCAGATCGCCGATGTCGATGCCGCACGATGGCGCGAGGGGCTCGTGGCCGAAGCGGTTGCCCTGCGCACCTCGCTCGAGGCCGACCGTGCGCGCATGGCTCTCATGGGCGCACGCCGCAATGCCGAGCTGGCGCGCACCGAACTCGCACGTCTCCTGGGCCGCTCACCCGGCGATGCGGTGTTGGCAACCCTCACGGCACCGGCCATGCCGGGCGCTCCGGACTCGCTGGTTCTGCAGTCCGCCGCGGCGACGGCACGACCGGAGTTGCGCGCGCGCGAGGCATCTGTGCGTGAAACCGATCGCCGTCTGACCGCCGAACAGCGCGGTGTGTTTGGTGAGGTGCAACTGCAGGGCGGCACGAAGGAAACCAGTGGTGTGATGACCGGCCAGATCGGTATCGCGATGCCCTTGCCGTTCTTCAACCGCAACGATGGGGCTCGCCAGCGCGCGCGTGGCGAGTCGATGGAAGCGCGTGTGCAGCTCGAGGACACACGCCGTGTGGTGCACGGCTCGGTGCGCGTGGCGTTGCTGCACTACCAAAACCTGCAGGCCGCACAACCCGATGCCGCGACCTTTGGCACACGCGGACGCGATGTCGCCGAAATCGCCCGCGCGTCGTACCGCGAAGGCCATGTGACCCTGACCGAACTGCTCGACGCCGAACGGGCCTCGGCCGACGCCATGCAGGCGCACCTCCAGTGGATGGTCGATGCGTGGCTGGCCCGACTCGAACTGGAGCGCGCTGTTGGCGCGCGTCTCGATGCCGACAGTCCGCTCGATCTTCCGCTGCTTTCCACGTTGCCGACAGGACGATGAAGATGCACGTACGAACGTTTCCGACCGTGTTGTCGTGGGTGATGCTGCTCGCCGGTTGCGGTGGAGGCGCAGCGCAGTCGCCAGCGAGTGAACGCTCCGGGTCCGCCGGCGCGGCGGTCGACACACTGACCCTGTCGGCTGAAGCGGCCAGCATCGCCGAATTCGCGGTGGACACCGTGCGCTCGCTGCCGTGGCAGGCCTCGGTGACGGCTCCCGGTCGCCTGATGCTCGATCCAGGCGCCTTCGAATCCATCGGTTCCATCACCGAGGGGCGCATCACCCACGTCACCGTGCGCGTGGGTGACCGGGTGAGCGCGGGGCAGGCGCTGGTGATGATTCACAGCCATGAAATCATGGACGCGCGGAGCGGTCTGCTGCGCGCTCGGGCGCGCCTGGATGCGGCCACCGCCGAGCGTGATCTCGCCACCACGGCCGCGTCGCGGGCCCAGCGACTGTTCGATGCAAGAGCGCTGTCGCGAGCAGAGCTCGAGCGGGCCACCGTTGCGGAGCGTGTGGCACGCGCGGGTTTCGATGAGGCCGTCGCGGAGCGGGATCGCGCCACGGCGCTCGTTGAACATCTCGCGGGCACCGGGCCGCTCCCTCCGGGAGCCGACGAACACGACGTCCTCATCCGCACACCCATCAGTGGTGTCGTGACCGAGCGCGTGGCGCAGCCCGGTAGTGTGGTGTTGCCTGGTATGCCGCTGATCACCGTGGGCGATCCACGGCGCCTGCAGTTGCAACTCCATCTCGCCGAAAACACGGCGGCCGGTATCGATGTGGGCGGGCAGGTACGCTATGCGTTGTCTGATGCGCCGTCTGTGCAACACACGGCCCGTGTGAGCCGCGTGGCTCCCACCATCGACACCCTCACCCGCACCGTGGAAGTGATCGCGACGCCCGATGCGGCATCGTCGGCGCGCGCGGAGTCGTTTGTGCAGGCACAGGTACTCGGTCGGGGCACGCAGGAGGCACTCGTGGTTCCGACGGCGGCCATCCAGGCAGTTGGCACTGATACGCTGGTGTTCGTCGCTGAATCTCGCGGAAGCGAGATCCACCTGCGTGCCGTGTCGGTGCAGGTGGGACGGCGCAGCGGGGATCGCACGGAGATCGTGAGCGGCGTACCGGTGGGTGCCGTGGTGCTCACGCGTGGCGCCGCAATCGCCAAGGCCGAGTTCGTGAAGCGCCGCGGCGGGCAGGACGAATAACATGCGTGGCTTGATTCATTTTGCGCTCCACCGCCGGGGTGTCGTCGTCGCGTTGACGCTCACCCTGATGGCCGCCGGCTTGTATGCGTTACGGCGGATTCCGTTCGACGCGTTTCCGGATCTCACCGGCACCCGCGTGGAAGTCATCACGACGGCACCGGGCATGGCTCCAGAAGAGGTCGAGCGACTGGTGACCTACCCCATCGAGTCGTCATTGATGGGACTACCCGGCGCGGAACGCGTCCGCTCGGT
Source organism: Gemmatimonas sp. (assembly GCF_036405635.1). Taxonomy (GTDB): domain Bacteria; phylum Gemmatimonadota; class Gemmatimonadetes; order Gemmatimonadales; family Gemmatimonadaceae; genus Gemmatimonas. The sequence goes on along the minus strand of NZ_DASWXE010000086.1, from coordinate 102,700 downwards.
ATCCAAGTTCGGCCTGTCGTTGATCACCGTGCCGTTTGCCGATGGCACCGATGTGTACTTCGCACGGCAGCTGGTGCAGCAACGGTTGGGAGACGCCAAGGGCGCGCTGCCGCAGGGCGTCGAACCCGCGCTGGGCCCGGTGTCCACGCCCATGGGAGAGTTGTACCAGTACGTGATCACCAGCGACTCCATGTCGCTGACTGATCTCAAGACCTTGCACGACTATGTGATTCGGCCGCGCCTGCGCACGGTGCCCGGGGTCTCCGAAGTGAACTCGTGGGGCGGCTACACCGAGCGTGTGGACGTGGAGGTCGATCCGGTGCGGCTCGCGGCTCGGCGCCTCACACTGTCCGACGTGCACGCCGCGCTCGCGCGCAACGACATGGCGTTTGGTGGTAGCTACCTGGAGCAGGGTGGTGAACGGTTCACGCTCCGCGGTCTCGGGCGCGTCGAGAACGCCGAACAGATCTCGGGGATCGTGGTTGGATCCAGCAACGGCTCGCCGGTTCGTATTGCCGATGTGGCCACCATCGAACGCGGGGCGTTGCCGCGCAATGGTGCGGTCACCAAGGACGCCAAGGGCGAAGTGGTGAGCGGTATGGTGCTCAAGCTCAAGGGCGCCGACTCGCGTGAGGTGATCGAGCGGGTGCGGGAGCGCATGGAGGAGATCAAGGCCGCATTGCCACGCCACGTGCACGTCACGCCGTTCTACGATCAGACCGATCTGGTGGGGCACACCACGGCGACTATCGTGAAGAACCTGGTGGAGGGCGGTCTGCTGGTGATCGCCGTGCTCTTCCTGTTTCTGCGCAACGTGCGCGCCGCGCTGATCGTGGCATCGGTGATCCCCATCTCCATGCTGATGGCCTTCATTGGCATGGCGCTGTTCGGATATTCCGCCAACCTCATGAGCCTCGGTGCGCTCGACTTTGGGCTCATTGTGGACGCCTCCGTGGTGATGGTGGAGAGTTTCATCCGACGACTGGAGGACCACAAAGAGGATGAGCATCGCCTGGGGCTGTTCGAACGGGCAGCCGTGGAAGTGGGACGCCCCATTCTGTTCGGCATCGCCATCATCGTCGCCGTGTACATCCCGATCTTCACACTCGACGGCATGGAAGGGCGGATGTTCAAGCCCATGGCATTTACCGTCGTGTGTGCGGTTCTGGGCTCGCTGCTGCTGGCGCTCACGTACGTGCCGGCGGTCTCAGGATGGGCGCTGCGGGAGAGCCGCAGCACGCCGGCTCCCTGGCTGGAACGGTTGACGGCTCGGTACCGCAACGCGCTCGATGCCGTGATGCGTCGTCCGCAGCCGCTGTTGGTCACGTCGGTGGTGCTCGTGGTGGTGTCCGTGTGGTCGCTGTCGCGCATTGGTACCGAGTTCATGCCCAAGCTCGATGAAGGCGCGATTCTGGTGAACACCCGCCGCATGCCCAGTGTCGATCTGGCCGATGCCACGCGGTTATCGCTCGCGGCCGAGCGCATCACGAAGCGTTTCCCCGAAGTGCTGACGGTGGTGACGAAGGAAGGCCGTCCGGACCTGGCCACGGAGGCCATGGGCCTGTTCGAAGGGGACATGTACGTCATCCTCAAGCCACGCAGCGAATGGACGACGGCCAAAGACCGCGACGGACTGGTTGCCGCGATGGATTCTGCCTTGCGCGTGCTGCCGGGGGTGGATGTGTCGTTCACGCAGCCGCTGGCGATGCGTCTCGACGAAGCCGAGAGCGGCATCAAGACCGATCTTGGCATCAAGGTGGTGGGGCCGGATCTCGCACAGAATCAGCAGGTGGCCGAACGGTTGCGACGCATCGTGGCCACCGTGCCCGGCAATGCTGACGTGGCCGTGGAGGTGGCTGAAGGCAGCGGGCAGGTACGCATGCAGGTGCGGCGCGAAGTGCTCGCGCAATACGGTGTGAGCGTGGCCGATGTGCGCGATGCCATCGATCACGCGATGGGTTCGCAGACAGCGGCCGAGCTCATTGATGGCTTCCGGCGTATCCCGGTGGTGGTGCGCCTCCCAGAGCGTTATCGCGACGATGCGGCCGCGATTGGTCGAATCATGGTGCGCGCCCCCGGTGGAGAGCTGGTGCCGCTCTCGGTACTCACGGAGATGGTGTCGACCACCGGTCCGGAACTGATCGGGCATGAAGACGCGCAGCGTCGCTCATTGGTGCTGAGCAACGTGCGCGGGCGTGATCTCGGCAGTTTTGTGGAAGAAGTGCGCGCTCGCATTGCCGACGAAGTGAACCTGCCCGCGGGCGTCTTTCTCGAGTGGGGCGGTCAGTACGAAAACCAGCAGCGCGCCATGGCGCGCCTCAAGCTGGTGGTACCGCTCGCGCTGTTCCTGATTTTCGGTCTGCTATACCTGTCCTTCCGCTCCATCCCGCAGGCGATCCTGGTGCTGTCGAACGTGCCATTTGCGTTGGTGGGAGGTATTGCCGCGTTGTGGCTGCGCGGACTCAACCTCAACCTGTCGGCCAGTATTGGGTTCATCGCACTCTTCGGCATTGCGGTGCTCAACGGCGTGGTGATGGTGGAGCATCTCAATCACCTGCGTCACGATGAAGACCTGCCCGACCGTTCGGTGCAGGGGCGTGTGCGCCAGGGCGCTGCCGATCGGTTGCGTCCGGTGCTGATGACGGCGCTCGTGGCCAGTCTGGGCTTTGTGCCGATGGCGCTGAGCACCAGTCCGGGCAGCGAAGTGCAACGCCCGTTGGCCAGTGTGGTGATCGGAGGGTTGATCACCAGCACCGTGCTCACGCTGTTCGTATTGCCGGTGCTGTACGGGTGGCTGGAAGAGTGGCGCGCCCGGCGTGTGCACCTGTCCAAAGCACTGCGCCCCCGCGCCGTCTCGGTGTGAGGGCGCGGGGGCGCATGACGGTTGCCTGAACTGGAGACTGATCAGCCATCAATCAGGCTCTGCTCATCGAGCAGGGGCGATCAGTTGAGATAGTGGTACAGACCGTAGAGGCCCACGCCCGCGCCGCCGACCATGATCAGTGTGCCGGCGTCGCCATCAACCACAGCGCCCACAATCATCGCGGCAAAGCCGACGATCATGAGTGCGGTGCTGCTCTGCCGGGAAACATGCGGCGCACGCGGCGCTTCGGCCGGCGCAAAGGACCGCGACTGCAGCGCCACGGGCTGGGCGGTGGTGGCACTCGCCGACACCGCCGGCGCGACGGTGGTCTGCGGCTCTGCCGAGGCGGGTGCTGCTGACGGGGCCGCGCTGGTCGTCGCGAGCATCGCTGGTGTGCCGACGTATGGCGAGACCGAAGGTGCCGCGAGTGCGCTCGGCATCGTCGCGGTGCGGGCGAGCGACGGCTGCGATTGGGCGTGTGCCGAGAACGGCAGCAGGGCAGCGAGTACGGGCAGCAGGCGCAGTCCGGTGAACGCGCGACGGGCGGGAGCGGAAGTCGTATATGTCATCGCAGTCTGCGCCTCGCGGCGCGGAAAGAGGTCTGTGTTTCGCGTATGCATGGCAGGGCTCCAGGAGGGAAATACTTACGGAGTGGAAATTCCTACCCGGCCGGCTTCTGGAGGTGCCACGACGGCGCAACGGATGCGGGAACTGTCTGGCGCACAGTTGTGCTTCACCACAAGTTTCACAGCGAGGTTTCAACGACCCCTGACCCCAGAACGATGAACGCGCCGACGCCCCAGAAGCTGCGCAAGCAGTACGCCAACAACACGCATCCTCTCATCGTGCTCAAGTTCGAGGACGGCCACGAGATCAAGATCTACCAGAACACGGGCAAGGTGTTCGATGCGTGGGCTGGTGAGACGGTCAAGATCATGGCCGTGTTCGATCCGACGTCGAGTGATTGGGAACTGGTCGAGGCGCGAAAGGCAGACGCGTTCCAGGACGCTGAAAGCTGACCTGGTGTGAGTGAAAGCCCCCTGCGGCCGCGTGCCACCCAACCCGTGTCCGATGCCCTCGGACACGGCAGGGCGCTGGTTGCGCTTGAAAGTTCGGTGCTGGCGCAGGGGCTCGAGCCGCCATACAACCGCGAGGCGGCTCTGCGGATGACCGCAGCTGTGACAGCTGCCTGGGCGGTGCCGGCCATCACCGCCATTTGCCGAGGGGAACCGACCCTCGGCCTCGATGGAGACGATCTCGAGCGGTTCCTGCTGCGTGCCGGAGTCCGAACGGTCTCGGCGCGCGATCTCGGAGTGGCCATGGCCGAAGGAGCCGATGGCGCCACCACCGTGGCAGGTACGCTGGCCCTCTGCGAACTGGGCGGGCTCGAGGTCTTTGCGACCGGGGGGATCGGCGGTGTGCACCGGGATGCACCGTTCGACGAATCTGCCGATCTGGTCGAGCTGTCCCGCACACCCGTGATCGTGGTGTGCGCGGGAGCCAAGTCCATCCTCGACCTGCCGGCCACACTCGAGCGTCTGGAAACGCTCGGGGTGCCGGTGGTGGGTTGTGGAACGGACGAATTGCCGGGGTTCTTTTCGACGACTACCGGCTTGCGGCTCACGAGCCGCCTGGACCGTCCCGCACAGATCGCCCGCGCCTGGCGTGCGCATCGGGCCTTGGGACGACGAAGTGCCATGCTGGTGGTGCAGCCGCCACCAGCCGATGCCGCCATTCCGACGGAGATCGTGGATGCGGCCACCCGCGCAGCGCTCCACGCCGCCAGTTTGGCGGGAGTACGCGGCGCAGCAGTGACTCCTTTTCTGCTGGGCCAGATCCAGCAACGAACCGAGGGACGATCGGTGCACACCAATCTCGCGCTGCTCGAGGCAAATGCCCGGCTGGCGGGAGAGATCGCGGTGGCACTGGTCGAGGGAACTTCGTGAACCAACGTCGTGGTGCACGGTACAATCCGGTAACCCGCACGATCCGGAGGCCTGACACGCAATGTCCCACCCGTTCCTGAGTTCCGAGGAGTACGACGAACGCGCCCACGCCCTGTACAACGAAGGGCAGTTCGACGAGGCGCTCGAGTTGTTGCGCGAGGGACTCACGCTGTACCCTGCGGCGGTTGAACTGCATGTGGGGGCCGGCTACGCGCGACTCGCGCGCGAGGAGTACGCCTGGGCACGGCGCAGTTTCGAGGAAGCCCTGCTGCTCGATGCCGAGCATGAGGATGCACTGGCCGGACTCGGCGAAGTGCTGCTCAAGTTCGGACAGGTCGACGCAGGATTCCGCGCATTCGAGCGTACGCTCACGCTCGGATACGACGATGATGTGGACCTCATGCTGCAGATCGGCCGGGCGCTGTTCCGCGAAGGGTACGTCGACATGTCGGTGACGTACTTCGAACGGGCGGCGCACCATGCCGAGGATTCGAGCGAGGCCGTGGCCTGCATCGGCTACGCCCAGCATCGGCTGGGCAATGATGCCGAGGCATTGGCTGCGCTGCGGCGCGCCATCACCCTTGACCCGCGCTTCGCCGAAGCGCGGGTGTATCTCGCAAACATCCTGTACGACGCCGGTGATCTGGAAGCGGCGCTGCGGGAGTTCGAACAGACCACGCCAGAAGACCACTGGGATGAACTTGGCATCTGGCGCCTGATCGAACTCAAGAAGTCCGTCTACCGTTTGCCGGACAACGACGGCGAGTTCAAGCCCTGGGAGGCCCGCCTGCAGGAGCTGGCGGGTGAACCCGATGCCATCGACGAACTGCTCACGGAAATCGAGCAGGCCGCGATGGAAGCGTCCGAAGATGTCACAGCTGCCCCGTCACAGGGGCAGCTGGAGGCGCTCGGCAACCTGCTCACCGGTCTCGCCAATCAGCACGGCGAGCCCGGTGGGGAGGGGCAGGCGGACATGGTGACCGACGGTGCCGCGCAGGGTTTGCTCAGCGCGGATGGCGGCACGCACCGCGTCATCATGCGCGACGGCACCAGCTTTGAAGGCACGTGGGAAGAGATCGTGAAGGCGCTGCGCGATGCGCGTGACGCCGGGCGGTCAGTCGAGGAGTACATGGCCGTTGAGGCCCGACGTTTCTACGGCGCCACCGGCACCCGTGTCGATTCGCATGCACCGGAAGCATTCATCCGGGGCAGTGCGGACGCGGGCATGCTGCGCATCGAACACTGAGCGCCGCGATGTCCGCGCACTCCGCTCGGGCGGCGCTCGATGCGGCGCGCGGCATTTTCGCCGCGTCCGATCGACATACGGCGCCCCAACTCTGGCAGTCCGCCCAAGGCGTGTTGCAGAGTGTCATTGGCCGGCCCGAACTCACGGGTCAGGCGCTGGTGTCGGAAGTCCGTCAGCTCGGCCTGATCAATCTCGCCGACGCCCATGCGTTGGTTGCACTGGCGGCATGGGCCGATCGATCCACCGGTCTGGCAGAGAACGAGGCAGAACGCATTCTGGTCCGTGAGGCTTGGATGGCGCTGGAGCATGCCATCCCCGAAGCCCCGATTTCCAGCTATGCATCAGCTTATGGATCGGCGCCCGCCGGCACACCGCCAACGTCGGCCGCACAGCCGTCCTGGGCGCCTGGTGCGAATGCTTCAGCGGGTGCGACGTTTGGATCGCCAGCGGCGGCATCGAGTGCTCCGCCGCCGTTTGTCGGTGCGGACGACCACCGGCCGCGGCGACGCTGGTTGTGGCCGGCCGTTGGCGCAGGTGTGCTGCTGGTGGCACTCGGTGGCGTGGCCGCGTGGTGGTTCACGACCGGCAAGCCGGAGCGCGAACTGGCCGATGCGGTGACGGCGTACCAGCGCGGTTCGCGTGAAGTGGCACGATCCACGTTTGCGCGTCTCGCGATGGAACGTCCTGACGATGCGCGGCCGTTGATCTATCTGGGTCGTATCACGCGTGAAGATGGCGACCTCGGACGTGCCCGCACGTTCCTCACCAATGCCGTGCGCCTCGCGCCGGAAAGCGCTGTGGCTGCCCGCGAACTCGCCGGCATCATGCTGGCTGATGGGCAACCGGAAATTGCGCGTCGATTCTATGTGCGTGCGATTCAGCTCGATCCCGAGGATCGCATGGCGCAGGGTTTTCTGGGCTGTGCACTCGTGCGGCTGGGCCGATTCGACGAGGCTCCGCGCTGGATCCAGCGTGCCGGGCCGGGTGAATGGCAGCAGTGTCTCGCGTCGATGCCGGCGCCTCCGGTCATGCCATCACCATATCCGATTTCTCCGCGCCGATGACCATCAGTCCGCCGCGCCCGAGTGAGGCGCTGGCCTTGCACACCGAAACCATCCGCACCGTCCTGCCGAATGGCCTGACGGTGTTGGTGCGTCGGGACCGTTCGGCGCCCGTCGTGTCGATCGTCACGCACGTGAAGGCCGGTTACTTCGACGAGACCGACGATCAGGTTGGTATCGCACATGTGCTCGAGCACATGTACTTCAAGGGCACGCCGACGCGTGGTGTGGGTGAGATCGCGCGCGAGACGAAGGCCAATGGCGGCTATCTCAACGCCCACACGATCTACGACCACACCAGCTACTACACGGTGCTGCCGTCGTCGTCGTTTGTGGCTGGACTCGAGATTCAGTTCGATGCGTATGCCCGCTCCGTCATCGATGCCGGCGAGCTCGCACGGGAACTCGAGGTCATCATTCAGGAGGTCAAGCGCAAGCGGGATACCGCTTCTGCGGTGACCATCGAATCACTGTACGCGCTGCTGTACGATCATCATCGCATCCGTCGCTGGCGCATGGGTGAAGAAGACGCATTGCGTACCTTCTCGCGTGACCAGTTGGTGGGCTTCTACCGGCATTGGTATCAGCCCGGGAACACCATTCTGTCTGTGGTCGGCGACGTCGATCCGGACGTGGTGTTGCGGGAAGTGATGGCGCGTCACGGACAGCTGGCGGCCGGTGCGCCGCCGCGTCCTGCCGGCCCGCAGGAGACCGTACTGCCGGGTTTGCGGCATCGGGAGTGGGCGGGCGATATCGCGCAGCAGCAAATCGCATTCGGCTGGCGCGTGCCCGCACTGACGCACGACGACGCGCCGGCACTCGATCTGGCCGGCGTGGTGCTCGGCACGGGGCGCGCTTCCCGTTTGTATCGCGCGGTGCGCGAGCGACAGCTCGCGAGCTCCGTGTCGGCGTGGAACTACACCAGCGGTGATGTGGGTGTGTTCGTTGCGCACGCGGAGTCGCCGTCTGATCAGGCGCGTGATGCGGCACGCGCGGTGTGGCGTGAGCTGCAGGCCGCGCGCACAGACGGTCTGCGGGCGGAAGAAGTGGCCCGGGCACAGCGCATCCTCGAGGCGCGCTGGCTGCGCCGATTGGAGAGCATGGACGGACAGGCCCAATACCTCGCGTCGTGGGAGGCCGATGGCGGACTGGCCGTGGCGTCGCAGTACTACGACACCCTGCTGTCGCTCGATGCACGCGCAGTGCAGGAGGCCATGCAGCGCCATCTCGCGCCGGAACAGGTGAGCATGGTGTCGTACCGGCCCGATGGCAGCGAAGCCGTGGCTGAGAATGTGGAGGCGCTGCGCAGCATGCTCGCCGTTCAGGCGGCGATGGGCAGCGAAGTGCTCTCGACGCCGGCTGCCCCCGTGGTGACGCCTGCACAGGAAGTCCTGGTGTCGGCCACCGCACCAAGCGAAATGCAGGGCGATGTGTGGGTGTCGCGCACCGCGACCGGTGTACCCATCCTGGTCGTGCCGAAGCCCGGTGCACCGCTGGTGCACTTCGGTGTGTTCCTGCGTGGTGGTGCGGTGCTCGATGCACCCCAACGCGAAGGGCTGGCGCGACTCACCGCGCAGTCGATGCTCAAGGGCACCGCCACGCGAAGCGGTGCGCAGATCGCTGAAGCCGCCGAATCACTCGGCAGCAGTATCGGCGTGTCGGCGGGATTGGAGAGTGTGGGTTGGTCGATGTCGGTGCCCACGCGACACGTACCTGTGGCGCTCGAGTTGCTGGGTGACGTGGTGCAGCATCCCGCGTTCCCAGTGGACGGCGTGGAAACAGAACGGGCCCTGGCCTTGGCCGAAGTGGCCCGCGTACGTGATGACATGTATCGCTGGCCGATGCGTCTCGCGGTCACGGCTGCCTACGGTGAGCATCCGTACGCCCGATCGGTGATTGGCAGCGAGACATCGCTGGCCGCATTGGGGCGCGATGACGTGGTGACCTGGCACGCGCGGCACGTGCTGCGTGCGCCGACGGTGATTGCCGTGGTGGGTGATGTCGATCCCGAAGAGGTTGCCGCGTTGTGCCGCACACATTTCCATGCGCTGCATCAGGTGGACGATTCGCCGTTGCCGGTGTTGCCCTGGCCAGTTGGTCGTGTTGCCGCGCGCGATAGCCGCGCCAAGCAGCAGTCGGCACTGGCGTTGCTGTTTCCTGGCCCGGGGCGCAATGACCCGGCACGTTACGCCGCACGGGTGCTATCGGCGATTGCGAGCGGCCTCGGTGGTCGGTTCTTCGAACAGCTGCGTGACGTGCAGTCGTTGGCTTATACCGTGAGTGCGTTTCCCGTGGAGCGTCGGGCTGGTGGTGCGTTTGCCGCATACATCGCCACGTCGCCCGAACGGGAAGATGAAGCGCGTGAAGGGCTGATGCGCGAATTCGCGAAGTTCCGTGATGCCGAGCCGTCGGAAGAGGAACTCACGCGTGCGCGGAACTACCTGATCGGTACGCAGGCCATTGCGCAGCAATCCGGCGGCACGGTGCTGGGTGATCTGGTGGATGCGTGGCTGTTCGGCGAGGGGCTGCACGAGCGCCACGAAGAGACCGCGCGCCTTGCGGCGGTGACAGGCGCCGATGTGTTGCAGCTCGCACAGCGCTACCTGCAGCCGGGACTCGAAGCCGAAGGGTTGGTGCAGGGCACAGGGCGCGCGCCGTAACGGGACAGGCGCGCGCGTGACTGCGCACTAACGACGCACTTCGCGCATGCGGCGTGATGCGAGGCCCAGTGATGTCATCGCGCTGCGAATGCGCCCGTTCGAGGCGCGCAGTCCCACCCAGCCATCGTAGTCGGCGGGTTCGCCCACGATCGCGGCACCAATCCAGTCCCGCCGAGATCCCCACGCGAGTGCGCGGCGAATGGCCGCCACCTGTGCGGCATCGCCGTGGGCGTGCGGCAGTCCACCAACCGTGGTGAGCCAGTGCGGTTGCTGCGCGCCACCGGCGGCAAGCGCCTGCGCGTGCCAACGCTCGAACGCGCGCAGCCGCGCATCCACGGCGGGCAGTCCGGAGAATCCGGGAAAGGCCACGGCGCCGAGCAGTGTGACTGGTGACCCGTTGCCGGCGGCCCATGCATACACCGCACTATCGGTGACATCGAGTCGTGTCGCACTCCACCCCACATGGGTGCGCGGACGCACGCGGCGCACTTCCTGCGCCGTCTGCCGCAGCGTGACTTGCCACCACGCGAGCGTCGGTGGTGTGGCGCCAAGCCACGACGGTACCGGATCGGGCAGGGCCGGGAAGATCACATCGGGACGCAGACGCTCGAGCACACGCCCCACGGCCCGCACTCGCTGAACGTCGCCCGCCACCGGCGCCTGCCGGCCAATCCGCAGCCCCACCGCAATGCGCAGGGTGTCGCCTGATGCGCTGTCCACACGCCACGGCTCCAGTACGCGGGCAATGGAATCGAGCGCTGCGGGGCGGGTGCCTTCGTCATCGAGCACGAGTAGCACCACATCGGGAGCAAACGCGCCGAACAGCGCGGTGTCGCTGCGTACGGTCCGCGCGAGCGGCACGCCGTCGAGCACCGGCAGGAAGCGCACGCCGATCAGGAAGTCACCGCGCGGGCGCGCCTGCATCGGCTCGGCGATGGCGGCATCGTAGCTGCGCACGGCGGCCACACCGCGTGGCCATTCCATCGCGAGCAGCGTGGTCAGTGCGACTGCCGCCAGCACGAGCACTGCACGCACGGCTGCCGAGATACGCCAGCGTGCGGGATAGGCCGGGGCCAGCATGGGCACGAGCGCCGTGAGCGACGACAGCAACGCGGCGCGACCCACACCCATGCCGACGATCACGTCGCGCGCTGAGACGGCGGCCTGAAGCGCGACAGGGGCACTGCCACGCTGTGCCACGAGATAGTCGCCAATGGCGACCGCGGCGAGCAGCAAGTCGTACAACAGGATGGGAATACCGACGACCGGGGACACCAGCCGGATGCCCACGGCATACAGCACCTGGACCACGAACGCCACCGCGACGAGCGGCTGCAGCCAGGTGATGCCGGAAATGGTGCGTGCGCCTGCCTCGGTACCAGCTGCCACGCTGACCACGAGCGCCGGCACCACGAGCAACCCGCAGAATGCGGTGAGCTGCGTGAAGAGACGCGGGGCTTCACGCCGCGTCGTGATCCAGCCGGCCAGCGTGACGTCCCATGCGAGCACGGCGGCAGCGATGCCAATGACTACCAACGGAAGCGGATCAGTCCACATGTTCCGGCACGTTAACGCGCGCCGTGCGTGGCTGACACCCCGCAGGTTGCTGCTTCTGTCACACTTGGGAATGACATGCCGCGCGCTGGAAGGCTGACGTCGGTGCACCGCACCCGCGGCGCCTGTCGCCGGACGGTGTGCCGGGCATAGTTTCCACCATGGCCCGTGCGTCCGATGCGTCCCGAGTGCTGACGCTTCCCAATATCGTGTCCACGTCCCGCGTGGCACTGGCCATCGGCTTTGTCGCAGTCGATGCGGTGCCGGTGCGTCTCGCGTTGATCGGCCTGGCATCCATCACGGACTTCCTCGACGGATGGATCGCGCGCCGCACACAAGCGGCATCCCGTATCGGGGCCCTGATCGATCCCATTGCCGATCGCCTGTTTGTTCTGGGCGTCGTGATCAGCTACGTCATCGGCGGGCAGCTCGCTGCCTGGCAGGCCGTGGCGATCATGTTTCGCGATGTGATGTCGGTGATCGGCTGGTTCGTGGCGCGGCGGGTGAGCTGGCTGCGCCCCATCACCTTCCAGGCCCGCATCGTGGGCAAGCTGGTGACGGTCTTTCAACTGGCCACGTTCATCGCCGTACTGCTCGCGCCGCGCTGGGTGAATCCGCTCGTGATCGTGGTGGCGGTGCTTGGCGTGGTGGCCACTGTGGACTACACGCTGATGCTCTGGCGCGAGCGTGTGCGCGGTGATCATCAGGGTGATCGCCCCTGAAACGACAAACGCCTCCCCATGATGGGAGGCGCTTGTCACTGCACAACGTGCTGCGATACGAGCTGCTGATCGTGCGGCGTATCGTACACTGGTCCAGCGAGCGTGCGATGTTGCCGTTCAGACGGCAGCGGCTTCCTGCACCTGCTTCTTGGTGGGCTGCGCAAAGCGCTCGCCCAACGTGCGAAGTTCGGTGAACTCGGGAGCCTTCAGCTCCGGGTACCGATTCGACAGGTAGACCATGGTGGCGTCGAACCACTCTTTCTGGTCTTCGGGATGACACCCGATCACACCGCACTGCATGATCTGCTGGAACAGCTCGTCACGGGCCTCTTGATACGGCGAAGGCACCATGGCGTCACGACGCGGACGAAGCTTCGGCTTGGCCATTTCCTCTGGGTAATGCGTCCAACTGGGCCGCCCGGCGACTCCGGGATAGCCACAAAAATCTAACCGATGAGAGAACCACTTCCTAGGGCTGCCCGCGAGGGCAGCTGTCATGCTACGCAGTTCCGCCGTCGTTCGCTGGCGCCGTTGTGGCGGGCTCCGGTTCGACGAACTGGTGAATCGCCTCCGCCAGTGCTTTGGCGGCGACCTCGGCGACCAGGGACCCGGGCGGCGTCGCGGTCACCCGTGCCTGCACGCGTGACGACGGGAGAAGTGCCGACCAGCGGTCGAGAAGCTCGCGCGTGCCCGTCGTATGGGGCATCGACATCGACTTCGCGGTCTCCGGAGTGACAACCGCGGATGCGCCCGTCGGGTCACCCCGTCCGAGCCACAGTGTGGTCTCCACCGCGACGTCGACGAGCTGACGCCGCTCTGTGTCGGTGAAGACGACATGGCTGGCGAGCTGCAACAGCTCCGCTGCGCCATTGCTGCCCACAAACGGGGCCAGATACCGGGCGAGCAGTCGATCGGGCTCCTGCGCGTCTCCCAGGCGCTCCAGCACCCACGGCTCGAGCAGTGGGCGCGCCCCGAACAGGGCATTCGCGCTGAGCGCAGTCAATGCGGAGCTGCGCTGCATGGCGCGGATCATGGGGCCCGGGAGTTCTTCGGGGTCCGGTGGTTCCACCAGGAACAGCGAACGCACGCGCGACGGGCGGTGGCTGGCCAGGAGGGCCGCCGCCAGAGCGCCCGCATCCTGCGCCACCACGGTCACGTCACCCAGGCGCAGCGCCGTCAGGGCGCGATCGACATAGTCCGCCTGGGCGCTCGGGCTGTACGGTGCGTCGTCCGGTCGATCCGATTCGCCGTGTCCCAGCAGGTCGATGGCGACGGTGGTGAATCCGGCAGCGGCCAGCCGTGGCGCCACATCACGCCACAGGAAGGCGCAGGTGGCAAACCCGTGCAGGAGCACGATCGCCGGACCGCCACGACCACGGCGCTCGACGTGGAGGGTGCCCACACCGACAGGGATGTGCAGATGCTCCGTGTACACGATGGCAGGATAGCGTAGGGAACGGTCGGGCGGGTAGCTTCCTCACCAGCTTCGCAGTGCACCCCTGGACCCACCGGCCCCTGGCCGGACGACGAGGAGAACGAGTGGCAAAGCCCAGCCCCAAAAAGAAGTCCAACACGGCATTTCTGGCGGTGATTCTGGTGGTGCTTGTGGCCGGCGGTGCCGGCATCTGGACGGCCATGAAGAACAGCAAGCCGGCCCCCATCGAGCTCGCACCGGGAACCCCGCTGCCGCAGGCGCAGGGCTACCTGTACGGCGATCCCAATGCGCCCATCACCATCATCGAGTTTGCCGACTTCGAGTGCCCGGGCTGCGGCCAGTTCGCCACCGTGCAGGAACCCGATCTCCGCAAGCGCGTGCTGGAAACGGGGCTCGCCAACTTCCGCTTCTACGATTTCCCGCTGACGTCCATTCACCGCAACACGCTGGCCGCGCACCTCGCCGCGTCCTGCGCCAACGAGCAGGGCAAGTTTTGGGAATACCACGACCTGCTGTTCGAAGGCCAGTACGACTGGAACTCGCAGGCCACCGGCAATCCGCGGAAGCTGTTTGACGGTTACGTCAGCAAGCTGGGTCTCGACGCCACCAAGTTCGGCGAGTGCTACGACTCGCAGCGCAACCTCGCCCAGATTCAGGCGAATGCCGCTGCGGGCAGCGAGCGTGGTGTGAACAGCACGCCGACGATCATCATCGGCAACAAGGTCTATTCGCCGGCTCCGACGGCCGATCAGCTCAAACAGATCGTCGACTCGATCCGCGCCACGTTGCCGGCCACGACACCGGCGCCGGCTGCCGATACCACCAAGAAGTAACGAACGACGTGTCAGGCCCGCCGACGGCGGGCCTGCGCTTCATCCAGACGCAGTTCCGGCATCGGCACCGCCTCGGCGGTGCCGTTTGCATTCGTGCCGGTCGCCGCGTGCCCGGGCGCTCCGCCAGCCGACGGGTCTTCGGCATGGGGGACCAGCGCCTCGCCCAACGCCACCAGTGCACGCGTGGCCACCACCGAGGCGAGCGGTTCCGGGACACCCATCTCCCGCACGTAAATGTCGAGCGCGCGCTCGTAGCCCACGTCAGTGGCCAGCGTGTCCACGAAGAGCAGCGCGTTTTCGACGTGTGTGCGAATGAGCGACTCTTCCGCACGCGCCTGCACAAGGCGCAGCCGCTGCTCGGCTTCTGCCGAGAGCTTGCGAGGGAAGAGGGTTTCCGGAAAGAGCTTGTTCAGGATCGACATATGGGTACTGACGAAATGCCACGCGGACGAGTTTCGTGCCGTGACGGGAATCACCGGAAATGAAGCGCGGCGCCGTTCCGGGTGATTTGTACCCGATACGGCGCCGCGAGTACCACGGGGCCAACGTACCAGTCCGGCGACTACGACTCCTGGGCCTCGTACTGGTCCTTGAGTGAGGCCACGACGGACGGATCGGCCAACGTCGTCGTATCGCCCAGCGCCCGGCCTTCTGCGATGTCGCGCAGCAGGCGCCGCATGATCTTGCCGGACCGCGTCTTGGGGAGGTCGGCGCTGAACAGGATGTCGTCCGGCCGGGCCAGTGCACCGATCTTCTGGGCGACGTGATCGCGCAGTTCGTCGCGCAGGCTGCCGCTGGGAGAGAACCCGGCGCGCAGGGTTACGAACGCGGCGATGGCCTGACCCTTGAGATCGTGGTGCTTCCCCACGACGGCAGCTTCCGCCACCGATGGATGGTCCACCAGGGCGCTCTCCACTTCCATCGTGCCGATGCGGTGCCCGGACACGTTCAGCACGTCGTCGACGCGGCCAAGGATCCAGAGGTAGCCGTCTTCATCGAGCTTGGCGCCGTCGCCCGGGAAGTAAAGATCGGGGCGGCCGGGCCACTTGGAGAAGTACGTGTCGACGTAACGCTGGTCGTCGCCCCAGATGGTGCGCAGCATGCTGGGCCACGGGTGCGTGATGGCGAGCAGGCCGCCGCCCACCTTCACTTCGTTCGCGGCCGCGTCGAGCAGGGCGGTGCGAATGCCAGGGAACGGCGTCGTGGCGGAACCCGGCTTGGTGGTGGTGACACCCGGCAACGGCGTGATCATGATGGCACCCGTTTCCGTCTGCCACCACGTGTCGACGATGGGGCACTGCGCATCGCCGATGTTTTCGTGATACCACATCCAAGCTTCGGGGTTAATGGGTTCACCCACCGAACCCAGCACGCGCAGTTGCGAAAGGTCGTGCTTCTTCACGTAGTCCACGCCCCACTTCATGAAGGCGCGGATGGCCGTGGGGGCCGTATACAGAATGGTGACGCCATAGCGCTCGCAGATCTGCCAGAAACGATCCTTGTCCGGCCAGTCGGGCGCGCCTTCGTAGATGACACACGTGGCGCCGTTGGCGAGCGGACCGTACACGAGGTACGAGTGTCCAGTGATCCAGCCGATGTCGGCGGTGCACCAGTACACATCCTCTTCCTTGAGGTCGAAGGTGTACTTGGTCGTGGTAGCCACGCCGGTGAGATAGCCACCGGTGGTGTGCACGATGCCCTTCGGCTTGCCGGTGGTGCCTGACGTGTACAGCACGAACAGCACATCCTCGGCGTCCATCGCCTCGGGCTCGCAGTACCGCGGCACCTGACGCTTGAGACGGTGCCACCAATGGTCGCGGCCTTCCTGCATTTCGGCGAATGTCTCGTCGCCCACTCCGCTGCGGCGGCGCATCACGACGAGCACGTTCTCAATCGTCGGGCACTCCTTGAGTGCGACGTCCGCGTTGCGCTTGAGCGGTACCATCTGACCGCGACGCGAACCACCATCGGCGGTGATGAGCAGCTTGCAGCCGCAATCGTTGATACGGTCACGCAGCGACTCCGGCGAGAAGCCGCCGAATACCACCGTGTGAATGGCGCCGATGCGCGCGCAGGCGAGCATGGCGATCACGGCTTCGGGGATCATGGGCAGATAGATCGCGACACGATCACCACGGCCCACACCGAGTTTCTTGAGCATGTTGGCCGCGAGATTCACTTCGCGGTACAGGTCCCAGTAGGTGAAGGTGCGGCGGTCTCCCGGCTCCCCTTCCCAGATCAGGGCGGCCTTGTTGCGGCGCGGACCATGCACATGGCGGTCGACGCAGTTCACCGAGGCGTTGAGCGTGCCACCCTGGAACCACTTGGCGCGCGGTGGCTCCCATTCGAGCGCCGTCTCCCAGGGCGTCATCCAATCGAGCGCTTCAGACTCTCTGGACCAGAAGCCCACGGGATCGGCGGCGGCCGCCTCATGCAGCGCGTGGTCGCGCACCCAGGCACCGGCGCGGAATTCTTCGGAGGGCGGAAACGTGCGTGTTTCCTGCAACAGGACGTCGATGTCGCTCATGGGCTCGGAAGGCCGGGGCAGCCGGCGCGGAAAGGAAGCCAGGAAGGATGCCCGGAGCGGTCGGTCCCGCGCGCGTGCAAGGGACGTCCGGCAGAGGGCGAGTCGTGTCGCGGCCAGCCGCGTGTCCCGCTAATGTAGAGCGATGCCAATCCCGCACGGAACCGCTGCGACAGGTGTCGCGGACTCATCTGCCAATAGGTCGGCAGACGGGGAAGGTGACGTGGCCCTGGTGGCAGAGGGTCTGGTACGCGCCTTTGGCGCGCGAAAGGCCGTGAACGATGTCTCGCTGCGTCTCTCGGACGGCGAGTGTCTGGCACTGTTCGGCCCGAATGGCGCGGGAAAGACCACCCTGTTGCGCCTGCTGGGCGGACTGCTGCGCCCCACACGTGGTCGAACGACGCTGCATGGCACCCTGCTGCCGGGGCCATCGGCCACGCGGCGCCTGGTGGGGCTGATCAGTCACCACGCCATGCTCTATCCGGCGCTGACGGTGCGCGAGAACGTGCGTTTCGCCGCTGAATGCCAGGGCGTTATCGACGCCGATGCGGCGACCACGCGCGTGTTGCAACAACTGCGCGTGCTCGATCGGGCGGAGACAGCCGTACGCTACCTGAGCCGTGGTCTGCAGCAGCGCGTCTCGATTTCGCGCGCCTTGGTGCATGGCCCGCGCCTGGTGCTGCTCGACGAGCCGTACACGGGCCTCGATGAAGTGGGTGCTCTGGTCTTCACCGAGGCGTTGCGGGAACTCAAGGCGTCGGGCGCCACGCTGGTGTTGATCACCCACAACCTCACCGAGGGGCTGATGATGGGTGACCGCGCGGCGATCATGCAAGACGGGCGCATCGTGCACGAAGAGCGCGCGGAGAACGGCGGATTCGACCTGCCGCGCTTTCAGGCGCTGTACCGCAACCTGGTGCACGAGGCCATCGCGTGACGGATCCGGCGACGACCGCTCACCGCGCGCCGGCCTTTCTGGCGGACGCCTGGCGCATTGCCCGCAAGGATCTGCTGATCGAGTTCCGGACGCGCAGCGCTTTTCTCGCGGCAACCGTCTTTGCAGTACTGGCCGTGGCGATCTTCCGGTTCACCTGGGATCCCACGGCCATTCCTGCCATGGACCTCGCGCCCGGGGTCCTCTGGGTGATCTTCACCTTCTCCGGCCTGCTGGGGCTCAACCGCTCCTTTTCCCTGGAGCTCGCCGAGCGCGCCTACGACGGATTGCTGGCGTCGCAGGTGGCGCGCGAATCGATCTTCGTGGGGAAGGTGCTGGCCAACTTCGTGTTCGTGTCGGCCATTCAGGCCCTGGCCATTCCCGCGGTCGCATTGTTCTTCGGCCTCGAGATCGGCGGAGCCTGGGGGGTGTTGATCGGCATCGTGCTGCTGGCGGCGTTGGGGTTGTCGGCGGTGGGGACGCTGTTTGCGGCCATCGCGGCCAACACGCGGCTGGCCGAGTTGCTGTTGCCGATGATGACGCTGCCGTTCTTCGTACCACTGGTGATTCCGGCGGCGCAGGCGTCGTCGGTGGTGCTGCGCGGACTACCGCTCAGCAGCGCCATGGAGTGGTTCAAGCTGTTGCTCGCGTTCGACCTGATGTTCGTCTCGGCGTGCATCGTGGTCTTTCCGTTCACGATCGAGGAGTAGAGGTTCGAGTCATGGCCACCCACCCGCCGGCGAGTCCGGTGACTTCCGCGCCAACGCCCGACTGGCGATCGGTGAAGGGGATCGATGCGTTCCTCGCGGTCGCGCTGATTGCGGTGATCGCGGTGTGCGTGCGCGCCATCTGGTTCACGCCGGTGGACGCGATGCTTGGCGCGGCGCAGAAGATCTTCTATGTGCATGTGCCGGCCGCGATCGGCGGGCTCTATATCGCATGCCCGCTGCTGGCCATCTCCAGCCTGGGCTACCTGTGGATCAAGGACGAGCGCCTTGACCGCCTCGCTGAAGCCAGTGCGGAAGTGGGGCTGTTGTTCATGGGACTGGTGCTGGTGACGGGACCGATCTGGGCGCGCACGAGTTGGGGCACCTGGTGGGTCTGGGAAGCGCGCATCACGTCCACGGTGTTCCTGTGGTTGATGGTGCTGGGTTATCTCGTGTTGCGTGGCGCGGTGGAGACACCGGAAAGCCGGGCGCGCCTGTCTGCCGTCATGGGTGGACTCGCTGTGTTGCTGGTGCCGTTCGTGCATCTCACGGTGCGCCTGTTCCGCGGTATGCACCCCGGTCCGGTGGTGCTCAAGCCCGAAGCACCGTCGTTGCCGCCGGAAATGCTCACCACGTTCCTGTGGGCCAATCTGGCGTTTCTGATGCTGTTCTTCGCCCTGCTGCGCATCCGGTTCCGTTGGGCCGGCCTGCGCAATGCCGTCACGGCGCTGGAGACTGCCTGATGTTCCTGTACTCTGTTGCCATGCTGCAGGACTCGGCCGCTGCTGCAGGAACGGCCTCGGGTCACGGTGCGCCGCAGGATACTGCGGGCAAGGTTGCGTACGTGACACAGCGCAGCGGCCCGCCGGATACTTCGTCGTACATGTACGCCGGATACGTCGTTGCACTGCTGTGCTACGCTGGATACATCGCGCTCATGGTGCGGCGCATCGCGCACAGCAAGCGGCAGCTCGATGCGCTCAATTCGGGCGGTGGCGACCGCCGGTGATCGCACCGCGTGATCATGCCACCCCGATGGCATCGTTGCTGGCGGGTGTGCGCATTGCCGTGACGCGGACCGCGCAGCGAGGCGGGCCGTTGGCTGATGCACTACGCCGCGTGGGTGCCACGGTGCATGAGATTCCGCTCACGCGCATCGAGTCGCTCGATGTCGCGCCGCTGCACGCCGCACTGCGCGATCTGGCGCGCTATCACTGGGTGTTGCTCACCAGCGTGAACGCGGTGGACCGACTGGCGCAAGCGGTGCGTGAGCTCGGCCTGTCCGACGTGATGGCGTCGCGTCGATTGGCGGTGGTGGGCAGCACCACGGCGGCGGCGTGTGAAGCGCAGGGATGGCGCCTGCCCACGGTGCAGCCCGAACGCATGCAGGCGGAAGGTGTGCTCGACGAGATGGCCTCGCGCTCGGATGTGGAGGGTTCGCGGGTGCTGTATCCCGCGGCCGGCGGAGCGCGCGATGTACTTCCCGACGGACTGGGGGCGCTCGGCGCACTGGTCGATGTGGTGCCCGTTTATCACACGGTGCCAGACAGCGCGGGGCAGCAACGCATGCTGGAGCTGGTGGAGTCGGGGGCCGTGGATCTGGTAACGCTCGCCGCGCCCAGTGCCATGGACGCTCTGCTCGACGCGCTGCCTCCCGAGCGGGCGAGTCGCCTGCCGGTAGCCTGTATCGGCCCCGTGACGGCGCGGGCCGCGCGCATCGCCGGCTTCCCGGTGAAAGTGGAGAGCACGGCCCCCACGGTGGAAGGCTGGGTGCGTAGCATCGTGCAGGCGTACACCACGCCGGCTGCCGGCAGACCGCACTGAACCCGGGATGACCTCCGTACGATTCCGCGTGCACGACGGCTGCGGAGTCGCCTAGTTTTGGGGATGACTGTTCCCGTCCGTATCGGTACCCGCAGTTCGGAACTCGCACTGCGTCAGGCGCGGCAGGTGGCCGCCCAGCTCGAAGCCCGCGGCGTGCCCAGTGAATTGGTGGAATACACCACGCTGGGCGATCGCATCCTCGACCGCCCGCTGTCCGCTATCGGTGAAAAGGGGCTGTTCACCGCCGAGCTCGAAGCCGACCTGCTGGCTGGCCGTATCGACTGCGCGGTGCATTCGCTCAAGGATCTGCCCACCGCCGACCCACAGGGCATCATCGTGGTGGCATTGCTCGAGCGCGAAGATCCGCGCGATGCACTGGTGGTGCGTGCGGGCATCGATGCGAACAGTCTCGATACGCTGCCCGAAGGCGCGCGCGTTGGCACGTCGTCGCTGCGCCGCCGCGCGCAGTTGCAGGCGCGGCGCGGTGACCTCGAGGTGTGTGAACTGCGGGGCAATGTGGGCACGCGACTGCGCAAGCTCGACGAAGGGCAGGTGGATGCGGCGTTGCTGGCGGCGGCGGGTTTGCATCGCCTCGGGCTCGCCGATCGCATCGTGGCCTATCTCGACGCGCCCGATTGGCTGAGTGCTCCGGGGCAGGGAGCCATCGCAGTGCAGGCACGCGCCGCGGACCAGGCCTTGCTCACCATCCTTTCTGCGCTCGATCATGGACCGACGCGCGTAGCCGTCACCGCGGAGCGTGCGTTGCTGGCCGCACTCGAGGGCGGATGTCAGGTGCCGATTGGCGCGGCCGTGCTGGAAGAGCCGGAGTATGGCACCATCCTGCATGCCGTCATCGTGGCGCTCGATGGATCGGCGGCGGTGCGTGGTGGCATTCCAGTTGATCACACCGACCCGGCTGCGGCTGGCATCGAGCTGGCGCGGCAGCTGCGCGCCGCCGGTGGCGACCAGATTCTCGGAGATATTCGATGACCGATCGTGCATTCACGGCATCGTCGGTACGTATGCGCCGGCTCCGTAGCAGCGAAGCGTTGCGTCGCCTCGTGCGCGAGACGCGGTTGCATCCGGCGCAGTTCATCTGGCCGTTGTTCGTCCGCTCGGGGACGGGTCTGCGCGCGCCGATCGGCTCCATGCCGGGTGTGTCGCAAACCTCGGTGGACGAACTGCTGCGTGACGCCGAGCGTGCCGTGGCCGCGGGTATTGGCGGCATCCTGCTCTTTGGCATCCCCGATACGAAAGATGCCACCGGCAGCTCGGCGTGGGATCCACAGGGGCCCGTGCCCTCGGCCGTGCGTGCAGTGAAGCAGGCGTTCCCCGACCTGCTCGTGATCACGGACGTGTGCATGTGCGAATACACCGACCATGGTCACTGCGGGTTGCTCACGCCCAATGGCGATGTGGACAACGATGCCACGCTCGATTTGTTAGCG
This sequence comes from Gemmatimonas sp., assembly GCF_036405635.1. Lineage (GTDB taxonomy): Bacteria > Gemmatimonadota > Gemmatimonadetes > Gemmatimonadales > Gemmatimonadaceae > Gemmatimonas. The sequence goes on along the minus strand of NZ_DASWXE010000086.1, from coordinate 80,943 downwards.
CGTGAGGCGCTCGCGCACGCGGAGGCCGGGGCCGATATCATCGCTCCCAGCGACATGATGGATCATCGTGTCGCCTATCTGCGGCAGGCGCTCGACAAGGCGGGGCATACTCAGGTGCCGATCATGAGTTATGCGGCCAAGTACGCGTCGGCATTTTACGGCCCATTCCGCGAAGCGGCCGAAAGCACCCCCGCATTTGGTGACCGTCGCAGCTACCAAATGGACCCGGCCAATGGCCTCGAGGCGCTGCGTGAAGTGCGTCTCGATATCGAGGAAGGCGCCGATATTGTCATGGTGAAACCGGCCGGCGCCTACCTCGACGTGATCGCGGCGGTGAAGCGGGAAACCGGCCTCCCGCTCGCGGCCTATCAGGTCAGCGGTGAATATTCGATGATCAAGGCTGCCGCGGAACGTGGCTGGGTGGACGGAGATCGGGCGATGATGGAATCGCTGGTGGCCATCGCCCGGGCAGGCGCCGACATGATCATCACTTATTTTGCCCTCGACGCAGCCGCGCACCTCGCTCGGCGCTGAACACCTCGGAGCACGACATGCTGCACAATCCCTGGCATGACATCCCGGCCGGTACACACCCGCCGGAGCAGGTCACGGCCATCATCGAGATCCCCGGCGGCTCGCGCAACAAGTACGAGCTGGACAAGGAAACCGGGCACTTCAAGCTCGACCGCGTGCTGTACTCGGCCGTGCACTATCCGGGCGACTACGGGTTCATTCCGCGCACGCTGCACGAGGACAACGACCCGCTCGACATCCTCGTGAAGATCAACGAGCCGACGTTTCCGGGATGCCAGATCTCGGCGCGCCCGATCGGCGTGTTGTGCATGCTCGACAAGGGCGAGCCGGACGACAAGATCCTCGCCGTGCCGGCCGATGATCCGTACTTCCATGACGTGTTCGACATCGCCGACCTGTCGCCACACTACCTCAAGGAAGTCGAGCACTTCTTCCTGATCTACAAAGATCTGGAAGGCAAGCGCATGGAGATCACCGGCTGGCGGAAGAGCGAAGAAGCGATGGAAGTGATCCGGGCCAGCATGCAGCGGTACCACAACACGTTCAACGTCTGAACTGACCGTTGCTGATGGTCAGGTGTCCGCGGCCCTCATCACGAGGGCCGCGTTGATGCCGCCAAAGCCAAATGAGTTGGACATCACCGTGCGCAGGGGAATGGATCGCCCGGCTCCGGGCACATGGTCGAGATCGCACGCCGGATCGGGGGTCTCGAGTCCCACGGTGGGTGGCACCCACTGATTGGCGAGGGCCAGCGCACTTATCGCGGCCTCGAACGCGCCGGACGCGCCGAGTGCATGGCCGTAATAGCCCTTGGTGCTGGATACGGGGATGCGTGTGGCGTGATCGCCGAACACGCTACGGATGGCCACGACTTCTGTGGGATCGTTGAGCGGCGTGCTGCTGCCGTGGGCATTGATGTAGTCCACGTCTTCGGGCGAGACACTCGCGTCGTTCAGCGCCATGCGCATGCAGCGGGCAGCCTGCGCCCCTGATGGCAACGGTGCGGTCATGTGGTGCGCATCGTTGGTGGTGCCGTAGCCGATGATCTCCGCGTAGATGCGCGCCCCACGTGCCAGCGCTCGCTCACGTTCTTCGAGTACCAGGACTGAAGCGCCCTCGCCCATCACGAACCCGTCGCGATCGCGGTCGAACGGGCGGGAGGCATGCGCCGGGTCGTCGTTGCGTGTGCTCATGGCGCGAATGAGCGCGAACGCGCCAAAACACAGTGTGGCGAGTGGTGCCTCGGAGCCACCGGCGAGCATCACGTCGGCATAACCGTCGCGCACCTGACGGAACGCCTCACCGATGGCCATGCTGCCCGATGCACAGCTCATTGCATTGGTGCTGTTGGGGCCACTGATACCAAACTCGATGGCAAGGTTGCAACTCGCCGAGCCACCGAACACGGCCAGGGCGAGCGTCGCATCCACGCCGCGCAGTCCGAACTGCTGGAAGCGCGCCGCCTGTTCCTCGGCGTAGCCGACACCACCCAGCGCCGTGCCCATCATCGCACCCACGCGCTCGCGATCTTCAGATGCGAGATCAAGCTGCGCGTCCTCGACGGCAAGTTGGGCGCTCACCACCGCGAATTGACTGAAGCGGTCGAGGCGCTTGACGCGCTTGGGATCGATCCAGCGGGTGGCATCGAAGTCGTCCACCTGCGCCGCGCACTGTGAGCGGAAGATGGACGACTCGAAACGCGTGACAGTGCTGACGGCAGAACGTTCAGCCTGCAGTCCCGACCAGAGTGCTTCTACGCCCGTGCCGATCGGCGTGACACAGCCGATACCGGTGAGTACCACCCGACGGCGTTCATGGAGACGTGACATCAGCGGCCTCCCAACGTTGCGGATTTCTGCGCCTGACGCTCGGCGACTGCAGCGAGTCCGGCCAACGTTCGGGAGGCAATGCCGTGCACGAACACCGGGGCGATCACCTCACGTGCCGCAAAGGACGCGATGAGCGGCCAGTCCGGTCCGTTCCACGTGTGCACGATACGTGCAAGCGTGCCGCCGTCCACGGGGGTGAAACTCCATTCCACGTCCATGCCGGTGGTGACACCGCCGATGTGGCGAAATCGGATCCAGGGGATGTCGTGGTTCACCGCCATCTGCGAACGCCACCACGTGGGCCAGTTGGCCACGCCGAACGGTCGATTGGCACTCATGTCCACGATGCCACCGCCATCGGTGCGCCGCTCGAGGAATCGTACGTGACGGTAGTGCGCGAGATGGGCTGGCCATTCCTCGACGGCGGCTGCCACGGTGAAGATCTCCTGCACCGGGGCGCGCACCACGAGTTCATCCACCGTGACCACGAGTCGGTCGTGTGGCGGTGCCTCGAGTGTGAACGGAGCTTCCATCGCACCACGGCGTGCGGACGCGTCAGTCATGCAGGTCTCGGAGAGTGGGACGGGCGCCAGGTGGCGGTCAGGCGGAAGCCGGGTGATGCGCGAACGATGGACGTGCATCCGGTGGCATTGAGCACCAGTGTTTGCAGTTCCCGTGCGGTGTACCCGCGCAGCACGGAAAGCATCCCGTCGTGCCGACTGACGGGGTGAAAGCCCAGCAGATACGAACCCGCCCACAGGCCTCCCACGGCCAACCAACTGCGTCGCAGGTCGGCAATGATGACGGCCTGTCGGGCCACGCGCGAGCATTCCCGCAGCAGTTGGTGCGCTGGTTCTCCCTCGAAGTGGTGCAGCACCTGTGAGCACATCACCACGTCCACGCTGGCATCGGCCAGTGGGAGCTGCATGGCGTCCGCCACGAGACTGATGTCGCAACGGGACGCGGCGGCGTGCGCGATGCGTGCGGTGCGTTCGAGACCGACCGTGCGCACGGCAATGCCGCGGCGACGGCCTGCGCGCTGCACCGCAGCAGGGATGTCACCCAGTCCTGTGCCCAGATCGAGGATGGTGAGCGCGTCGGATCCGCCCGCGGCCGTTTGCCGGAAGACCGGGCGCATCGCCTGCAGCACGGCGAATCGACCACCAAACCAGAAGTTGGCGAGCGATACGTCACGCAAAGAACGCAACGCGAGCTGCCCGTCCGCGGCGGGGTCATCGAGCAGCTCCTCGCCGCGTCGGCGGGCCGGGGTCAGCATGCCCACAATCGCTCGCGATCGTGGGTACGATCAGCGCTCGAGCGTCGCATAGCCTCCGCGGTAGTACAGCAGTGGACGCCCGTCGGACATGCCGGCGTGCTCCACTTCGCCCACGTAAATGACATGATCGCCGGAGGGGTGGCGGGCGACGACGCGGCATTGCATCCAGGCCAGCACCCCTTCGAGCCGCGGGTCGCTTTCACCGCCGCCATAGCCGATACCATCGAACCGATGACTCATCGGGCTGGCAAAGCGCCGCGAAAGCGCCTCCTGATCATCGCGCAGCACGTTCACCGCAAAACTCTCAGCCTGCGCCATCACCGGCGCCGTGCTGGCGTCGTTGCCGATGCACACCAGCACAAGCGGTGGATCGAGGCTGAGTGAGGAAAACGCACTCACCGTCATGCCGTGGGGATTGCCCGCCGCGTCGCGCGCGGTGACCACCGTGACACCGCTGGCAAAGCGCCCGAGCACGGCGCGAAAGAGATCGTGGTCGATCATGGAGTCAGTTCTGGAAGGGCGCGGTTGTGCCCGAGGTGTTCATGAGAGAAAGCGCAGCAAAGTGCGCGGCGTCAACACGGCTGATGGCGGCACGAAGTCGCCGGTGGCCCCAATCAGCAAGTCCGCGAGATCACGGTCGCGCGACAGCACACGCGCGGCGTGGTTGAGCAGGGGCGGCCACGCCACAGCCAGCGCGATGAGCCGCTCGAGACGCCACTTGCCGCCAAACGTCTTTTGTCGTGCCCGTTCGTATGAGGCGAGCGTTTGCTGCCTGGCATCGGCGCTCGTGGCATGCACCACGGCATGAGCGAGCGGAGCCAGCAGCTCACCCCCAGCGAGCGCCGCATAGATGCCCTCACCGGTGAACGGGTCGAGGAAGTCGGCCGCGTCACCAGTGAGCATCACACCAGGCGCCCACGCCCGTCGCGCACGCGAAGCAAACGGCCCCACTGCGCGCACGGGCGTCACGCGCTCGGCGCTGGCAAATCGCTCGGCCAACTGCGGATGCGCGGACAACCACGTGGTGAGCGTGTCTTCCGGTGAACGTCGCGTCGTGCGCGCCGAACTGGTGGGAATGACGAGCGCCACGTTCGTGAGCGAGGCTCCCGCACCATCACCGACCTGGGCGAGGCCAACATACCCATCGGTGGTGACGTGCATCTCGCCGAGTGTGCCCATGCGCGCGACGTCGCGATAGTGCGCCACGTAGGCGACGCGACGGGGATAGCGTGAACGATGGGCCAGGCCCGCGCGATTGGCGACAACGGAATTGAGTCCATCCGCGCCGATGACCAGCGGAGCATGCAGCGATTGGGTGCCGTGCGGGGACAGGGTTTCCACGCCATTCACGGCACCATGCGCATCGTGCAGCAACTGGGTGACGCGCGTGTCCTCGAGTACGGTCACGCCGGCTTCGCGGGCACGCGAAAGCAACAGTGCATCGAGATATTCGCGGCGAATGCCCAGACCACGGTCGCGGAAGGCGCGGTAGCCGTGCTGCGCGACAAACTCGCCGTGAATGCGCCCACCCGATGGGGCGTGCACGACCATGCCGGTGAGATACGTCGCCGCGCCGCGTTCAAGGACGGACAGCGCCCCCATGCGATCGAGGATGCGACTGCCCTCGGGGCTCACATACTCGGCGCAGGGCTTGTTGCGTGGGAATCGCGCACGATCGACGAGGCACACGGCCAGTCCGGCCTGTGCGCAGTGCCAGGCCGCCGAAGTACCGGCAGGCCCTCCACCCACGACGATCACCTGCCAGCGCCCACCATCGCTCATGCGGTCTCCTCGGGATACCGGAAGATAGCCCTGGGGCGTCTACCGGTCGGCCAGGAGGGTGAGCCAGCCGCCGGCAATGAGCGCCGCAGTGACGGTGCAGAGCAGGTTCACCATGTCGTTGGTCATCCAGTTCCAGCCACCGTCGGCTCGGGTCGCGGTGTCACAGCGGTGCACCAGCTGCTCGGTGGATTCACCGCAGAACGCGCAGTAGCGCCGCGATTGCACGATGGCGCCAAGTAGTGTGTCGATGAGGGCGCCAGCGATGCCGGCGACCGCAACCGGCCAGAACGCCTCGGGCGGCACGAGGCCGATGGCGACGGCCATGCCCGTGAGCAGCAGTGCGGCGGCGACGAGGGCTGTTGTGCCGGGCACGCTGACGGCGCCCGATGTGCCCGGTGGGACGCGCGACCAGGTTCGCAGCGAGACGGGGGTACCCTGCCACCAGGTGCCCACTTCCGTGGCAGTGGTATCGGCACCGGCGGCGATCAACGAGGCGGCGGCGATCTGGGCTGCCAGCGCCGCATGTTCGGGGAGGGCCAGCGTCAACGCGATGATCGCCGCGGCGGCGAGTGCAAAGTACACACCGCCGTTGGCCAGCACCTGCCAGGCGTCCCGTCGGCCACCTTTGGCCACGATGCCGGCGGTTTGCATGGCTTTGCGGCGCCGGCCGGCCCGGGAGAGCACCGAGGCATACAGGAACCACACGACGACAAAAATGCCCCACGTCCAGCCGGCCGCGATGGACAGGGTACCGCCGATCGTGGCTGCGATGGCCCCCGACGTGGACAGCGTGTGCGCCCTCCGGGCCGCCAGCGCGATGCCGGCGGACACCACGAAAGCGAGCAGGACCGTGAAAAATGATGGCGGACTGGGCATCTCGAAGCGGAATCTGGGCCAGTGTCGCCCTCTCCGCTTGAATGGGTGACCGACGACACGTTACCATGCGCGTTCATGCATCATGTGTCTCCGCTCACCGATGGCCGGCCCCTCCGCGCCACACCGACTGCCGATGTGACGCTCGCGCTGGCCGGAGGCCCGCTCGATGCACGTCTGCCGTTGGCGCTGCTCGAGGCCGTGAAGGCGATCGACACGCCGGCGGCCGAGTTGGATGCCGAACTCGTGCATGAGCTGCGCAACAAGCGGCTTGGGCTCAGCGAGACCGTGCTGCTGCAGATCCGGCGCTACGCGGACGCCGTGCGTGGTGGTCATCGTGTGGGCTACGACGAAGTGCTTGCGCTGGCCCGGTTGATTGGCCGCCGACCCGATGCCGACCTTGCCTTCCGTGAAGCCGGGCGCCGCTGGGCCCGCTCGCTGGTGGATAGCGTGAGCACGGTGCGGCGCACGGCAGCGCGTGGTTTGCCAGCGCTCATTGCCCGTCCGGTTGCCTTGCGCGCACTGCGGCGCATCGCGCGTCGCTACATGGACGGCACTCTGGTGCGACAGGGGAGTACCCTCGTGCTGGAGGTTGTCTCGCCCGTTTCCGCTGATGCTGCGCCGCGTGCGGCGGGCTGTGGATTGTACGAGGCCGCCTTCCGTGAATCACTGCAACTGCTGGCGGATGCCGACGGTGCAGTGGAACATGTCATGTGCCGTTCGCGAGGCGACTCGCGATGTCAGTGGCGCGCCGACTGGCGTCGTCGCTGACGACCGCTTGCATGCACGGGTGCTCTCTGCACGTTTCCGGCATGTGACCCCCACGCGATCACGCACGCTCTGAGCAGGACCGCTTCGGCGGTGTTCTTCATCCCCTCCTCGTTCCATGCTGACACCGGAAATGCTGCCCCGCCTCCAGCGCCTGCTCGCGGATGCGGATCTCGATGGCTGGCTGCTGTACGATTTTCGCGGTACCAATGCGATCGCGCAGGGACTGCTCGGCTTCGAGGGGATGGTCACGCGCCGGATCTTCGCGTTCATCCCACGCGCCGGCACCCCGATCGGTATTGCGCACGCGATCGAACCCAATCCATGGGCGCGCTGGCCGCGTGAGTGGCCGTTGCGCACGTACAGCGGCTGGCGGGCACTGGAGGCCGAGCTGGCCTCGCTGGTGGCCGGCAAGCGGGTGGCGATGGAGTACTCGCCTGGCGATGCGATTCCGTACCTCGACCGCATTCCCGCTGGCGTGCTGGAGATGGTGCGTGCCACGGGCGCGACGGTGGTGAGTTCCGGCAACCTCGTGTCGGAAGTCTATGCCACGTGGACGCCTGCGCAGCGCGCCTCGCATGAGCGTGCCGCTGAGGCTATCGCAGTCATTGCGCGTGATGCCATCAATCATGCCGGTGCGATGATTGCTGCGGGCACACCGGCCGCGGAGCACGAGTTGCAGCAACGCATCCTGGATGCGTTCGCGCGCGCCGAACTCGAGACCGATCACGGCCCCGATGTCGCAGCGTCCGAGAACGCCGCCAATCCGCACTACGCGCCATCTGCCGCTGCGCCCCGCATTGTAGTGCGCGGCGATGTGCTGCTGGTGGACCTGTGGGCGCGCGAGCTGCGCGGCGGCGTGTACGCCGATCAGACGTGGATGGCGTCCATGGGCGCGCCGTCCGACAAGGTCGTACATGTGTGGGAGGCGGTGCGTGATGCCCGTGATGCGGCGCTCACGCTGCTGCGCGATCGCATTGCCGCGGGCCAGCCGGTGCGCGGCGGCGAAGCCGACGACGCGGCGCGTGCGGTGATCGTCGAACGTGGCTACGGACCGCAATTCTGGCACCGTACCGGCCACAGCATCGACTCGAGAGAGCTGCACGGGTCGGGCCCGCAGATCGACAATCTCGAATCGCGCGATGATCGCCTGCTCATCCCGGGTGTCGGCTTTTCCATCGAGCCCGGGGTGTACATCCCGGGTGAACTCGGCGTGCGCAGCGAAGTGAACGCGTTCGTTGGCGAGGACGCCTTGCTCATCACCCCGACCACGCCGCAGCGCGAACTGTTCGTCGTTTGATGTCGTGGGGAATCAGGGTGTCCGACGCAGGGAGAATCCTCGGGCGGTCTTTGCGTCTGTCGATGCTTGGCGCGGCACTGGCCTGTGGTGACGGTGGCAAGGAGCGCGTGCGCATTGCCGATGTCACGGCCGACGCCGCGGCGCGGGCCAATGAGGGCGCCGTCGACGAGACCTCGCTGGCTCGCGCCACCGGCGGCGGAGCGTACACCGTGTCGGATGCAGCGACGCCCGGTGTCATCGTTGGACGGGTGACCGGTGCGACTGCCCGCGACACGATGATCACCCCCACGAAGGACGTGGAGGTGTGCAGTCCGTTCAGCGAGTCAGTAGTGGCCAGCACCAACGGCGGGGTGGGCAACGTGGCCGTGTGGCTGGTGGGCGTGGCGAGCGGGCCACGCGATGATGCGCCGCGCCGGGCCAAGCTCACGCTCAATGGCTGTCGCCTGGACCCGCGCATGCAGCGTGTGGCGCTGGGCGGTACGCTGTTGGTGAATGGTCGCGATGCGATGATGTCGCGCCTGCAATTCACGGCGGTGGGCGCCGGAGAAACCACGCGCGCCACCCTGTTGTTCAGCGATGTGGGGCAGGTGGTGCCCACCAGCACCGCTGCGGCGACGCCGGCACTGGTGCGCGTGAGCGACGACCTGCACCCATGGGTACGCGCGTGGTTGATCGTGTCGCCACATCCCTTCGCGGCCGTCACGGCGGCTGACGGAACCTTCCGCTTCGATCACGTGCCACCCGGCAAGTATCAGCTGGTGATCTGGCACGAACATCTGGGTGTGCAGCGCACGGCGGTGCGCGTGGAGCCCAACGTGCAAACCAATGTAGAGATGGCGTACTAGCGGATGGTGCCGCGCGCCGCTGGCGCGCGGCACTGCTGTTTCAAGAGGGAACAGGGAGGAGTTGGAGAGGGAGCAGGGGGCAGGACCTGCATCCAGCTCCCTCTCCAACTCCCTCCTGACTCCTCTTGATACAAAAGCGGCGGATGCCAAAGGCATCCGCCGCCGTCCGAATCACAAGGCGTCAGACTCCGATCTGATAGAGCCGAGCGTACACCCCATCCTCGCGGCTGAGCAGCTCATCGTGACTGCCCGTCTCCACCACCCGCCCGCGATCGATCACCACCACACGGTCCGCGCGGCGCACGGTGCTCAGGCGATGGGCAATGATCAGCGTGGAGCGACCCTGCAGCAACTCCTCCAGCGCCTGTTCCACGTAGCGCTCGCTCTCCGTGTCGAGGCTCGACGTGGCTTCATCGAGAATCACGATGGCCGGATTCTTGAGAAACACGCGCGCAATCGCGATGCGCTGACGCTGTCCGCCTGACAGCTTCACACCGCGCTCACCCACGCGCGTGTCCCAGCCGTCCGGCAGTCGCTCGATGAACTCCCACGCATGCGCCGCACGCGCGGCGCGCAGGATATCGTCGTCGGTCGCGTTGGGGTCGGCATAGGCGATGTTCTCGCGAATAGTGCCGCTGAACAACACGGGTTCTTGCGGCACCATGCCGATGGCCTCACGCAGCCCCTGCAACGGCAATGCCCGCACATCGATGCCATCGAGCGTGATACGGCCTTCGGCCACGTCCCAGAAGCGCGGGATGAGCGACGCGATAGTCGTCTTGCCGCTGCCCGAGCGCCCCACGAGCGCTACCACTTCACCTGGCGCCACCGTGAGCGAGACCTCGTGCAGCACATTGGGCTGCCCCTCGGCGTAGCGGAACGACACCGACTCCAGCGCCACCGCGCCACGCACCGGCGATGGCAGGCGCGTCGTACTAGGCGCTTCCTCCACCGATGGCTGCGTGTCGAGCAACTCGAACACACGGCTGGCCGCGCCAATGGCCTCCTGGAAGTTGCCAAACAACGTGGCAATGGAGCCCACAGCGGCGGCCACGAACAACGCATAGAACAGGAAGGCGACCAGCGCACCGGCGGTGAGCTGACCGCGCAGCACCTGCACACCGCCCTGCCACAGCACCGCTGCCACCGAACCGAAGGCGACGAAGCCCACCACGCTGAAGAACAGTGCGCGTGTGCGTGCCCGCTGCACCGCCACTACGACCAGGTCTTGCAGCAGACGCTGGAATCGCCGCGTCTCCTCGCCTTCCCGCGTGAAGCTCTGCACGGTGCGAATGGCACCGAAGGCTTCGTCGGCCATGCCCATCGCTTCGGCCACGCGATCCTGCACCCCCGCGCTCGCTCGGCGCAGCGCGCGGCCGAACGTGAGTGCGGCGCCCACCACCAGCGGCACCACGGCGAGCGTGGTGAGGGCCAGGCGCGGGTTGGTGAACACCATCATGCCCACACCACCCAGCAGGAACAGTGTCTGCCGCGAGAACTCGGACAACCACGTGCCGAGCAAGGACTGCAGCAGGGCCAGGTCACTGCTCAGGCGACTGGTGAGCTCACCGGTGCGGCGTTCGGTGAAGAAGGCGGCCGAGAGGCGAATGAGATGCGCGAATGTCTGCTCACGCAGCGTGGCGATGATGCGTTCCGTGCTTGACGAGAGCAGGCGCACCTGGATGTAGTTGGCGAGCGCCTGCACGCCGAAGACCGCCAGCAATCCCAGCGCGATGCGATCAAGCGCCGCGCGGTCACCTTGTTCGAAGGCGGCATCGAGCAGATACCGCAGCACGCCGGGGAAGACGAGTCCCGCTGCGGCGGCAATGAGCAAGAAGACGAAAGCCACGGCCAACCGGCCGGCATAGGGGCGCAGCAGAGGCCCCATGCGCGCCAGCGGCCGCGGCGAAACGAAGCCGCGGCGACTTGGGGTGGCCGAACTCACCGGGTGATGGCCCGGTCGATCGCCATCGCGAGGAAGAGCAGTGCGAGGTAGAGCAGGGAGTACTTGTAGACCCACCACGCCGGGCCGGTCCATGGCTCGCCCTTTCGCGCGGCCTGCAGCACACGCCACACACCGCCCATGAGCAGCGCGCCCAGGATGATGGCGGACAGCGCATAGAACAGGCCGAACGCGCCGTACAGCACGGGCAGCAGGGTCAGCGCGAGCAGGATGATGGTGTACCACACCATCTGATGCATCGTCTCGCGTTCACCCCACACCAGGGGCGCCATCGGGACGCGCGCACGGCCGTAGTCGACCTGCTTGAGCAACGCGAGCGCCCAGAAGTGCGGCGGTGTCCAGTAGAACACGATGAGGAACAGCAGCAGAGCGGTGACATCGAGCGTGCCCGTCACGGCAGCCCAGCCCACCAGCGGTGGGAACGCGCCGGCCGCACCACCGATCACGATGTTCTGCGGTGATGAACGCTTGAGCCAGCGTGTGTAGATGAACACGTAGAAGTAGAACCCGGCCAGCGCGAGCATGGCCGTGAGCACGTTCACGAAATACGCCAGCATCCACGTGGCGAGGGTCGCACAGGCCACACCGAACGCCAGCACCTGAATGGGCGCCATGCGGCCGCTCGGAATCGGGCGAAGGCGCGTGCGGGCCATGACATCGTCGATGTCGCGGTCGATGTACATGTTGACCGCGTTTGCACCGCCGGCCATCAGATATCCGCCCACCATCACCAGCAGCACGGTGAGCCACGATGGTGAGCCGGCGGCGTACATGGGCATCACCGTCGTCACCAGCAGCAGTGAGATGATGCGCGGCTTGGTCAGCGACACCAGGTCACGGGACAGCGGTGTCGCCTTGGCTTCCACCACCGGGTCTGCGTGGTTCTGGAGTTCGTTGGCGGCCATGTTGCTCACGAGGCTCGCGACGCGATCACCGATCGACCGGCCGCGATGCGTGCGAGGTAGGCCATCACGAAGGCCGTGGCCCAGATGAACATGCCCGTTGCCTGGTGCAGCGACCGCACCACCGCTGGGAATCCGCCGGTCACCATCCAGCCGGCCCATACGATCTGCAGCACACCCAGCACGAGGCCGAACCACGCCGCCGTGATCACCGCCTTAGGCTCACCACGCTTGCGGAAGATCATGGGCAGCGAGATGAGATGCAGCACCAGCAGGTAGGCGAGAATGCGGTGCGTGAGTTGCACATGCTGGCCACCACCGCCCAGCGAACCCTCGCCACAGAGCGGGAAACCTGCGCAGGCCACCGCCGCGCCAGGCAGCTTGGCCGTGAGCCCACCCAACAGCACCACCACCAGCGCCATGCCGGCAGCAGCCGTCGTGCCGCCGATGGCCTTGGCTGTACCCGTCGCCGAACGAATGCTGTCCCCGCCGAGGCCACCCGCGCGCACAACGGCCGTGGCCAGCACAGCGAGCAGCGACACGGCCAGCAGCTTGTGCACCACGGTGGCCCATGCCGGGTTGCCGGCAAACACCGTCACCGCACCAAACAGGGCCGGCGCAATCCACAGCAGCACCGACAGACGGGCGGAGTTCCATACACCACCGCGGCCCGCGACCGCCACATGCGAACGATGCTGCCAGGCCGTGATCACCAGCGCCGCGATGCTGAGCAGCAGGGCCAGTGCGAGATACCGGTGCGTGACCTCGATGATGAGATCGATGCGCTCGAACGGCGGAATCCAGTGGCCGTAACACTTGGGCCAGTAGTCACCGCAGCCCATGCCGGAGCCGGTGATGCGGACAATCGCGCCGAAGACGACGTGGATCAGCGAGACGACAAACGCTGCATAGGCCGCGCGGCGAACAGAGGCCGGCGCCAGGGTGGAAGCGGAAGACATGACGGAGACTGTAGCGGGAACCGTATCAGGGCAGGGCGCGCCAGGCGCCCCAGAAAGCGGCAATCAGGCCGAACACCGGGATGATCGCCCAGAAGATTTCGGCGGCGCGGCGCGGTGCGGGGACGGCGCTCGAGGCCGGCGTCGCCTGCAGGGCCCGGAAGACCGCCCGGACGATGAAGAGTTGGGCGATCACACAGGCCGCGACGAACAGCCAGAACATGGCGGTGCTGACCCCGGGGGCCAGCGACCAGGAGGCGACGGAAGACATATCCCGAGAAAGGTAGACGGTCGACCAGTGCGAGGCATCCCTTTCCGGCCCGGTGTTCCGGGTGTGTTGCGACTGGCCGTTCCGCCGAGGCGCGCCGCGCACTACCATAGCGAACTATGGCCTCCTCTTCCTCCAGCAGTCGTGCCTCCGGCACCGGGTCGGGTTCCGCTTCGGGCTCCGGCAGCTCCGATTCCTCGGCCGCACCCGCCGAACTCCCGCGCCAGCTTGGCCTGTGGAGCGCCATTGCCGTTCTCGTCGGCACGACCATCGGTTCCGGGATTTTCCGGTCGCCAGCCGGTATCGCCGACAAGTTGCCGGGGCCGCTGCCGCTGCTCGCCGTCTGGGCGACGGGCGGCCTCTTTGCGCTCTGCGGCGCGCTGACGCTGGCCGAGCTGGCCGGGGCCATGCCGCGCACCGGCGGCTACTTCGTGTACATCCGCGAAGCCTGGGGACGGTTGCCGGCTTTCCTGTATGGGTGGTCTGAACTGACCCTCATCCGCGCGGCCGCTCTTGGCGGTATCTCGCTCACGTTTGGCGAGTACTTCATCCGCGCGCTGGGCTACGACCCGTCGCTCGCACCGTACGACAGCTACGCACACTATCTGGCGGCGGGTGCGCTGTCGCTGATGGCGATCATCAACGTGATCGGTCTGCGCTGGGGTGCGCTGGTCCAGAACATCACCACCATCGCGAAGTACGGAGGCCTCGTCATCATCGTGTTGCTGGCGTTCGCGCTGGGGCTGCCGAAGACCGGCGGACATTTCACACCGGCTGCGCCGCCGGGCAGCTTCTCGGTGTCGGCATTTGGCCTGGCCCTCGTGTCGGTGCTGTGGGCCTTCGACGGGTGGGGCGATTTGTCCAAGGTCGCCGGTGAAGTGTCCGACCCCAGGCGCACCTTGCCGCGCGCCATCATACTCGGCACGCTGAGCATCATCGCCATCTACCTGCTGGCCAATCTCGCGTACCTGTCGGTGTTGTCGGTGGAGGAAATCCGCAGCGCGCGTCTGGTCGCCGCCGATGTGGCGCTGCGCCTGGTGGGCCCGATCGGCGTCACGCTGGTGTCGCTGACGGTGCTGCTGTCGACATTCGGGTCGGTGAACGGGTCGCTGCTGACCGGTCCGCGCATCTTTTTCGCGCTGGCCGACGACGGATTGTTTTTCCGTCAGGTTGCGGCGGTGCACCCGAAGTTCAAGACGCCGTATGTCGCGATCATCATGACCGGATCGCTGGGTGTTGCATTCGTTCTGCTCCGAACCTTCGAGCAGTTGGCGGACATTTTTGTGACGGCGTCGTTGGTGTTCTACGTGCTCAGCATTGGTGCGATTTTCAAGCTACGGCGGCGTCCCGATTGGAACCCACCGGTGCGCACGCCGCTGTATCCGTTTGTGCCAGCGCTGTTCTGTCTGGCCACACTGTTCCTGCTCGTGAATGCCTTGATGGATCCCGCGCAACGATGGGGGACCTTGGGCGTATTCGGCGTCATTCTGCTCGGAATTCCTGTCTATTTCCTGACGGTGGGACGGCGGCGCACTCGGGGGGCGTGACCGTTCAGTTACACGCGTTTCTTGAAGGTTCGAACAGGCCGGCCTAGCTTTCCCGCGCAGTCGCTCCTGTCGGGTCAACCCGTCGGGATGACGTTCAGGAGCGGCGTGTACCTCTCCACATCGGACCAACAATTATGCGCATGCAGCGTTGGCTCAGCGTCGCCGCCGCCGTCGTGGCTCTCCTCTCCGGAGCCACACGGACCATCGACGCGCAGGGCCTGACGACCGGAGCTGTCTCCGGTCTTGTAACCGACGAGACGTCGAAACCCCTCGAAGGGGTGCAGATCGAGATTCGGAACGTCGAAACCGGTTACCGACTGGGAATCGTTACGCGAGCCAACGGCCGCTATAACGCGCAGGGCCTGGCCATCGGCCGGTATACGGTGGTTGCCCGCCAGCTTGGATTTGCCCCGCAGACCAGTGAAAACGTCTCGGTGAGCCTTGGCGGGAACATTGTCATCAACTTCCAGCTCAAGCAGGCCGCGACGCAGTTGCAGGGCGTGACGATTTCCGCCGATGCGTCCGGTGCCGACTTCTCTCCGTCGCGACAGGGTGTGGCGACGGTGGTCGGCGACACGTTGCTCCGCCGCCTGCCCACCCTGCAGCGCGACTATACGGACCTGGTCAAGCTGACCCCGCAGGTCGTGCGCCCCGCTGATGGTGGTGGCGCGTCGGCCGGTGGCGTCTACAACCGCTACAACAACTACACCGTCGACGGCGTGAACCAGAACGACCGGTTCAATCTCGCCTCGTCGGGTGGTCAGCCTGGTGGCGCCACGGGCGGCCGCATCATGTCGATCGAAGCGGTGAAGGAATTCCAGGTGCTCATGAGCCCGACCGACGTGCGTTACGGCAACTTTGCCGGCATGCTCGTCAACGCCGTCACGCGCTCGGGCACGAACACGTGGACGGGTGGTGCGACGTACACGTTCCGCACGCCGTACATGGCGGCCGACCAGCCGTTCATCCGCAACGCCGACTTCGACGTGAAGCAGTACGGCTTCTCGCTCGGCGGTCCGATCATCAAGGACAAGCTGCACTTCTTCGTGGCACCTGAGTTCCAGGAGCGCTCCGATCCGTCGAGTGGTCCGGCCGCTGCAGGCAACCAGGTTGGCGACGTCTCGCTCGACAGCATTGCGCGTATCGCGCAGATCATGCAGGGCCGCGGCGTTGATGTGGGCAGCGCGGGCTTCTATCGCCGCGGCAACCCGCTGATGAATCTGTTCGGTCGTCTCGACTACCAGATCAACCCGGCCAACCGTCTGGCATTCCGTCAGCTGTACAACACGGCCGAGCAGGATGAGTTCTCGCGTAACACCAATGCGTTCAACACCAATATCGCGCAACAGAACTCGGGCATTCGTCTGACGTCCAATGCGTTCAGCCGGAAGAACACGAACATCTCGTCGGCGTTGCAGCTCTATACGAACTCGTCGCGCGGCTTCAACAATGAGCTCTCGGTCGGTTTCAACACGGTCGAAGACGAGCGTATCCTGCCGGTGAACACTCCGGAAATCGCGGTGGCTGTCACGCCCATCGGTGGGACGTCGGCCAATCGCGCGGTGACGTTCGGATCCGAGCGCTTCTCGCCGGGCAACATGCTCAAGCAGCGGATCTTCGAGATCAGTGACAACCTGACGATGCCGTTCGGGGCGCACACGCTGACGGCCGGCGGACGCTTCGAGCGTTCGTACACCTACAACTACTTCCTGTCGGGTGCGGCGAACGGGGCCTACAACTTCGCGAACATTGCGGACCTCGCGGCGGGTCGCCCCTCGGGCTTCCTGTTCTCGTACGCGAACGGCGGTGACATCGCCGCGGAGTTCAATGCGCAGCAGGCCAGCGCATACCTGCAGGATCAGTGGACGATGACGCAGAACTTCACGCTGACGTACGGCATCCGTGCGGATCTGCCTTCGTTCATCGACACGCCGGTGCTCAACAACGATCTGCTCACGCGGTCGACGGCGGCAGGTCGGGCGATTCGCACGGACTGGAAGCCCAAGGCACAGGTGCTGTGGTCGCCGCGCGTCGGCTTCAACTGGAATGTGGATGGCACGTCCAACACGCAGGTGCGTGGTAACGTGGGTCTTTACACGGCGCCGGTGCCGCTCATCATGGTCGGCAACGCCTACTCGAACACCGGCCTTGGCGGTGTGAACGTCTCCTGCACGGGCACTGGAGTGCCGGCGTTCGTGACGGATATCGCGAGCCTCCCGCGGTCATGTGCGGGATCGCCCGAACCCGTTCCGGGCGCGGCTGGCACGATCGGCGTGAATGTGACCGATCCGAACTTCAAGATGCCGCAGAACTTCACGGGCTCGTTCGGTCTCGACCGCAAGCTGCCGTGGGGAACGACCTTCACGTTCGAAGGCCTGTATCGTCGCGCGGTGAACGGCATGTTCATCGAGGACATCAACTTCCGTGAGTTCGATGGTGCGCCGACGCGCACGGATCTGGGTCGCGTGCAGTACGCCACCGCCATCACCACCAACGCCACCGGCACGGTGACGGTGGACAACGCGGCACGTCGTCGTGTGATCACCACGGGCAGCAACAACGTGGCCTTCAGCGAGGGCGCGATCTACCTCACGAACCAGTCGAAGGACTACAGCTACTCGCTGTCCGGTCAGCTCAAGAAGCGTTTCAGCTCAGCCTTTGAAGTCACCACGGCCTACACCTACATGCAGGCCAAGGACGTGCAGTCGCTGACGTCGGATCGCGCGATCTCCAACTATCGCAATGGCCGTCAGCATGCTGGCCTGATCTCCGACAAGAACGACGTGCAGACGTCGTACTTCGAGCGTCCGCATCGTATCGTGGCCTACGGCACGTACACGGCGCCCTGGAAGAACAACCAGACGGACGTGACGTTCTATTTCGAAGGCATGTCGGGCACGCCGGTGACCTACACGGTCAACAGCGACGTGAACGGCGACGGTGTGGTCGGCAACGATCCGATCTACGTGCCGCGCAACGCGGCCGACGCCTCCGAAGTGCGGATCGGAACGGGGTCGGGTAGCGCGTTTGCCGTGAACGCCACGGCCGGCGCCGACTACGAGCGCTTCATCGCCGCACAGGAATGCCTCGTCAGCCAGCGCGGTCAGATCATGCAGCGCAACAGCTGCCGGTCGCCGTGGCAGAACCGCTTCGATCTCTCGCTGCGCCAGTCGTTGCCGCGTGTCCGCGGCCAGAACCTGACGCTTCAGCTCGACGTGATCAATTTTGCGAATCTCGTGAATCGCAACTGGGGTCGCATCGCGCTGCCGAACCTGTCGCCGAACTTCCCGCAGCAGAACATCCTCACGCTGCGTCAGCGTCCGACGGGCGCGGCGGTCGTCGATGAGAAGGCCAACGGTTACGAGTTCGACTCGCGCCTGCGCACCGGCAAGATCATGCAGCAGAATCCGAATCAGACGCGTGATTTCTATCAGTTGCAGTTGACGCTGCGGTATTCGTTCTAAGAAGAGTAAGGAAGACGGGGCGGCGCCTTTGGCGCCGCCCCCGTCTTTGTTTCTGGAGGTGAACAGGAGGGAGTTGGAGAGGAGGCGGGGAGCAGGGAAATGCACCAACGGGCGATGATTGGATGACAGTGGGTGGTACCGCGTGCTCCAGATTCTGGCCATGCAGAATCCAGCGAATCTGGAGGTTTGGCGACGGTCGATGGACCTGGCCGTTGAGTTGCACCGCCTCGCCCGGAGCATTCCCGGACGGAGTGCCCCCGGGCTTTCGACGCAGCTCAGGCGCGCGGTTGCTTCCATCCCCGCAAACATCGCAGAGGGCGTCGGCCAGGAATCGCCGGGCCTCGTCGCGAAGCACCTGGCCATCGCCATCGCGTCGAACTTTGAGGCCGAGACTCACCTGCTATTGGCGATACGACTGTGCCCCAAGCTCGGTACCTGCGACGCATCCCTCGACGAACTCCGTCAGCTCCGCCGCATGCTCTATGCCCTGCGTACCCACTACCAACGCAAGTCATTGTCTGATCGCACTCCGTAGCCCGCCGCGGCAAGCAGTCCTGCTCCCCGCCCCCTTTCCAACTTTCCCCCTGTTCACCTCCAGAAACAAAAAAGGCGGGCGCTGTAAGCGCCCGCCTTCATCCGATCATCCCATCAAAAAATCTTCAGATTGATGTATTTGCGAGGATTCTTGTTGATATCGAGCACCAACGCATCGATATGCGCCAGCAGCGAATCCATCCGCGCATACACCGCCGGATCGTTCATCAGCTTGCCCGCGGTCCCGTTGCCGTTGGACACCTTGTCCACGACACCCTGAACCTTGGTGTTGGTCTCGCGCAGCTCCCGCGACAGCTGCTCGAAGCTCGCCGTCATGGCCTGCACGTTCTTCACGCTCGAATCGACCTTCACTGAATCGATGCTCGACAGCGTCCGGCGCAACTGCTCCTGCGTCTTGGTCAGCTGCGCCGACTGCGCGGCCGCGACCGCGCTGAGTTGCGCCACCAGCTTGGTGAGGTCGGCCACCGTGCGGCGGATATCCTTCACGCCGCCATCAACCACAAACTGCGCCCGCGCCTCGTCGGTCAGCGCCTGCACATTGGCTGCGATCGAATCGCCCTTGGTCAGTAGCTGGTCGGTGGTGGGCGAGCCGGGACCCACGGGAATGGTGTCACCCGCGGGCAGGTAACCCTGCGCGCCCTTCACCGGCTGCAGTGCGATGAGCTGATCGCCGAAGATACCGTTGGCCTTCACCGAGGCTGTGGTACCGGCGGGCACCTGATGCTCTTTCTGCACCTGCAGGCGCACGGTGATGGTGCCGTCGGGAATCAGCTTCACTTCATCAACAAAGCCCACCTGCACACCGGCCAGCAGCACCGGCTGACCCTGTTTGAGGCCGGCGCCCCACGGGAAGCGGGCGTACATCGGGTAGCCCTTCGACAAGCCGCCGCGGGCAATCCAGATGGTGCCGCCGAGTCCGATGACAATGGCTGTCAGCAGCAGCAGGCCAACCAGTACTTCATCACGTCGTTTGGAAGTCATGACTGCACGGAGAGAAAGATCGGAAATCAGGCCTGAATGAATGGCGCCAGTACGGCCGCCACGATGGCGTCCAGCACGAGAATGGACACGGACGCGATAACGACCGCGAGCGCCGTCGACTTGCCGACGCCTTCAGCGCCCGCTTCGGTGACGTAGCCCTCGTACGAGCAAACGAAGGCGATGGCCGCGCCGAAGCACGTGGCCTTGATCAGGGAATACACAACCTGGAAAGCCGTGAACGCCAGTCGTAGCCCGCCCATGAAATCGGACGTGCGGACGTCGGTGGCGAGCACCAGCGTGGCCCACGCACTGAAGATGGCCGTGGCATTGGCGAGCATCACCAGCGTGGGCAGCATCACCACTCCGGCGATGAACCGGGGGGTGGCGAGATAGGCCACCGGATCGAAGGCCAACGTCTCCAAGGCGTCTATCTGCTCGGTCACCCGCATCGTGCCGATCTCGGCCGTCATGCGGGCACCCACCCGACCGGTGAGCACCAGCGCGGTGAGCAGCGGGCCAAGCTCCAGCACGATACTCTGGCGGGCGATGAGACCGACCACGGAGAGCTGGACGCCGGGGAAGAGCTGATAGCGCGTCTGGAAGGCTGTCACGCCTCCCAGGAAGGCCGCGACGATGACGGTGAGGGGAACCGATTCGACGCCGATCCGCTGCATCTGGCGGATCGTTTCGGGAATCCAGGTACCGGGATCCCGCAGACCGCGGGCGATGTCGCGCGCGAAATACGCACGGCGGCCGAGGGCGTGCAGCAGTCCCGCGGTGCGGGTGGATGCGAGGGTCAGTGGACCCATGCCGAAGCTCATGTGATCAGGTACGGACGCGGGACATCATGACGATCGCGAACAGGCCGACCACTGCATTCGGAATCCAGGCAGCCATCTCGGGCTGCACAATGCCCTTGCCCCCGATGGCTTTGGTCAGCTGGATGAGCAGCAGAAACAGTACCGTGGTGGCGAGGCTGACCGCGATGCCATAGGCGGCGCCACCGCGCTGGCTGCTGGTGGCCAGCGGCGCGCCGAACAGTGCGATGATGAGACAGGTGACGGGAATCGCCAGTTTGAGCATGCGCTCGACCTTGAGCGTGTTCACGTCAGCCCCCGATCGTTCGAGCACTTTGATGAAGCGCGTCAGTTCGGCGAAACGCATCTCACTCGGGTCGCGCTCCGTGGTGCGCAGCTCGGCCGGCGTCTCGTGGAAGTCGCGGTCGATGAGCGAGTCGAAGGAGAAGGCGATATCGCGCGTGCGATCGGGAATGATGTGCACGACACCCGAATCGAGGCGCCAGTGGCGTTGCGCATCGTTCCACTTGGCCCGTCGAGCGGCGACGATCATGCCCGGCTTCTTGTCGGAGCCTCGGGCTTCGATCTCGATGTTGTCGACGGCCTTGTCGCGTACGTTCAGCGTGTAGATCCGGTAGATGCGACCGCGGTCGCTGGCGAACGCAAAGTTGTAGCGATCGTTGGTGCGGTTGATCGACGACGTGGTCGCCAGCAGGTCCAGGCGCTTCTCGTTGGCCGGCGGGGCGATCTCACCGAAGGCGAGGTCGAGTCCCATGGCCAGCGTGGCCATCACCAGAATGGGCGCGATGAACCGGTAGAAACTGATCCCCGAGGCCTTGGCCGCCGTGATCTCCGAGTAGCGCGTGAACGTGCCGATGGAGAATACCGTGGCGAACAGCACCGCCGCCGGCAGCACCATGAAGAGTGTGTCGGGGATCCAGTAAAAGTAGCTGAGTGCGACGGCCTGCGCGGGCAACTTGCGCTCGGTGTACTTGCGCAGGTTGTCGACAAGGTCGATGACGAAGACGAGCACGGGGAAGCCCATGATCGTCACGCCGAAGATGCGGGTGAACTCGGTCGCGATGTACCGGTCGAGCGGTGTAATGAGGCGACGGCTCACGCGGTGGCTCCCGCGGCGACGGGTCTACGCATTTGCGCCTTGGCCTTCTTCCGCGCCTTGCGGTCCGCCATCCAATCGCGGAAGCCACCACCACGCGAGGTATCCGTGGTGGACTCCACGCGCCACAGCATCACCAGCGCCACCAGTGTGAAAATCACGTTGGCGATCCACATGGCCACGTAGGCTGGCAGACGCCCCTTGTCGGCAAGCGCCTCGCCGCCCATCAGGCACACGTAGTACAGGCCAAACACGACGATGGAGACGCCGATCGTCACGCCCACACCACCGCGCGGGAAACGCAGGGCAATGGGGGGGCCGAACAGTACGAACACAAAACAGGCGAAGGACAGAGCGAACTTCTTGTGTATCTCGACGGCGAGGCTGTCGAGCCCTTCACGCTGTGCGATGAGCTGCACGCCCGTGGCGTTGACCGCCCCCTGATAGACCTGCAGTGAGTCCATGGGCGCGGCCACCGGAGCGGCGGGCAGCGCGTTGGGGTCGATGCCGGAGGCGCGAAGGGCGGAATCCTGTTGCGCCGTGAGACCCGGCGCTGGCTGGATGGGGGCCGGGGTGCCAGCAGGAACCACCGCCGGTTGGACCGGCTGCCCGACAGATGGCGAATCGATCACCGCTGGCTGCAGCCCGGACTTGACTACCGGCTGCGAGTCGGGCCGCACCGGAGTCTGTGAGTCCGGCTTCGCGGGTGGCTGGGCCTTCGCCTTCTTGGGCAGAAAGAGCCCCGTGAGCGCCGGCACGAGTCGCTGGCAATAGAAGGTGCCCAGCACCTCCGAGCGGGGACGCTGCTTGGGGTCACGGATCGACGGCCCCCCCATCTTCCGGAGCTGCCGCGTGTTGCTCACGTACTCCTGGCGCACACGCTCCACCTCGATCGCATCCGCGATGTACTTCCGGTGCAACTCGCACACGGTCATCTCGCGGTCACCCTTGTACCCATCGGAGTTGGACGCCTCGAACCCCTGGGCCACTCCCGCCTTGCGAATGACCTGCGACTTGAAGAAGCTGCGCTGCAGGCTCCGTGGATCGCCGCGCACGAACTCCTGTGCGAATCCGTCGTACAGCGTGAGCTCCAGGTCGCGATTGTTGCCGGCGGGAGCGAACACCCCGCTGTCGGCATAGATCGTCTTGCGCTCCTGGCCACCACTCAAGTCATAGATGACGACATCGTACATGCGGTTGGTTTCGGCGTTCGTGCGCGCCACCCGCATGAAGAACTGGTCGGTGATGGCATTGAGCGCCTGCTCCCGCAACGCCAGCGTGGGCCTGGTGCGCGCGATGTCGCGCTGCAGCATGCTGAGACGGTGGTTCGCGGCCGGCAGCACCTGGTCGTTGAACCAGACCATGAACAGCGACAGCAGCAGGGCACAGAAGAGCACCGGCAGCATCAGCGCGCGCACCCGAACGCCGCTGGCCTTGAAAGCGGTGATCTCGTGTTCTGCCGCCATGCGGCCGAAGGCATACAGCGTCGCCACGAGCACCGCCATCGGCAGTGTCATGGCCACGGTGAATGGAAGCGACAGCACGAAGAAGTGGCCGATGGTCCCCCACGGCAATCCCTTGCCGGCGAGGTTGGCCAGTTGGCGTGCCACATACTGCAACATCAGGAGCGACGTCAGCGCCGACAGGGCGAAGACGAGCGGGCCGATGTGCTCACGGATGACATAGCGGGTAAGGAGCTTCACAACGTAAATTCCCCGGAGACCACCCGCTTTATCAAGGGCGTCGCGATTCCTGGGCGGATCCGTGACGCCAACACGGACACCGTACCACGGCGCTGCGGGCTGCCGCTGGTACACCACGATCGGAGTTCGGTGCGCAGGCTGTTCCTGAGATGGGCGCTGACGGTGGCTTTGCCAGGGGCATTGTCGTCGGCGCTCGGGGCGCAGGAACGTCCGGCCCAACGGCCCACCGACCCGCCAGGGGCGCGATCGGGGGCGTTGGCGGCCCCCGGGCCGGGGCGGGCGCCTCTCTCGCCGGCCTCCCAGCAGGCCATCGATGGCTTGGTGCTCCGTGGCCGGCGCCTCTCCCGGCCGCAGGCCAGCCTGTTCGGCGGTACCGGGAACGGAGCGCTGCCGGCGCTGCCCACCTCTCTCCCGACCCAGCTGCCTACGGGGTTCGGCACCTTCCGCACTCAGGCCGTCGATGTGGCGGCCGTTCTGGCCGCGCCTACCGTGGCCGGCGCCCTCATTCCGGTCGACACCCCCTACCGCGACGTCGGCCAGCGGGCAGCGGATGTGATCAGTGAGCTGTCAGACCTCAACCTGACGCTCGACGCCCGGCTCGAGTCCAAGGTCCAGCGCCTGCGCAACGACCGCTGCACCTCCAACCAGCTGGCTTTCCCGGGCAACAGCTGCCGCGGGTCGCCCTTGCTGCCCACATTCGACTTCCAGTTCAATGTGCGGACGGGCGGCGTGGTGGCGGATCGGTTCTTCGTGGATGTCGACTACGACTCGCAACGCGAGTTCGACGCGTCCAACAATCTGTCGGCGCGCTACGAAGGCAAGCCGGGCGAGTTCCTGCAGCGTGTGGAAGTGGGCAACGTCACCTTCCAACCGCCCCCGTCGCGCTACCTGACATCGGGTATCCCATCGGGCAACTACGGCGTGCAGGCGATCGCCCAGGTGGGCGCCATGCGCTTCACGTCCATCTTCGCGCAGCAAAAGGGCAACGTCTCGAAGGACAACGTCTTCACGATCGGCGAGCGCACCCGGCAGCAGGTCGAGCGCGTGATCGAAGACATCCAGATCGAGACGCGGCGCTTCTTCTTCACGCTCGATCCGCGACAGCTGGGTGGCTATCCCAACATCGACCTGCTGAACCGCCCCCGGATGCAGCAGCTGGCTGCGTCGCTGCCCGATTCGATCCGGCCGGTGCGACTCTATGTGTACCGGCAGCTCATCGGTGCGACCAATCAGAACCCACGAGGCCCCCAGTTCTCGGTTCGTGGCGCCCGGAATCCCTCGCGGCAGATCTATGAACTGCTGCGGGAGAATGTCGACTACTATGTCGACCCGTCGATGCTGTGGATCGCGCTGGTACGTCCGCTCAGCGTGAACACCGAACGTCTGGCCATCGCCTACGAAGTGAACGTGGGTGGTCTCCCCGGACGGAATCCGTCCACCGGCGGCACCCCCGACATCGAGTACACCGACGCGCCGCAGTACGCGAACCTGCTGTGGGAACCCGAGCTGCAGCCCACCAACCCCGCGTACTTCCTGCGGGAGATCAAATCGGTCTACCGACTTGGCGGTGAAGACCTGCAGCGTGAATCGCTGCGCGTGAAACTGGTGACGGGCACGTCGGGCGATCAGGAGAAGCCCATCGACGCGTCGCGCGGCGAAACGTATCTGCGCCTCTTTGGACTTTCGCAGGCCACCAACGCCGGGGCCTTCGACGTGGAGAATCGTGTCTGGCCGCGACCCAATGACCCGAACTTTCGCGCCAGTTTCAGTGGATCGGGGAGTCAGCAGAAGCTGATCCCGGACTACTTCGTTGTGTTTCCGTCGGTGCAGCCATTCGCCCGCAATGGCTTGGCACAGCCGTTGGCCAACCCGGCCAACGATACGCTGTACCGCTACCCGAACGAGTATCTGTACTCGGAGCAGCGTCCGCAGGCCATCTACCGCCTGATGGTGAGTTATCAGTCGGATGGTGGTGGTGATACGCAGTCCATCAAGCTGAGCACCATTCAGGTGCGGCAGAACTCCGAGCGGGTGTCGGTCGATGGGCGTATGCTGCAGCGCGAACTCGACTATCAGATCGACTATGATCTGGGCATCATCACCTTCACGCGCCCGGATACACTCTTCCCGCAGCCACGCCAGGTGTCGGTGCGCTACGAGGAGAATCCGTTGTTCGCGACGGCTCCCACGACCATCATGGGGTTTGCGTCGCAGCTGCAACTCGACAAGGGACAGATCGCGTTCACGGCTATCTCGCAGCAGCAGCGCTCCAATCTGAATCGGCCACCGCTGGGCTTCGAACCGGTGGGTTCGCTGGTGGCCGGTATCACGAGTGCGCTGCAATGGGATGCCTCCGCGCTCACGAACGCGATCAGCCGACTTCCCTTTGCCCGCAGCACGTCGCCGTCCCGCGTGGCGCTCCAGGCAGAGTTTGCGATGAGCAAGCCGCGCCCCAATGCGGCGGGACAGGCCTACATCGAGAGCTTTGAAGGCAACGCCGAACGATCGCTGTCGCTGCTGGAGTCCTCGTGGTATTTCAGCTCGCTGCCAGCGCTGGGATCGTCGTTGGCGGGGAGTGGACTATCGGTCTTCACCAATGCGCGCGCCGCCACGCTGGCCTACCAGAACAACGGTGTCGACCTGTCGGGCAACTATCCCCAGTTCACCATTCAGCAGATCGATCCGTCGGTGCGCATCGTGGGCAGCGGCGTGCAACAATCCGAGCAGCTGCTATGGATGACGATGTATCCCCTCAAGACCGGCGGCATCCTCGATCGGGTGCCCGGGACGAGCATTCGACGCTACGCCTGGACCATCGGGGACAACAGCATGGCCGGTCCGACCCCATCAGGGCGTCGGTGGCGCTCACTGCGCACCGTGCTGAACCCCAGCGGCCAGGATCTCTCGCGTACGGAGAACATCGAGTTCTTCGTACTCGTGCAGTCGGAAGCCAACAAGTTGCGCCGCAACCCCATGCTGGTGTTCGATTTCGGCGACATCAGCGAAAACTCCGTGACGTTTGCGCCGGAAACGCTGACTGTGAACGCCCCCGCGGCGCCTGGTCTCGCGGCCGACACGACCTATAGCGGCAAGCGGCTCGTAGGGCTCGATCGCCTCGATTCGGAGCGCGACCCGTTGTCGCGGGCGTTCAATGCTGTCGAGAACGATCGAGGGCTCGCTGGCGATGTGGCCGACACCATCGTCGTGGTCGACCGCACCAGCGGTGCACCGGTCATCAGCACACAGTACAAGGTGTCGCTGTGCTCGCAGTCGGCACAGACCATCCAGGTGCTGGGCGATAGTCGCGCGAACTGCACGGCGCGCAACAACCGCCTCGACGAAGAAGACATCGATCTCGACGGCCAGCTCAATATTCCCACCTCGTCCATCGACCAGGAGCAACTCAAGCGCTTCGTGGTGGACCTGAGCGATCCAAACAGTTGGACACGTGTGGGGCGGTGCTTCCAGCAACGCGACTCCAGTGCCACCGGCGTCACCGCCGACTCGCTGTGTTGGGTGCAGGTGCGCCTCAACTGGCGTGCCCCCACCGAGGAGCTCAATACCCCGAATGAGCGCCGCATGCGGGCCATGCGCATGACGATGATCTCCAACGTCAACGCATCCGACGACGAGTTCACGCGTGTTGCCCTCGCGCGGTTCCGTCTCGTCGGCGCGCCGTGGCTCAAGCGCTCCACCGAGCCGCTCTCCGGCATGGCGGGCGATTCCACCGCACAACTGGGTGGTTATGTGGTGGCCAGCGTGATCGGCACGCTCGATTCCACCAGCATATTGTCGTACACGCCACCACCCGGTGTCGTGGAAGAACCGGAAGATCGTCAGTCTGGTTATGCCAATGCGCGCATCCAGGTGAATGAACAGGCGCTCCGCATTCAAGCTGGCGTGCCGGGTCGGCAGCTGCGTCCGTTCGATCGCGCCGAGGCCTTCCTGCGATTCCCCGAGGGCACCAAGACCTTCATGGGCTATCGCACGCTGCGCCTGTGGATGCGCGGTCGAGGCAACGGCTGGGGCGTGCAGGGGGAGCTCAATGGCTACGTGAAGATCGGCCGCGACGAGCACAACTTCTACATGTATCGCACGCCAGTGAATGCGGGCAATGGCCAGAGCACCTGGCTGCCAGAGGTGAACGTGGACCTCACCCGATTCCAGATGCTGCGCGCCCAACTCGAAACGGCATATCTGCAGAGCAGCGCCGACTCCCTGCAGTGCTCCGGCGTGGACCTCGAGCTCATACGTCGCTCCGGCACACCGATGGGCGGCGCGCGACGTCGGTACGCCGTCTGTCAGGATGGGTACATCGTGTACACCACCGATCCAGCGGTCACCCCGCCCAATCTGGCCGGTGTGCAGGAGCTCGCAGTGGGCATCGTGCGCGTGGACAGCATCCCGCGCGGCGGCACGGGCATCATGAACAACGACACACTCGAACTCTGGGTGAATGACATCCGGTTGAGTGATGTCGTGGACGACATCGGGTTCGCTGGCGAGATCGGCCTCAACATGAATGCCGGCGATCTGGCCGATGTGCGCGTCAATCTCAGTCGACGCGATCCGAACTTCCGGCAGCTCAACGAAACACCGACGTTCCTGACCACCAACGCGGTCAATGTGGGTACCACGTTGCACCTCGAACGTGCGTTGCCGGCCAGACTGGGCATCGCGATGCCACTCAGTGTCGACTACTCGGGAACGGGCATCGAGCAACTCTTCGTCAACCGCACCGATGTGCGGGGTGATGCCATCGATGGGGTGCGCAATCCCAATGACCGGCGCGTGAACTACTCGCTCGCCTTGCGACGACTCACGCCGCTCACCACCGGCTGGTACGCACCGCTGCTGAACGGATTGTCGCTCAACGGCACGTGGTCCAACGGCTCCTCGCAGTCCACCTTCCAGGAGCTGAGCAACAGCAGCTACGTGGTGGGCGGCGGAATTGCCTTGCTCAGCGAGAAGCGAGAAAGCCGCATACCCGGCTTCATCGGTCGTCTGCTGGACTTGCTGCCCAGGAGCCTGCGGGAATCGCAATCGGTCACGAACTTCCGCGAGCAGCGGCTGCGTTGGAGCCCCACACAGTTCCGTATCAACACGTCACTGGCCCGCTCCAGCTATTCGGCCACTTCCTTCACCAAGGCGGCTGCATCGCCCACCGACACAGGTGAAGTGGTGCGCGCGCTCACGCACGCCTGGCAGAATCTGGCGGTGCTGGCCTTTGCGCCAACGCCCGGCATCAGTGCGGACTTCACGGCCCGCCAACTGCTCGACTTGCGCGACTATCGGATGGAAGGCGCCGATGCCGACAGTATCGATCGTGGTGCGACGGCCTATGCCGAGCGCACGCGATTCCTTGGCCGCAATATCGGACTCGAGCGGGAACGGTCATTCACGTCGGCGTTCCGTATTCAGCCGTCGATGTCGCAATGGCTGCGCCCACGCGCGGACTTCACGAGTTCTTTCACGCTCAATAAGGACCCCAATGCGCGCACGTTGCTCCGCGAAGGGGACAGCACCGGCGCACTGCGCCTGCCGCAGCGACTCGGCGCCGCCAATTCACTCAACCTGGGCACGACGGTCGACTTTGGTCGGCTGATCAACATGCGCACCCGCGACACGAGCTGGGTGCGCCGGATCGGCAATATGTTCGCGCCGATCGACGTGCAGTGGCAGCAGAGCCTGACGTCCAATTACGACAACACGGCGTATGTCCCGGGCTGGGGCTATCAGTTCGGCCTGGGCAGCGTGGATGCCTTCCGTGGGCTCGACACGCGGCTTGCCACAACGGCTGGTCGTATGCGACGGGCCACCGCCGTGGGTTCACTCAACCTGCCGCTGTCACTGCGCCTGCAAACGCGCATCGAGAATGGCACCACCGAGACGTGGACCCGTCGCGCGCTCGATGGCTTCCAGGCCATCATCACGAGCACGCAGATGGTCTACCCGGACTACTCCCTGCGATGGAGCTGGCGCCCGCAACGCATGCGCAAATTCATCTCCATGCTCAACGTCGACGGCGCCTATGCCATCACCGAGCAGGAGACCACCATCCCCAACGAAACCGGTGGGCTGGCCGATCGGAGCCGCCTCACGTCGCGCCGCCAGCCGTTGTCGGCGTCAGTGACGTGGGCATTCCTGGGCGATCTCACCACCACGGCGCGCAGTAGCCGAGAGTCACGTGAAGACTTGCGACCCGGCTCGATCATCAATGGCGAAACGGATCGCTTGTCGTTCAATCTGGCGCGCACGTTCCCGCTGCCGAAGAGCTGGAACACCCGCAATGGCCAGCTGCGCGCCAATGTGTCGTACGACAGCGAGGAGAACACGTCCGTGGTGACCGGCACCACCGTGACCAGCGGAGACGGTGACCTGCTGCTCACGGCACCGTCGGTGCTTACCAACAACGGCCGCCGAGCGCTGAACCTGAACGCCAACACGGACCTGACCGAACTGCTCACGTTCACGTTCACCGGCAGTCATGTGGTCAATTTTGATCGGGCGTACAACCGGCAGACCACCAATGTGATCTTCAGCGCCGTGTTGCAGCTGCGCTTCTTCTCGGGCACGATGCGCTGATCCCGTCACGCGTCGCTATGACCATGCCCGCAATGTTCTGATGACGCACCCCACGCCCGCGGTCCTTACCATGGGCCCATGGCAACCGGCGGCGAACGGCGCATCCTCGGCTTTCTGATCACGATCGCACTCATCGGTGCGGGTGTGCGCTTCGTGGGTGTCCAGCGGTTCGAGCAGGCCACCTTGGGCGACGGCGGTAAGCAGCAGGCTATGGGAGCCGCCCGGGCACTGGCCGCCCAGCGCGCCGCTGTCGATTCGGCACGCCGCGCTCCACGCACCAGCCGGTCGCGCAGCACCAAAACCCGGGCCAGGGGCGGCGCCACCAGCACCGCGGAAACGACGGCGGGGGCCCGAGCGTCAAAGAAGCGGGAGCCCGGCCAGTCGCCGGACAATGCCCCGTTCGGCAGCGGGCCCCGTCCGTCGCCGTTCCCCATTGACCTCAATGCGGCTTCAGCCACCGAACTCGAAGCGCTGCCTCGGGTTGGACCGGCCCTCGCCAAGCGGATCATCGAGCGCCGACAACGTGCCGGTGCCTTCCAGTCTCTGGACGACCTCCGTCACGTCCGTGGCATCGGTCCGGCCACTCTCCGCTTGTTCGACACACTGGTGACGTTTTCAGGGCGGCACAGTCCCTTACACAGTGGGGAACCACCCCCACCCGGATATCACCCTGCGTACGCGTTCGGACGGAAATCACGTCTATATGGCCGCTCCTGCTGCACCGTTGGCGAGTCGCACGACCGACCGACTCGGCGATCTCCTCGTTCGCGAGGGGCTGTTGTCGCGCGAAAATCTCTCGAAGGCACTACAGGAGCAGTCGGCCAATCCGGGCCAACGACTGGGTTTGACCGTCGTGCGCCTGGGCATGGTGCCCGAGACCGAAGTGGTGCGCATGCTGGCGCGGCAATACCGCATGCCGGCTGTGGATCTCTCGCGGTTCGAGGTGGACACCCGCCTGCTCAAGCTCATCCCCGCGGAACTGGCATCCAAGCACACCGTGCTGCCGCTCAAGCGCGACGGCCGGCAGCTCACGGTTGCGATTGCCGATCCGACGGCGATGGCCGTGGTGGACGACCTCAAGTTCATCACCCGCTACGACATCGTACCGGTGCTGGCGGGCGAGTTCTCCATGCGGGCGGCCATCGAGAAGCACTACGAGGCCAACGAGATCCAGATGCAGTCCCTCCTGCAGGACATCGCAGGAGACGATGATGACATCGAAGTCATCGAAAGCCAGGACGACGCCGTCGATGCCAGTGTGCTGGCCGCACAGGTCGACGAAGCGCCCGTGGTGAAGCTCATCAACGCGATCCTTGGTGATGCCGTGAACAAGGGCGCGTCAGACATCCACTTCGAGTGCTTCGAACACGAACTGCGCGTGCGCTATCGCATTGACGGTGCCCTGCAGGAAGTGATGAAGCCGCCAATGAAGATGCGCGCGGCGCTCATCTCGCGCTTCAAGATCATGTCGTCGCTGAACATCGCGGAACGACGCGTGCCTCAGGACGGCCGTATCAAGCTCAAGATCGGCAAGAAGGTCATCGACTTCCGCGTGAGCACCCTGCCTACGCTGTTCGGTGAGAAGGTCGTGCTCCGAATTCTCGACAAGGGTAACCTCACGCTCGACCTCGAGAAATTCGGCATCGAGCCACGCGCCGAACGGGAACTGATGGAGGCCATCTCCAACCCCTACGGCATGGTGCTGGTGACCGGCCCCACCGGTTCCGGCAAGACCACCACCCTGTACTCGGCCCTGTCGAAGATCAACAACCTCGACACGAACATCATGACGGCCGAGGATCCCGTGGAATACAACCTGTTCGGGATCAACCAGGTGCAGGTGCGCACCGAAATCGGCATGTCGTTCGCTGCGGCCCTGAAGGCGTTTCTTCGGCAGGATCCGAACGTCATCATGGTCGGTGAAATTCGAGACCTCGAGACGGGTGGCATCGCGGTCAAGGCCGCGCTCACCGGTCACATGGTCATGAGCACCCTGCATACCAATTCGGCGCCGGAAACCATCGTGCGTCTGCTGGACATGGGACTCGAGCCATTCAACGTGGCCTCGGCGCTCAACCTGATCCTGGCGCAGCGACTCGTTCGTCGCATCTGCCCGAAGTGCAAGATGAAGTACGAACCGGACATCGCGGAACTCACCGGTGCCAAGGTGAAGCCCGACACCAAGCTTCGTGAGTTGCGCTTCACGGAAGAGGCCCTCGAGAACGCCAAAGCCAAAGCATCGGCGGAAGCCGCGCCGTTCCTGGCCAACTTGAGCTTGGACACGTGCATCGGAGAACTGCCCTTCTTCAAGGGCTACGGCTGTGATGCCTGCGCCGGTACGGGCCTCAAGGGACGCCAGGGTGTGTACGAAGTGATGTTCATGACCCAGACGCTCAAGAAGCTCGTCATGCAGAACTCCGACGTGCAGATGATCCGCGACGCGGCCGTCGATGAGGGCATGCTGACCCTGCGTATGGACGGCTGGCTCAAGGTGCTCAAGGGGGTCACCACCCTCGATCAGGTCATCCGTGAAACGGCGAGCTGAGTTTCTGTGATACCGCCGTTTCCTGTCGCATGACGATTCGTCCAGACCGGGGGGCAATGGCGCGCCCCCGCTTCCCGATTGCCTCCCGATGACCGCACCCGTTCAGTCACCCATCTCCCTGCGCACGCTGCTCGACGAAATGATCGAGCGGGACGCGTCCGACCTGCACGTCTCGGCCGGCGATCGCCCGAAGCTGCGGGTGGATGGCGACATCGTGAACGCCTCTGTTGAGCATGTGTTGACGCCTCGTGACACGCTCCAGCTGGCGTACTCGGTGCTGACGGAGAACCAGAAGAAGCGCTTCGAGATGGAGGACGAGCTGGACTTCTCGTTCGGCATCGCCAATCTCTCGCGCTTCCGCGGCAATGTGTTCAAGCAGCGTGGCTGCGTGAGCATGGTCATCCGGCGCATTCCGTTCCAGATCAAGACGTTCGCTGAGCTGCAGCTGCCGCAGGTGATCTCGTCGTTCGCCGAGCGTCCGCGCGGGCTCGTGCTCGTGACCGGCCCGACGGGCTCGGGTAAGAGCACCACGCTGGCCGCGATGATCGACAAGATCAACACGGAACGCCGCGGTCACATCATCACGGTGGAAGACCCGATCGAGTTCATCCATCGCCATCGCAATTGCATCATCAACCAGCGCGAAGTCGGCGCCGACACCAAGAGCTTCGCGTCGGCCCTCAAGTACGCGTTGCGTGAAGACCCCGATGTCATCCTGATCGGCGAAATGCGCGACCTGGAGACCATCCAGGCCGCGCTTACGATCGCGGAGACGGGTCACCTCGTGTTCGCCACGTTGCACACGAACAGCGCGGCCGAGGCGATCAATCGCATCATCGACGTCTTCCCGAGTCACCAGCAGAGCCAGGTGCGGGCGCAGCTCGCCTTCGTGTTGGAAGGCATCATCACGCAGGTGCTGTTGCCGCGCGTGACCGGTCGTGGTCGCGCCATGGCCGCTGAAATTCTTGTGGTCACGCCGGCCATTCGGGCACTGATTCGCGATGACAAGGTGCACCAGATCTACTCGCTCATGCAGTCTGGCAAGAAGTTCGGCATGCAGACCATGAACGATGCGCTCTATCAGCTCTACATCTCGCGCCAGGTGAGCGCCGACGAGTGCGTGCGCTCGTCCGGCGACCCCAACGAATTCCTGCGCATGATCGGCAAGGGTCCGCAGGACGACGCCGGTAATGCATCCACGCAGAACGGTGGCCGACCTGGTGAGCGGGCCTTGGCCGGCGCCAAGCGATAGTCACACCGCCTACACGCAGCACACTCGCAGTAGATACGTACCAACACCCCGCCGGACCCGTGCCGGCACCTGAAGACCTGTCGGAGACACGATGCCTACGTTCACCTACACCGCGCGTACAACCAACGGCGACCTCAAGTCGGCCACGATTGACGCGCCCAGCCGCGACGACGCCGTAGCCCAGCTGCGCCGCCAGCGACTGACCATCATCAAGGTGGACGAGTCCAAGGCGACGCCCACCAAGAGCCTCGGCAAGGTCTCGATGCGCGACATCGTGATCTTCACCCGGCAGTTCTCCACGATGATCAACGCCGGCCTGCCGCTCGTGCAGGCGCTCGACATTCTCGCCAAGCAGAGCGAGAACAAGGCGCTGAGCGCGGTGGTTCGTCAGGTGGTGTTCGATGTGGAGTCCGGCAATACGGTGGCCGACGCCATGCGCAAGCATCCCAAGGCGTTCTCTGACCTGTACGTCAACATGGTCGCGGCCGGCGAAGCGGGTGGTATTCTGGACACCATCCTGAATCGCCTCGCGATCTTCATGGAAAAGAACGACGCCCTCGTCCGCAAGGTGAAGGGCGCCATGATCTACCCCACAGTCATCATGTGTGTCGCCGCGCTTTGCGTGGTGATCCTGCTGTGGAAGGTGATCCCCGTGTTCGCCAACATGTTCGGCAGTGTCGGCATGGAACTGCCGCTCCCGACCCAGGTGGTTATCGGGTTGTCGAACTTCCTGAACAATTATTGGTGGATGCTGCTGCTGGGTACAGCCGGCACAGCCTTTGGCATCAAGCAGTACTACGCGACCTCGCAGGGTCAGCTGGTCATCGACCGGCTCTTGCTCAAGGTACCGGTGCTCGGTGATGTGCTCCGCAAGTCGGCCGTGTCACGCTTCACCCGTACACTGGGCACGCTGATCTCGTCCGGTGTGAGCATCCTGGACGGTCTCGAAATCACGGCCCGCACGTCCGGCAACCGCGTCGTGCAGGACGCCATCATGGGCTCGCGCTCGAGCATTGCAGGTGGTGAGACCATCGCTGGCCCGCTGCAGAAGAGCGAAGTGTTCCCGCCTATGGTGATCAGCATGATCGCCGTCGGTGAACAGACGGGCGGCCTGGACGAAATGCTCAGCAAGATCGCCGACTTCTACGATGATGAAGTGGACGCAGCCGTCAGTGCGCTGCTCTCGCTGCTCGAACCGATCATGATCGTGTTCCTCGGCGTGGTGGTCGGTGGCATGATCGTCGCGATGTACCTGCCGATCTTCGACATGGTGAACGCGGTGCGATAGCCTCCCTTCCACGGGTGGCCGCGCGGGGTCCTTCCTTCGGGGAGGGCCCCGTGTTGCATATCTCCCCTCTACCTGCCGGTTTGGACGCTCTCTCGTAAATCGACCGCGCAGTCTCTCGTAACTCGGCGGATTGGCTCTCGTAAGTCTGGCTAAGGTGTTGGGTTTCTGAGAGTTGCGGCGGCGAGACCAATTCTCGGCGAGCGAAAGGCGGCGGTGACCTTCCGGGTCTCCGCCGCCTTTCCCGTTCATCGCGCAGCCAGAAGGGCGTCATCGGCATGGGGGCAAACGCTGAGGGAGGGATGCCAAGCGTCTTGTACGTCCCGATTCGTCGCAGAACGACAGACTCGGCGTGGATGGCAGTGACCGACAACCAGTCGTGATCCTTTGGCGTAGAGTAGCCCGCGATTACCGCACCGGGACGCTGGACGGTGCAGCCGCCTGACCGATCAAAATCGCGGCCTACGTTCCGGCTGTCGATTGCGTCATAAGGTTGCGCATTACTGATTTGTTCTACAGTATAGATATAATGGCAAGCTCGAAGCTCGGTACACTCGAACTCTCCGTGCTCCTCGCCGTCTCCCGACTGGGCGACGAGGCGTATGGACTGTTGGTACGGCGCGACCTCGCAACGCGCACCGGGCGCGACTACTCGGTAGGGGCCGTGTATACCACGCTGCAACGGCTCGAGGAGAAGGGACTGCTTACCTCGCACGCCACCGACCCGCTGCCGGTGCGGGGCGGACGCTCGCGCCGCCACTTCGCGCTGACCGGCGCCGGAGCTCGCGCGATGCGCGACGCTGAGCGGCATGCGGCGGCGATCTGGTCTGGCGTGGGGATCACCTTTGGCCCGGAGCGCGCGTGACCGGGAATGAGCGCGTGTCGGGGAGCGCCCGTCGTTCGCGGCGCTGTACCGGCTCGGCGTCGGCCGCCGAGCGCATACTTCTCGCGCTCGGGGTCGACCAGTCCTTTGCAGAGGCCGTCCTCGGTGACTTGGCTGAGGAGTACGCCGAGCGGGCAACGTTTGGTGTCCGCGCCGCGCGCCAGTGGTATGCGGGCCAGATGATACGCTCAGCGCCTTACCTGATCCGGAGCGCGGGGCGGCACGCTGCGGGGCGTGCGCGCCTCGCCGCGGCGGTCGCCAGCCTTTCGCTCGTGGCGTCCGTCATCCTGTTCGCGCGCACAGCCCGCAACGGCCCGCCCGTTCGCTTAGTCGCCGGCACCGGGGACACCATTCTCGTGAATTTCCTGCGGCCAGTGTCGCTGTCTATACGGGTGCTCGACGCAGATGGGCGTCTGCTGCCCGATAGCGGGGTGCGGTACGCGTGGATCGGCGGCGCACCAGTGTCCGTTTCCGAACGCGGGATAGTCACGTGTGCGCATTCAGGCGACGCCAAGGTACGCGCCTCGCTCGGCTCGCTGGCCACGACCCTCCACCTCCTGTGTCGGCCGGTGCGCGCCGTGAGCGCCGGTTTCTGGGCCGACTTCGTGCTCGGTGAATCGGGGC
Organism: Gemmatimonas sp.; assembly: GCF_036405635.1. GTDB lineage: Bacteria > Gemmatimonadota > Gemmatimonadetes > Gemmatimonadales > Gemmatimonadaceae > Gemmatimonas. The sequence goes on along the minus strand of NZ_DASWXE010000086.1, from coordinate 44,309 downwards.
GGGATCTCGATGTTACGGCCGTTGACGTTGACGGCAGGCTGGCCACACGCCTCGGCGCTCGACTGAGCGTCGAGGACAGCACGGTTGCCGTGCTCTCTGGCCTGCGCGTCGAGCCTCGCTCGCCCGGCGAAACTCGGGCAAGCCTACGCGTCGGCGACCGCACCACTGACTTCTTCGTGCGCGTTTTCGAGCCAGTGTCCACGCTCGAGTGACTCCGTCGAGACCAGCGGCTCGTTGCCGCCCCGGTGCGGCTCGCGCGGGGCGCGTCCGTCCGCTGGACGCTGCCGGCAGGGCGCTTCTACTTGTCGCTCATCCGGACGCCGGACGCCAAGCCCGCGCTGACGCTCGCGGTAGATGGCGCGGTGATGTGTATGCCCGTGCTCGGGCCTGGGGTCCACGACACGCGCTGTGTCGCACGGGTGCCGGGAGCGTGGGTCACCGTTGGATACCCATCTGAAGCCGGAGCACGGACGGCCGTCCCGGCAAACGTTGGCACACTCACGCTCCACCGAGATCGAGAGCCGTGACGGCGATTCGGTGATGCACCCACGATTCCCTCTCGGTCGGCTCACACGGAACGGCAGCATTCCATGAGCCCTCGAACGAGGCCACGGACCGGAAGGAGCAGCGTATTGCGCAATGCTTTGGCCAGCCTGCTCTGCATGGGCGTCGCGGGCGCTACCGCGCTCGTCGAGCGCGCGGCGTCTCAGACGGCACCTCTCCGCTCGGTCATGGGCATAGCGGCAGCGGACTCGCTCGTCTCCGCGGAGTTTGCCAAGGACAGCGTCGGCAGCCTCACGGTCGGCGTCATTGCCGGTTCGCAGCTCGTGTGGACACGCAGCGTTGGTTTCGCGGACATAGAGGCAGGTCGCCGGGCGAACCGCGAGACGGTCTATCGGATCGGCTCCGTTACCAAGCCATTTACTGCGGTCATGCTGATGCAGTTGGTGGCCGCAGGACGCGTGCGACTGTCTGACCCGGTCGAAGAGTATCTCCCGGAAGTCCGCCGCATCGCCGCCCGCCCATCCGGCGCTGCGCCGTTTACCTTCCTGCAGCTTGCGACCATGACCGCTGGGCTCGCACGAGAGCCCGACGAAGCAGGGCCCTTCTGGACCGGCCCAGTGTCGAAATGGGAGCGGACGTTGCTCGCCGCACTGCCGCACACGCGCTACCTCTCGAATCCAGGCACCGAGCATTCTTACTCGAACATCGGCTACGCGATCTTGGGCGCCGCGCTCGCGCGCGTGGCCGGCCAGCCGTACGTCGAATGGGAGCGCGAGCGCGTGTTTCGGCCGCTCGGGATGAACCGCACGCGCTTCGACCTCGACCCGGCGATCACGTCGGACTTGGCCGTGGGGTATCAGGTCAATGGCGACGGTACCCTCGACGACACCACCGCAGCCCACGAGGCACGCGGCGGGCGAGGTTACAAGGTGCCGAACGGGGCGATCTTCACGACGGTCGACGACCTCGCGCGCTTTGTGAGTTTCGAGCTGGGGCAAGCGCCAGACAGCGTGCTCGCCCACTCGGTCCTAGACGACGCCTTCGCCGGCCTGGTGGCGACGGACGCCTTCCTACAGACCGGTTATGGCTTGGGATTCATGGCGATGCAGCGGGACGGATTCCCCGTCCTTGGGCACAGCGGGAGCGTCGCGGGCTACCGGGCGGCGATGTACTACGACCGACACGCGCAACTCGGCGTGGTTGTCCTGCGCAACGTTGTCGGCGGAGAGCAAGATCCCGACGGCCTTGCGCTCAACATCATCTCGACGCTCGCCGCGGCGCATCGCGCCGAGATTGAAGCGGATATCAATCGGCGGGTGAAAGCGCAGGTCGCGTCGCCGCACAGCGAGGCCGCCGTGCGGCGGATCATCGAAGAGTTGCGACGCGGGATGCCCGAGTACGACCGCTTGAGCCCTGCCATGGCGCAACAGACGCGGCGCCAGATTACAGAACATCAAGCTACCATTCTGGGTCTCGGTGCACTCCAGTCGCTGACGTTCATGCGGGTCGGAGCGGCAGGTCCAGACATGTACCGGGCGGTCTTCGCAAAGGGGACTCTGGAGTTTCGGATCTGGCTCAACCTCGACGGTCGTGTCGACATCTTCAACTATCGCGCGGTGGTGCTGTCGAAGTGAGTCTCACCAGAGTTGCTGCAATGACAGTGCTCGTGAGTTGGCGAAACGGATTGAGCAGCCATTGTGACGAGCTTCTTGATATCGCGCGCCCGATTTGCGAGCGACTGTCCACACCGACACCTAAGTGGTTGTCGCATTTGAGTTTGCGGTCGACAAGCGAGATCTGTGAGGATAAGAGGGGAGGCGGTGACCACTCAGGCCACCGCCGCCCCTTTTCGAGGTCTTGCCCTCGCCGCTTACGCCGAAGGACAAAGAGGAACAGAAACGAGCGCCACACGTGATGACGTCGAGGATCGAGGCGGCGGCTGTCAGGGTGTCGGTCATGTCCAGAGGGTCGGGCAGCGAGGGGCCGCGCCCCACTCCTGGCCGCGCGCGTGCCTGCAGGCTTGACCGTACATAAAGGGATGGCGGTGGTGGAAGCGTAGCCTTACATTCCCTTTATGTCCACTCCTAACCAGATCGTCGACCAGCTGGCCGAGCTCCTGCGGCGCTATCGGGAAGCGCAGGGCGTCACCATCGCCGCCTTGGCCCACGACGTCGGCGTGAGTCCGCGCCTCGTGAGTGAGTTCGAGCGGGGGAAGCGCCCCCATGTCTCACTCGAGACTGCCATGCGTCTGCTTCAGCAGGTGGGGGCGCCGCTCTTCGCGCTCGGCGATGCCGTAGCGGACGAGCACACCGCGCGGGCCGAACGCGCCGCGCGGCGGCGACAGACCTGGCAGGGCACCTTCTCGACCCTCGCGACCCAAGCGACGCCGGCCCCGCCCACGCAGGCGGCCCAGCGCTTGCTCGCGGTCGCCCAGGCGTCCGCCCTGGCCGGTGGCCTCCGGAAGGCCTACCAGTACCAAACGCAGGTCACCCCGAAACGCGCGCCACGACCCACCCGATGACACCAGCCGGAGAGGGGCGCCCCAACGAAGTCACCGATGCCGCATTCCCGGTCGACTTCCGCGACTTCATTCGCGAACTGAACGCGCATGCCGTCGAGTATATGCTCGTCGGCGGGTACGCGGTCGGCATCTACGGGCATATTCGCGCCACCACCGACATCGACTTCTTCTATCGGACCTCGCCGGACAATGTCGACCGTCTGATCAAGGCCCTGACCGCGTTCGGCGCGCCGGAGATCGTGGTGGACCGCGCGCAGCTCACCAAACCCAAGTCGGTCACGCAATTCGGCGAACCCCCCACGCGGATCGACCTGCTCGCCGACATCTCCGGCGTCACGTTTGAGGACGCGCAGGCCACGGCGATGCAGGTGGAGATCGCACCGGGCCAACCCTTACCGGTGATTGGTCTCGAGGCGCTCCGAACGAACAAGCTGGCGAGTGGCCGTAAGAAGGATCGCGACGATCTCCGGTTGCTGCCCAAGCCAAGCAGGGAGGGCGCCACCACCTCACGCGCAAAGACGGCGAAGTCTCCTAAGAGCGCGAAGACGGCGAAGGTCGCGAAGAGCGCGAAGTCCGCCAAGACCGCGAAGTCCGCCAAGGCCGCGAAGGGTACGAAGGGCGCGAAGGCGTCACCCAAGCCACGCCGCCGCGGCTAATCGTCGCGAGGCCGCCGCCTCACACAATGTCGACGACGCCGAGGACGACGATGGTAACGAACTCCCGAGGGGTATTAAGAGTCAGGTGTTGGCCCGCCGGCAATGCGAAGTATCTGCGTGGGGCATGTCTGGTTGCCCGGTGTGATCATGGCTGACCCAATCTCTCTTGCGGCCTTGGCTATCTCTGGCTTGGGGTCGCTCGCGAAAGCCGCTCCCGCAGCCGCTATGAGCGGGATCGTCGGCGCCGTCGCAGATCGCGCTTTCCTCGTGGCTGTTCGGCGCGTGCGCGACCAATTTCGCGATGAGCCGCCAGGTCCGGACGGCGAGATCATCGCGAGGAACGTTCGGATCGCGCAGCTTGAAGCACTGTCACAACTCTTGAATGAGTACGAGCACTCCATACGGCGGCCACGCCTGTTCTGGTCGCGATCCACAAGATCACTCGTCGAACGGCTGCCTAGCTTCATCGCGCTTGAGCGTGAACGGGCAAACGACCACAAGCTAAGCGGCCACTTGCGCGCCCGATTTGGAGCGCGGGGCGCGAGCCTCACCGCGATTAACTCGGCACTCCAGGACGGCACGGCCGGCGGGACCGACGCTGACGTTGCGATTCAAGTCGTTTCGAGCGAGGCAGCACACTCTGCGACTCCACTAGATCGGAGCGCAGAGCAGGCGCTCGAGCAGTTGGCTGAGCAGGCTGTCCTCGCGGAGTTGCGACAGGCTGTGGGACCGGAGGACCTTCCCCGAGACTTTATCGCGTTGTTCCTCGGAGGCCGGCCCGGCCGTGATGGGTTTATGCGCAGGTTTGGGAAGCAGCTGCAGCACGCGCTGACTACTACGGAAGCGTTTTATCGCGCTTACACCGCTGTAGCGCTGGCCGACCTTCAGCATGAAGTGCGTGAAGTTCGCGAGAGCTCTGCGCGGGTCGAAGAATCGGTAGGGGCGCTGCGTGCCGATCAGCGACTCGGGGTTGCGGACGCAGATACCGTCTTGGAATCTGGTGACTCGCTCCACTTCGCGACGACGGGTAGTTACTTCCGTCGCTTGTTAAGTGTGGAGTCAGCCTTTCATCACGGACGCCCACTGGTCGGACGCGAGGCTGTGTTGGCGCGACTTCTCGAGTGTGTTGAAGGCGGGCTGACGAGCGGCGACGCCACAGTGGTCTCGTTGGCTTCTGTCGGTGGATCCGGGAAGACCCGGTTACTTCTCGAGGTGGCGCGTCGTGTCGAGCCAACTACCGTTCGCTGGGTACGGGATGGCGAACTTGTCAGTTTCGCGGCGCTGAGCGAACTACCAGCCGGTCCGCTCGTGCTGTTCTGCGATGATGCGCAACGACGTCAAGATCTCACCGAGTTAATTCGGCTTGTGGATTTCCGACGCGAGCCCACCGTACTGATTCTGGGCGCCAGACCCTACGGTCGCGCGGCCGTCTCGACCGCAGTGAATGTCGCGAAGTTGCCCACCGAGAACTTCGTTGATCTGGGCATCTTGGCTGAGGTTCCAAAGAACGAGTTAGAGGGAATCGTTGCCAAGGAACTCGGTCCCGCGTACGCTCACGCCGCTTACGATCTCCTCAGATTGGCCGGCGGATCGATACTCGTAGCTCTCGTCGCCGGGCGACTCCTAAGGACCAAGAATCGCGATCCCCGAACCGTCCCGCTCGACGCGGACTTTCAACAGATCGTGCTGGAGAGCTTCCGCGAAGAATCCGTTGCCGCGCTGCCAGACATCCTAGATCAGCGCGCCGCTCAGCGCACACTCGACGCGCTCGCCGCAGTACAGCCCGTAACGCTGCGCGAGGGCGAGCTTGCGGCTGCGTTTGCCGCGTACGTTGGCGTGGATGGGAGCACGCTCCAGCGAATCCTCGATACGCTTGTTCGCGCGGGTGTGCTCAGGGACGAGCGAAGCGGGCTGCGAATCCAACCCGACGTGCTGGGCGACCATATTCTACACCGTGCTATGGTAGCTCGGGGAGCCCCAACGCAGTTGGATCGTGAACTCCTTGAGCGTCTCGGTCCGGCCGTGCTGCTCAATCTGGTGCAGAATGTCGCCGAACTTGATTGGCAGCGCGAAGCGTCTGGCGACCCAGTACGCATGTTTGAGGGAGTGTGGACGTCGTTCATCCAGGCATTTCGGGCGGCGCCGCTGGAAGACCAGCGTGAGTGGCTTAGGAAGCTGGCACCCGTGGCTGCCTTTCAACCGCGCGCCATGCTCGACTTCGCGCATATGCTCCTCACCATGCCGCCTGACGTGCTTGAAGAGCGGGGGAGTTGGGGCATGCTGAGCACCTATGCGCAGGTCTTAGAGGAACTGCCGCCCCTTATCGCGCTGGCCGCTCATCATCGCCCGGCCGTAGCGCAAGCGCTGGACCTCCTCTGGAACTTAGGACAGCGTGATGCGCGAGAGACCAATCCCTATCCGGAGCACGGGATCCGGCAGCTGAAGGATCTGGTTGGGTACTCGAGGCATCGCGACCTCTGGATGCAGGATGCGGCGCTCGATGCCATGGAACGCTGGCTCGCTGATGCGCGATGGGCACGGCATCTCCACACACCGCTTCTCGTGGCGGACGCGGTGCTGGCGACCGAGATGATGGAGCAGACGCCAGCGCGTGATGGGCTCAGTCTCACGCTGACTCGGCACGGCGTCAACGCGAAGAACACGATGTCACTGCGACTGCGCGCTATCGCCATCACAGGACAAATTGCGCGCAGCGGTGATGTATATGAGAAGCACGAAGCGCTCAGGGTCCTGCTCAATGCGCTGGAGTGTCAGCGAGGCACATTGGGACACGAGGTTACGGAGGACGAGGAGGAGGCATTTCGTGATCAGTTTACCGCCATTTTGGACGTATTCGACGTGATCGTGCGCTCAAGGGTAGATCCAGTCGCGATGCTCTTGATCCGCACGCGACTCCATATTGCGGCGCACCATACTCACCTCGACTGGAAGGCATCGCGCATGCGAGAAGTGGCTGCGACCGTGCCGGACGACGAAGACACGAGGCTCGCTCGAGCGCTTGGATACTTCAACTCTGATTGGCACGTGGCCGACCGTTCCGTCGAAGAAGAGATGGCGGCGGACGAGGAGAATCGTATTCGTGTCGCGAAGGAGCTGGCTGCGGGCACCCCGGTAGTGCCGCTGCTCGTGGCGCGTTTGGGAGCAATGTGCGAGGCCTGGATGGCCGCCAGAGACTCCTGCGACGCGTCGCCGCTTATGTATTCGCTCGCGTCTCATGACCCCGCTCTTGCCTTGGCGCTAGCGCGGCATTTGCTCGAGCATGCCGCTGAGTTGGCGACTCCGCAGGTGGAGTGGTTGAGTAGCCTGCTGACCGCGCTCCGACCGAAAGATACCAGCGGGTACGGCGGGTTACTGGAGGACGCGAGTGCTCACGATGACCGACGGGTGCGTGCGGCTGCCGCATGGTCGATGGCGCGCGTGCTTGGGGCGAGACAGCGTTTCCCGAGTGAGATGGTCGTCCTGCGTCGACTGCTGCGGGATGCGGAGCTGGTCGTCTCGCGCGCCGCCATTCGTGCATTGGCGGTCATGGAGGCGGCACAGGTGGAACTGCTGCTAGGGGACGTCCAAGTACACGGGGATCGCGTTGCCGCCCGCAACCTCGCCGATACTTGGGGCATGCGCCGTCGTGACGATACCATTCCAATTCTGGACGACGTCACTGCGACACATCTGCTTGGTGAACTCGTGCCGGTACCAGACTTCGGTCAAGCGGAGACTAGCATCGGCTTGATGCTGTCGGCGATTGCGGAGACCTTCCCGCATCGCATCCTCGATTTCTTGGACGCCCGCATTCGACGAGAGCACATGTTTCGCGCAGAACGTGCGAGCGAAGGGCGCATATTGGACTTTTCGCGCGATGACTACGATGCGATTCCGTATCGTGGCTTTGACGGCCTGCAGGACGCCTTCGAGCGGTCTCCGGACTACGTTGGAGTCATCGAACGCGTACTTGGGGCGCTTGGTACGGTAGTCGATGGCTCCCTCGTTCATGACGCGGCCGCTCACGACGTCCTTCGTAACTTTGGTCGATGGGATGGTGTGCTGGAGGAAGTCCTTCGCGGCTGGATGACTCGGGGTGATCACGACATGCTTGTGCGAGCGTCTCCTCTCTTCTCTCGACTGACCGCCAACTTCGTTTTAGACCAGCATCCGCTCATGGCCGACTTGCTGGAGTTTCTCGACGCATGTGAACCCAGCGTGAAGGCGACTGTGACGAACGCGATGATCGAAGGGGCATTTAGTGGGCCGCCGGTCGCGCGGTCGGTAGGTACGCCGAGTCTTGTGTTGAGTCGCGTCGCAGACGGAGCGGCATTGCACGCGGAGTTCTACGCTGCCGCCGGACGGCCGCGGGTGCACGCCTTCTATGCGGAACTGACAACCCAGGCGCGCGAACAGTTGGAGCGTGAACGCGTACGCGACGAGACGTCCGCTGCTGAGCTTACGGTGGTCGAAGACTAACGGCCGCGTTTAACGCTAGCTCAGCTCTAGGTCGAGCGCTTCGCGACAACTCGAACCGGACGTGCTTCGTGTCGTGGTCTGATCACGATCACGTCGGCTCTGAGGGCCTCCGGGTTGGAGAGCCAACCATTCCAGAGCGCGGCGGCTCCGACAACGCTCGACGTCCGCTCGGCGTGAACCGCACTCGCGGCGGCGAGGTCGTCCTCATGCTCCAAGAATGCGTGCGAGGCGGTTCGCGCATCCGCGATATGGTCCGCAGAATGGGCGTCACCCGATACGAACGCTTCCCAGCAAAAGAGCGTCTGCTGTGCTGGCGGCCACGCGGACGCGTCTTGCGAGTACGTCACGGCACTGGCCGCGGGGCCGAGCTGTCGGCGAAGCTCCGCGAGAAGCCACGCCGACTGATGGAGGCAGAGCGTGGTGACCGCGAGGCCCGTTGGCGCAGCGAAGGAGCGGTTGCCCTCGTTCGACCGCCCGTAACTAAGCCGACGGTGATCTTCCGGCACCGGGATCGTGAGCGGAGCCTCAAAGCCGAGTGCTACCGAACGCCCGCCTCGAAGATCGGCGGCAATCGCGGTCGCTAGTTCCATGATGCATCGCCCGCTCGCGGGACCGTCGTCTGGGCCGATCCGGAACCATCCAAATCCAGAGGCAGCGCGAGCTCCCCGTGTTGATCCAATGTCGGCGGCGTAGACCACGCCGAACGGTGAATGCGTCGAGCTACGACTCACAGCCCGTACTTCGTCGCGAGGAATTCTCGAAGCGGAGCAGGCGCGACCGCCGCCAGTTCCTGCCAGAGAGCAAAGCCGCAACGCGCGCGTAGGTCAGCGTCGCGTATGGCACCGTATACTCGCCACCACTCGTGGAGCAGATCGGGACGGCGACCGTCGAGCAGTACGACAAACCGCGCGGCCGGATTGCGCGCGACGGCGAGGACATTGCGAATGAGCTGATAGCTGGCGTAGGCCGATGCGTCGCGACTGTCGCCGTCAGCCTTCGGCATCGCCTCGCGAACGAACACCTGATCGAGGTCGGCGTAGCGCTCCACGGCGGCCAGAGACTTCGTTGTGAACGACGTCTCGGTCAGCTTCGCCTCGAAGTTGGTGTCGCCGATCCGCATGTCTACCTCGGTCGAGTCCACTGACCCATCGGCCAGCGGGACCGCGCCCGCCACCCCGAAGTGTGGCACGTCCCCGTCCGCGACGCCGAGCAGCGTGGACAGGCCGCCAGAAATCGCGCCCGGGTAGCACGCGATGTTCATCAGCAGCGCATCGGAGCTGGTGCACGAGTCCATCTCGTGGGCGGACACATCGTGCGGGGGCGGCAGTGCGCGCGCGCTGGGGATGCGATTTCGTGAGCCGTCTATGCGCACCAGAGTCACCGCCGTGTCCCATGCGTCGATGTACATCGTCGGCGGTGAGCGAGAGAGCCGAGCCCTCTTCGTCATGCGCGCGCTTGTTCAACGGTGGTCGCTGGTGCGAGCAAGAAAGCGTCCCCCCACGCGACGAATCGGGTAGAGACTGTGACGAAGTTTTTGCGCCGTGGCCGAGACTACGAGAGCGCATCCGCGCCGACAGGTGCCCGTTGTGAAACGGGCACCCTCCTCTTGTCCTTTCGCACCCTCGTGGCAGACCGCCGTGCTGGCGACGGCGTTTACGTATTTGGCTCTGCCTTTCGACGACGCCGGCCGCCCTTTGACAGCGCGCTCGGGAGAGCGAGGTTGCCCCGAAGAATGACGATTCCCAGAATGACCGGCAGGCCAGAACCTGACGGAGGGGCGATAGCACGCAGCGCGATGTCGTTTTGGACCAGTCCCGGAGCGGTGGTCTTCGCTGACGAATCCAGCACGACGAGCGCACCACATCGGCGCCCACTCGCGGCGACATACTGTGTCGCCTGCTGGCCGTACCGTTCCGCGACGTTTTCGATGGAGAGGCCAGAAGACTGTTCAACCTTGAGTTCGAGGTGAATGCCGCGAAGGACGAGGTCGGAGATGCCCCCCGCGACGTGCGGGTGTTCCTCAAGGTCGAAACCAATCTCCGACGTCGTGCGGAGCCTGTCGCGTAGATCGCGCTGGAAGTTCTCCTCTGTCCAGCTGCCTGGATACAGGGCGTCAGTGATCGCTAACTGCGCCAGTCGCCCAGTCGCCGCCAACAGCGCGAGGAACGGGGCCAAATCCTTGTCCGGAATTCCGAACCGACGCGCCTCGGTCCGGAGAGCAAGGAGGTGCGCATCGAGCAGAGGAAACCCTGTGATTGGCGTAAGTCGAGGGTCCAACCCGCAAAACGATAGGCGGTGCTGTCCCCGGACCTCGATCCGTGACGACCGTAGGCTGACCGCTTCCACCGAGGCTTCGTCACTTACCCGTTCGGAGCTTGGCGAGGACTCGCGGCTCGAAATTACGACCTGACCTACATACGTGACTTCGAGTGGCCGCGCGAGGAGATCTTGCGCGCCATGGACGCGAACTCGCCCGGTACCTCGTAGCTCGACTGCGCGCGCTTCGGCGGTCACGTCATCGCGGTCGACCGGCCGGTCGAAGCTGAACGCCGGAACAGTAAGAGTCCCTGCGGGCTCTACGTGGAGTGGCAGGAATTCGATGCGTGAGGTGTCACGGGGCCAGCGCGACAGCTTGACCTCGAGCGCCAAATCATAAAGCACGTCGGGCTGCAGGGTGATGACGTCAGACCCAGAATGCTTCACTCCTGGACTACTGAAGTGCAGGAAGGCGACGGGAACCGGCTCTGCTCGGCCCAAGTTCGTTGCATCTGAGGTCGGCGTGGACGAGGGTGGGGCGCCCTCAAGCCGTGGCATCGGCGCCCGTCTCAGTTCGTGTTTGCCGAGCGGTAGTGGAAGCGAGGCGCGCAGCAACGCGCCAAGGACATCCTCGACGTCCTCAAGTACATTCACTTTTTCGATGGCGTCCGCCGGGCCGGCGAGCGCCGGAAAAAGCGTGCGCGGCGCGATCCGTCGACGGAGGTCGCGCACGGCTTGGCGGCTCGCCGTGAGAAATCGCGCGGCATCGGGCTCGGCGGCGCGGACCGCGTTCGCCCACCGCGCCAGCAGCGAGGTAGCCCGGAGCAGCGACGCAAGCTCAGTGTACGCACGCCTCAATGGGTCGGCGTCGATCACATGCGCAATCGAATCCTCCATGACGTCGGCGGCTGCATCTAGTGCCGACGTGTCGGCGTACACCGCCTGCTGCACGGCTCGTCGGAGTGCCGCAATCGCCTCAATCGACGAGAGACGCGCTTTCGAGTAGTCGCCGGATATCATCTCGACTTGGTTTGCTCGCTTTGTCTTCATCTACGGCGACGTCGGCCACGTGCGCCGCACGCGCGGCGCGAATGACCGCCTCCACATCCCCGTAGGCCGCGGCAGCTTCGACACTGACCAGCTTTCCTGCGAGCACCGTGTGCAACTTTCGGGACCGGCGATCACGTCTGTCGCCACAGGCCGCCACGGCATCTGCTGAAAGCCCCTGCGCTTCCTCCCACGCCCCGGCATCACCCAGCATCTGTAGGAAGCGTTCGAGATGCCACGGATAGACTTCGAGTACCAGCTTGCCCGCGGCGACGAGCGCGCTTGCCAGGCGCTGAATTTCCGGCGCGCCGAGCTCGGAGAGTTCGTCCAAGAGCGGCCCATGTGATGTCTCAAACGTAGCGGGGTTCGCCAGCAGCGCGATGACCAGTTCTGCGTATCCGGGCGAACCTCGCAGGCCCATGCGGTTACGCTCGACATAGTGCATGGCGCTGTAGGGCGGCAACTTGGCGGCGAGCTTCACCGCAACTGCGCGGGCTCGCGGCGTGAAACGATCCAATTGGCGCATCAGATCGATCAAGACACGCAGCGTCACGTCGAGCGCATCGGTCGACTCACCGTCGGCGTAGATGTTCAGCAGGACACTGACGCGGCTCAATGCTTCCCCGAGGTGGGTCGTTGGTACTCCAATGCGGTCGATAACATGCAAGGCCGCACGGTGGACGATCACAAAAGGATCGGCAAGTAGCACGAGAAAGGTGTCGTGCAGCAGGCTTGGCAGACTATCTTCGCCGAGTTCGCGCACCAACTCGCCGTACGCTTCCGCGGATGCAGCCCGCACGCGTGACGAGCTGTCCGTCATGGCCCGATAGATCGAAGGCAACACAAGCGACGCGCTGGCGGCATTCGTACTCACGCTCCCAAGGTGTTTCACAAGCCTCGCGCGAAACTGATCGGCAACCTCCGGCACGCTGGCGAGTGTGTCCACCATCATCGTAACGATGGATCGATGGAGATCTGGCGACGGTGATTCCGACGCGGCGCGCAACACCGTTACCATCGCTGCGTCAATCAGGCGGTCGAGCGTGAGGTGACGCACCGTGCGGTCCAAGTCCCGTTCAGCGGCCGGGCGCGGATCCACAAGGCCGGAAGCGTCCAGGGTGCCATGCGCGTTCGTGTCAACCGTCATTGCACTGGCGGCGAGCGCCGCAATGCCGAGCAGGGTCGGTGCCGCGTCACGCTCCAGCGCTGTTGGCACGCCAGACCCGTACCGAAAAACGGATTCCACGGCATCCACGAGCCTCCGTTCCTCGGGCAGTCGCGCAAGTGCGTCAATAAGCCGCTGGTACGCGAGCGCCTCTACGGTCGTCGCGGCGCGATCACGGCCAATTTCCTTTCCGCGACGTTCCAAAGCTCCCGTGCGCTCGTCGTGCCCTTCTAGCGCCGCAGCATACGTGCGCAGGACCCCGTGTCGCTCAGGCGCGCCACCCTGCGCCGCCGCGCGGCAGAGTGCCGCATCGACGATATCGGGTTCACGCTGCAGCAGCTCGGCCAACACCCAAGCCAGCGTATGGGCGGCGTCGCCGTCGTCATACTGATCGTCCGGCTGAGCAAAGCCCGCGAGGAGATCAGGCACAAACTGTAGCGCCGCCGCCGGCCCGCTCGCATCGAGGATGGCCGCAACCGCATGGGCACCAGCTTTCCGCCACGCCTTTGCTTCCGACCGCAACGCGCGGCGCACCCCAACGGCCGCAATGCTCGGGGCAGCCGTAAACACGGCGATCAGCCCCGCCGGCTGCGCATCGCGTGCGTCTCCCATGAATGCCCAGCCAGGAATTGGCCGCGCTAAGCCGATCAGGCTCGGCATCGCGCCGGGAAGCGCCGCGAGGATCGAGGGATCCAGCGCGTTCGCCGCCGACGTGCGCATCGCAGTGTCCTCATCTGCGCGCGTCGTTCCGTCGTCGGACAATGCTGCCTGCGCCGCGCCTTTTGGCGCGAACTCTGCGCGAGCCCGTGTCGGCGAAGCGGCTTCTGACGGGTTGGGCGACGAATCGACCGGGGGGCGGGTGAGCAGACGAGCCACGCCTTTCGCCGCTAACGGCACCGCTTCACCTCTTGCCAGCGCGCCCAGTGCGACACCGAGATGAGCAGTCGGGTTGGTTGGCACGACATCGAGCACCGACAGTGCGCCCTCGGTTCGCTCAACGCCGCCAGCGCCCACCACATCAGTTACGTGTCGCACGATCACCTGGGTGAACGCTCCTGGCACAGCGCGGGCGCTCTCTACGAGGAGGCTCGCGGCTTCCGGCGTGGGATCGCGGTCAAAAGCATCCAGCAGGTCAAGCACACTCGTCTCCAGTGGCGACGCCGTGAGGCGGGTCGCGAACCGCTCCTTCGTGCGGCGATCCAACTCGCGGGCGGCCGCCTCCTCGCGGGTGCTGCGCTCTTGCTCACGTGCAAAGGCCTTGGAGTCCCGGGCTCGGACCAGTTCAATGAGGTTCGGGAGCCGCACCGGAAGACGTTCAGCGCAGCCTTCACAGTTTCGGTCATAGAAATCCAGCGCATTGAGCTGCATGTGCATGCTGGTATTGCCTTTGGCCCGCTCGTGAACGCAGGTGACGCGTCGCATGCCGATGGGCAGGCCGGACATCTGTTCCAGAAGGCCAATCCCCCCGTCACTCACTACGCGTGCATGTGCACACCAATTCCCTAGGAGCTCGATAACCTCTCGATTCCGCTCCCCGATGCGCATGGACTTCTCGATATCCCGATCAAGCTCCATACCCACGACGCTACGGCATTTCTTCGGCGGCCACAAGCTCCCATGTCAACTGGGACGATTCGACTGCGCAGCCGCTCTCATCCTGAACGCCCGCGGGAATGCATCGGTTCACGCGGAACGCGGGGTAAACGCTTCGCCGGTAAGTGTTTGCTGCCTGCGTTGCTCGAAAGTCCTTCACGGGCGTTGCGCAGGACCAGGAGGCGACGGCCGCGAGGGGCGGGTTGCTGCCTGCAAGAGCGACAGCGGCGCTGGCCGCCCTCTGAGTTTCCGACTGGAGGCATGGCTCAAGCCTGCTCGAGCGAGTGGGACCACCCCGGTCGCTCAGTCCCGACGTGAAGCCCCGGCCGCATTACCTTTCGGATCGCCTCCTATCCCGTTGTCGGCTCAGCTCATTTGAGCGATATTCATCGATCACTTGATCGGAGGCGCGATGGCCCGTCACACGCAACGCGGAAAGGACGTCCCCAAGCCCAAGAACGCCGGCCAGCTCCTCATACGAGGGAAGTCTGGCACGGCCGGGAAGGTGCGGCCCGGAACCCGGCCTCAAACGGTCAAACGGGACGAGAAGAGGTTGCGCGGTTTGGTGAGAGACTACGCGTCGGCGGACGTCATGCGGCATATCACCATCGTGCGTCAGGGTATCCCGGCCAACGCGGTCACAGTCCTCGCCGGCGGGCTCGGCTTGTCGAAGGAACAGCTCGCCACGGCGTTGGACATCTCGGTGCCCACCCTCAATCGCAGGGCCCGCCAAGAAATTGCGCTGAGCACGCCCGACAGTGAGCGCGTGGCGGGCGTCATGCAGCTCGTCGGCATGGTCGAACGATGGGCCACGGAGCTCGGCGACGGCGCGCCCGACGGCTTTGCCCCAACCGCATGGCTCGGCGAGTGGCTTTCCACGGCCAATCCCGCGCTCGGCGGCGCCGCGCCATTGACGTTGCTCGATACGGCGGAAGGTCGGACCTTGGTGACGCAGGTGCTCGGCAGCCTTGAGTCAGGGACCTTCTGGTGACCGCTGGCGCATCGCTCGCCGCGGCACCAGTCACGCTCTTCAGGATCGCCGCGGACACGCCCGCGTACGGGGCGGATGACCGAACAGGTGCCGGCGCCAAGAAGACCGGTGGTCGGTGGAATCGACCAGATACGGCGGTGATATACGCGGCGCCCTCACGCGCGCTGGCGTGTCTGGAGACGTTGGTGCACGTCGCGCCGGCCGGCGCTTGGCCTTTCAACCGCTACCTGGTCGAGGTCATCGTACCGTACGCGAGTTGGATGAGTCGAACCATCTTCAACCCAGCTTCGCACGTCGGGTGGGATGCGCTGCCCGCCGGGCTGGTCTCCCTCGACTGGGGCACATCGTGGGCGCGAGACATGACGGCGCTCATCGCCGAGGTGCCCTCCGTGATCGTGCCGGAAGAGCCGAACTATCTCCTCAACCCGATGCATCCCGACATGAAGGCGGTCACCGTGCGCAAGGTACGGCGATGGACCTATGATCCGCGCCTTCCGACCAGTACGGCCCCATGAGGCGTCCCGAGAGTGCAAGTTCGGTCGGCACTTCCGAGCTCCTCAATCGGCACTAACAACGCCAGCGAATTCCTGAACAGACGGAACTCAAATTCAGCTGGCCGTGGTGCGCGGTATCCGATCCGATATGATGACGAGAGATTCAGGATTGCCGAGTTGAATGTACTTGAGCGCATCGGTGATCGTCGCCCATCTCGTAACGGCTTCGCGGATTGATTGCAGGTCCGCATGTGACTCCGACGCAACGAGTGACAACAGCTCATCGTACCAATCTTCGACGCCCTCTTCGATCTTCATACCAACCCGAATGGCGATAGACTGCCGAGCCGCTTGAGACAGGTGAATTCCAGACTTCCCGTCTACCGTTTCAAGCAGCTCAGTCATGTGAACACGCCACTGGAGTCCAGACACCAAAGTGGACCACCGCGCCATATGCGGCGGCCGTCCGAGAGCTGCTGGTAACCACTCGCTCAGCCGAATGACGAGACGTGCCACGAAGTATGCCGCGTAACTGGATGTGACGGGCATCGTCGTCCCCAGTACCGTGCGGGCTCCCGCTGCAAGTAGCGCCGCCGCAACCGATGCGTGCGATCCATCTAGGGGATGCGTATCACAGGCGCTCATCACTACTGCTGGCGGAATTCTGGCTCGGCCTCGAAGCTGGCGCGGATCGAGGTTTCGACCTCCTATCCGAAGGCTGCCGTACTCGTCGCCCCGATTGTGAGAACCGTGGCAGTCGAAAATGAGGAGTGCTCCCTCGAAAGACTGTAGCGCCGCGAGAACATCATCTTCGCTGTTGACATCAGTGAATCTCAAATCGACGCGCTGATCGCCGTCTTTCGAAGCTATCTGCTTCATGAGATCTACTGCGTTCTCCAGATCGTTTCGTATTGGATCGTGCGGTGCGAATGATCGGAGTACGAGTACTTGGGATAGAGCCGAGATAGGAATGAGTTCCTCCTCAACCGGCAAAGTCGCTAGGACATTCAGGTTTCCAGGCGTGGCTGGAATGCGGCTCACGATCTTTCGCAGAAGAAGCGGCACTTGCCGTATTCGTGCCCACTCCAGAGGCGCGTCGGCGACGATCTTTATACCTGGGCCGGCCTTCTCCATTAAAGTCAGAAACGACGGTGGTAGCGCACTCGTCAGATGGTCGGACATCTCACGTGCGAACTTGTTCAAGCGCTCGGCCCGATTCGCCCCGGCTTGGCGAGCCGCTCTACACACCCGTTCTGCTCTTTCGTGTACCGTATTAATTCTCCACGGGGCGCGTATGACTGGCACTACGTCCGCGACCGCGCGAAGAGCAACCACGGAAGTCAGCGTCTCCAACTCCAAACGGCGGATTCGCAGCATTGCCCGGCCAATGGGTGAAGCCGCCGCGAGTTGAAATGCCGCCACCTCCATCTGGAGGTGATAGCCAGCCTGCTCTGCAAAGGCGCGCAACAGTTTTCGCAGAGCCTTGGAGATCTCACGATCTTTATTCCCCAGTTTTTGCCGGAGGGCGCCGCTATACCAATGGCGACCCATCGCCGGCGCGACAATCATGATGTCATACGGAACCAAGCTGCGGAGGTTTGGCCTCCTCTTGAGTCCTTCGTCCTTCGCCAAAGCTGCCGCGCGGACGCCTAAGACAGTTTCCGCGCCATCAGCAATGGCTTCTTCGTACGGAAGCGAAGAGGCTGATGGTAACGTCGGTGGATCGACGTTACGGAGATGGAAGCCTAGAGCCTCAAGGACATACTCGTTTGGAAGAGTCACGAGGTGTCCGTAGCTGTTCGTGGACCGAGCAGTAACGCCGACCCTACTGGTGCCGAGGGACATTTGTTGCCGCGCGAGTATGTCGCGAATCAAATCGACGAAGTCTGAGGGGATCTCTCCGGACAGCGCGTCGAGAGTGGAGAGTATGTAGTCACGTAATCCTGAGCGCGACAGAGCAGAGAACGCCTCGTTCTCCTCCGCTCCGTCCACGTATGGATCGCCGTCATTTCCGCCTTCGTTCCCCTCGGTGGTCGAAGAGAACGCTTTGGTGGAGCTGGCCGGCACGTGCCAGATGGGCCGGCCAGAATCGTCGATTATCTCGGCTACCGACCCTTCAATACCTGGCGCGCTGCAGACGCAAATAAACGGGCCTGGAACTAGTGGGAGTCCCTCCGTTAACGAACTAAGCTGGAGTGGAATGACGCGGGCGCCCACCCCCGTCATTCGAGACCACAGCCGTTCTTCAAGAGCGTCCGGCGCATCTCGCAAATCAAAGCCGAGGGCGGCAATTCGGAGAAAAGCGGCCGCCGTACTGAGGATGCCCGTTCCGTACCCTTGGAATGGGCTGTAGGGGTTCGCAGTATTGGGAGTGTCGTGTACGACGATGTAGCTGATCAGAAAAACACTGTCGTCTCGATGCATAAAGAAAGATCCGCCGGGTCGCGGTCAGTGTCGCCCCCACCAGTGTGTTGTAGTGCCCGTTTCTAGCGCGCATTGCCGACAAGACTTTTGAATCATCGCCACCCCAGGTGGCATGAGGTCGTCGAGATCGAGTTACTCCGCAGTTCTCGTACTTTCAGTATTCGAGAGCAGGGAACGACGTTTGAGATTCGATTGCTGGTCGCCGGTGCTACGGCGGTTGCGCCACCTGACCGTGTGAGCGGATCGCGTCCGTCGGCCAGGTCTCGTCTGCAGCCCCGCGACTGTAACGCCAGGACGGCGGCATCGCGCACCCCATTTTCGCCAGACAAAGAGCGGCCGGGCGTTGTATACGTACGACGCACCCTTCGGCGCGACACGCTGCGGCTGACCTCGGACCCATCCTACGAGAGCGCTGCTGGGGTGAGCAGATCCGCAGGATGCGGCTGGTCATCCGAGAGGTAGCGGTAGCGCACCGCGAAGAACCGCTGCAGTCCCTCCAAGTCTGGGGTTCGCTGGTGCAGCTCTAAACCACAGCCGCGAACCTCGTTAAGCATGTTGAGCTGCATCTGGGTCCGCAGGCGCGAGGTCGAGAACAGAGAGACCGGCAGCGGAGGCGCGTCAGCCGGCTCTACTTCGTCCATTGCGGGCGACAAGAGCGCGGCAGCCGCTTGAGGGTCGGACGCGTTTTGTAATGCGGCCGCATTGCGCGTGTTCAGGATGATGGCGCTTACGCCGACGAGGATGTGCCAGTCCTTCCACCCCTCGCTGCGCAACGCTTCCACGGCGGCCACGAAGTCGGGCTCCAGACGCAACCGCGCCAGTGTCTGTCGGCACGGCGGAAGCCCACGGGTGTAGCGCCGCTTGATGCGTTCAGCAGCGGCCGCGGCGTCGTATCCGGGCCCTAGAGACTCACTCCACGCGAGTTCTCGAATCATCGGCCGGGGGAGCGGTCGACGCCGGAGGGCGCGCATGTCCGCCATGCGCAGGCCCGGATAGAAGCGATGCGTGCCGAGCATCTCCGTGTACAGCACGTGGTACGGCAACGCCACCGATACCTTGCCGGGCATGTTTCGGCGCATCAGCCGCTCCAGCAGCGCATCGAATCGCGCGGCGGGTAAGAGCGTGGTCTCCCGAAGGATCTGCAGGACACCGCCGAGAAGAAGCGACTCCCACTCTCGCATCGCCGCGTGCGGCATCCGCTCCGGAACGCGGAGCGTGAGCGCCCACGACCGCGACGCGTTGGACGGCAACGGCGTGAGCGACACCGTCGGAGGCTCGGTCTCGCTCCAGTGCACGTCCATGGCAAGCATTACTCGCGTGGGCACCAGCAAGAGTTCCTGCTCTTCAAGATCGCTCAGCACGATCTGTAGCGCCGCGAGAAACTCCTCGGCCAACGGGACCGTGCGAGCATCGTTCGCATATCGTGCCGTGAAGCGCAGGCCGAGCGCGTCCCATACGACCTCTCCTTCCACTCCCGCGTCACTGAATGCCGCGTCGAACAGTCGCCCGGACATCTCCGCCCAAAACGCGTCAAGGTCCGCTCCGAAGATGTCGCGTGCCAACTCGACTTCCGTCGCCAACCACTCCGACTGACCCCACGCGGTGGTCACAGCGGCGACCGCCGGCACGGCGTCCGGCAGGAAGGCCTCGACGCACGCCGTGATGTGCCCGACCACGTAGCCGAGCAAGTCGATGTCGGTCTCGGTGTCTCCTCGGCTATCGCGGGGCGCAAAGGCCGCGTGATAGCCGACGGTGGCGTCGGCATCCCCTAAGGCGGCCACCCACGCGCCCTGCTGAAAGTCCGCGAGCGTCACCCGCGACATCGCCTTGGGCGCGTATGCCTGTGCCTCGGCTTCCGTCGCCGTGGCCGCGAGGTATGCCGCCGCCAACCCGTATCGTTTGGCCGCGAAGGTCATGCCCAACTGTCGGTACCAGTCGCACAGCAGCACCATGGCGGCCAGTGACGACCGCAACGTCTCGCTGGTGAACCAGTCGACCTTCGCCTGATGCAGTTCGTGGATGGCGCGTAGTGGTCGGTCGGCCCGCGCGAACGCGAACGCGCGCGAAGTCGCTTGCTTCGCCACAGCGCGTTGACCGGACCGCACAGCCGTGGCTTGGTCGAGTTGCTGCACGAAGTCGTCGTATCCCGGGTGCGTGTCGAGCATCGGCGCCATCTTGCCCATACGGTCAGCGAACGCATCAAGCGCGAACAGGGGTGCGCGGTGTACCTGCGCGACGAGCTCCGACCAGAAGATCAGTGCTTGATCAAGGTCGAGCATCCGGTGCTCCCCATCGACGTCTGGCAGAAGGGCGCCAAATCCAGCTGTCGCGAGCAATTGGGCCCGCTCCGAGAACCCCGACTCGAGCGCGAGGCGGTCCGCAACGACCGCGCTCATCGCACGCTGCCACGTCCCCACCTCGGCAGGGCTCAGATCGACCATGCAACGCGTTACAGAGCCCGCAAGCAGCGTGAGCAGGGTCGAGGCATCCTCAAGCTCCCCCGCTGACCCGAACGCCGTACAATCCTCGAAGTATGCGCGAAGATCGCCTTCGAGCCCGCGTAACGTTTCCCGCGCATACCAGGTCGCATACGTCCGCTCGTAGGTGGCGATCCGTGCGACACGAGGAGAGGCCGTGCGCGCGGCGTATTCCCGGAGACGCTGCGCCCACATGGCCACGTCGCCGGACGCACCTTCCGTGTGCCCCGCGTAGCGAATGGCCGTGCGGAGATCGTCGAAGTCCGCAATGTTGGCGGTGGACCCGTCCCGGGACGTCCAGCGCATGCGGGTGGTCGCGTACCACGAGGGGTCCTCGGCCGGGATCGCCGGGAGCAGGCTGGCCGGAAGATGGAGATACTGGGACGCGACGGGGAACAAGTCACGGTCCGCGAGCATATCCCCGAGT
The DNA here is from genome assembly GCF_036405635.1 of Gemmatimonas sp. Lineage (GTDB taxonomy): Bacteria > Gemmatimonadota > Gemmatimonadetes > Gemmatimonadales > Gemmatimonadaceae > Gemmatimonas. Next base: position 23,275 of record NZ_DASWXE010000086.1, on the reverse strand, counting down.
GCTTGCAGGTCGAAGATCTCGAGGGACGCGCCGTAGGTTGCGCGACACTGCGCCTGTAGCTCGTGACGGACGGCCACCGCCACGTCAGCCGTGGTGAAGTGATACACCACCTGCGGGCGTTCCTGTCCGCCCATGACGGCGGCCACGTCATCGAGAATCTTCTGGCGGACGTGGGTCTGACGCGTCGAGCAGGTGAACACCAGCAGGTCCCTCCTAGCGCGCCCTACGATGGCCTGGGGCCCCAGCGGTAAACCGCCGACGTACGTCCGATAGCTCTCGAAGTCCCGACCTTGATCGCCGCCAGCCCCTACGGGGCCTGTGGCGGGCAAGATGTTGGACGCGATGCGGACCCGAGCGACCTCGTAGCACAGGCGCTCAAACCCGTGATGATCGTTCCGCTTAGAGAGCTCCGAGAGATGGAACCGAATCTGTGACCGGAGCTGGTCAAGCGTAGGAGAAGTCGAAGGGGAATCGGGGGATGACACGACGAGGGCGCGGAAGGGTCAGTGAGCGGCCCCTGAAGGTTAAGTCGCGTTCGGGTCCTCGGGGACCCGGGATGACGCAGCGATGACGTCTCCAGTACTCTGGGCGAAATGCATACCCTCTCCGACAAACACCGCCGCCGCCTACTGGCTCGCGCGGACCATCACGAGCAGCCGGCCGCCCAGCTACGTCGCTTCGTCGCGCTGCTGTGCGACGATTCGCCTCAACCGGGGAGGCTGGCGACCCCCAAGCCGCCGGGTCTCTCGCGCTGAATCACGAGAGTAATCTCGTCAGACCATGAGCTATCTAGACTGACTGATCGGGTAAACCCGGTGCCTGTGCCAAATGCGAGATGGTAAGGGCAGCCATTGTGACGATATTCTCGTAGATGATAGCGCGATTTACGAGACAGCATCCAAACCGACAGATTGGTTGTGTTTACCGGTTGCCGGTAAGCTGCTTTCTCAACGAGCGACAGCATGATGACATCGGAGGCTCCGCATGCGGGCCTCCGATTGTCTTTTCATTCAACCTTGCCACCAAGCCGCCTCCCCTGATGTGGCGCCCTACTCCCGTGTAAGCAGGACCGGCCCGCTGATTGTTGCGAGTTACTGGAAGGGGAGATGGTGGTGTCGCTGACCGACGCCGGCCCTTCAGTAGGCCGCCCGGCCCGGTTGTCTACAACGCCGGATCCCATTGAGCCGGTCTCCAGGGTCGCCAACGCCTCGGATAACATGAGTTCACCGGCCAGACGGCTGAGGGGCCCACCGATCAACGCAGCAGCGGTCGGCGTGGTACCGGGCACCGCCGAGCACGCGTGGAGGAATCTCACCGAAGATCGGTGCCCGAAGAGTGCGACGGGGGCATTCTGGAGAAGCACTGAACCGCGCCGGGACCTGAGGAGACTCAGTTAGTTCGGTGCCGAGCGCTCCGCAGGAGCCGCTTGGGTGCGGCAATACTGCTCCTCGGATTCCGCGGGGAAAAAGTACCACAAGGGTTCGAGGATGCGCCGGGTGTTGAACCACGCGACCCATTTGCTCGTCGCATTTTTCACGTAATCGATGCTCTTCCACGCCCTGCGCTGACGGATAGCCTCGGTTTTGTAACCTCGGTGGACACCCAAATCCGGCCACCAGTCGACACCTGAAAACCGGCTACCAAAGGCGAGCTGAGGCGTAGGCCGGCGGGGCGTTCCGAAAGGGACGTTTCCCGCCATGAGCAACGTCTTGGACGAGACCAAACAGCAGCCGGTGATCGCGCTGGGGCGACTAGGGTGGGCGCTGCGGCGCATCGAGGTGGCGACCGGCGTGCGCCGCGAGACGATCAGCAGGGGTATCTGAAGGCGGCGAGCGTCGCGGTGCGGCGTCGCGGGGGGCGGTCGACGGAGTGGCCGCCGCCAAATCCGGCCACCATGGGGGAGGTGTCCACTGACCCGGTGGCCACCGACGTGGTAACCACCGACGTGGTAACCACCGACGTGGTGGCCGCCTCGGTGCGGCCGGCCCGTGCGCCGACCGCGTGCGAGCCGTATCGCGAGGTGATCCTCGAGGCGGCGCGGCGCGGTCGGAACGCGATGGCGATCCAGCAGGACCTCGTCGAACAGCACGGCTCCGACGAGCGCTACGCGAGTGTGCGGCGCTACGTGCGGCGCGTGCCGGGTGGCGTGCCACTCGAGCCAGCGGGCATCATCGAGACCGCGCCGGGAAGAGGCCCAAGACGACTACGACGAAGGGCCGATGGTCCACGATCCGGTGAGCGGGAGGTACAAACGCACGCGGCTCTTCGTGCTCACCCTCCGGCTACTCGCGGAAGTCGGTGCGGCTGCTGACGTGGCGCTCCAGTAGTCAGCAGTGGGCCGCGCTCCATGAGGAAGCCTTCCGTCGTCTGGGCGGCACGTCGCGCGTGATCGTCCTGGACAATCTCCGCGAGGGCGTGCTCACGCCCGACGTGTACGACGCGCAGCTCAATCCGCTGTATCGTGATGTCCTCGCGCACTAAGGTGTGGTGGCGCTGCCGTGTCGTGTGCGCGATCCGGATCGCAAGGGGAAAGGCGAGTCGGGGATCGGACACACGCAGCGCACGCCGCTCCAGGGCCTCCGCTTCGTGACGCTCGACGTCGCGCAAGCGTACCTCGATCACTGGGAGCTCCGCTGGGCGGACACGCGCATCCATAGCACGACCAAGCGCCAGGTCAACGTGATGTTTCCGGAGGAGTGCCGGCATCTGCAGGCGCTGTCCCTCGAGCCATTCCGCTAATATTGCCGCGGCATGCGCGTCGTGCATCTCGACGGCTGTGTCGAAGTCGAGGCGGCGTACTACAGCTACCGCCGGGCTGGATCGGCCAACAGGTCCTCGTGCAGTGGGATGACCTCCACGTGCGCGTGCTCGATCCTAAGACCAGCGGTCTGCTGCGCGAAGATCTCCGCACACGCCGCGGGCATCATCGGGTCGCCGATGCGGATCGCCCTGCACCCGCGCCCGCGAAAACGCTTGCGCTGCTCGACGTCGCGCGGAAAGCGGGACCGTCCATCGGCGCGGTCTGTGATCACATCCATCGCACCGAGGGCGTGCTCGCCCTGCGCCGAATCCTCAGGGTGCTCGCGCTGGCGCGCAAACATGGCCCGGCGCTGACCGAGGACGCCGCCCACTTCGCCCGCGAAGCGGCGGCGCCGTCGTACCGCTTTTTGCGCCGCCATCTCGAACGCGTGAGGCTGCCGGCCATGGCGCTCAAACAGATGGACCCGCTCATCCGCTATCTCGCCGTCTACCGCGCCCTCATCGAACAGCGAGCCGCCTCATGAACGTTACCGAACTGGATCGCGCCCTCTGTAAACTCCGCCTCTCCGGTATGGCAGACGTACTTGCGACGCGCCTGCGCCATGCGCAGGCCGAACGGCTGCCGCCGCTCGATCTCATCGCCATGCTCGTCAATGATGAATTGCGGCGCCGGCAGCATCGCTTGCTGAGCGGCGGCGCGTCCAGGCGTGCTTCCGCGACCCGAGTCGCTCGCTCGACTCCTTTCACTTCACCTTGAACAAAAAGATGAATCGCGCACTGCTCTTCGAGCTCGCGGCGGGCGAATTCATCACGCAAGGCGAAGATCTCTTGCTCGTCTGTCCGCCTGGTGCTCGGTCAACGAGCCTGAACCAAAACTCCCCGCCGAGTAGCGGGAGGAGACGGGGCGCGTGGGGTCCTTGCACAGGCCAGTCAGCAGGTAAATCGGAGTCTCAGTAACCGCTTGAAATAGCTTGCCAAGGCTGAGAGCGCTTGCGCAGTACTTGTCGTGTGTCAATGATGAGCCTGAGCGTATGCCAGCCCACTCTTCAAGTAGCTTATCGGCGCGAGCGCGCCAAGGAGTGACATTGCGGAATCTGTTTTTGGTGGCCGTTGCGTTCCTCATGCCTATTTCGGCGTCTGCGCAGCGATCTTACGAGCAGGTGCAGAGCAGTGTCTCTGGTGTATTCGCCCCCCTTACAACGATTGTTGGTCAGTCATTCACAACGGGCGCCTCGACGTACCTCATCGACGGCGTTGGGATTTACTTAGGAAATTCGAGCACCGTCAACAATGGCTTTTCCTTCAACTTGCAGCTGTACTCTGCGCCCGCACATCTTGGCGGCACTCTCATGCGAAGCACGACGGGAACCGTGACGCTCGGAGGCGGCGTTACCGCGTTTCTCTACACCAACCTTGGTGAGATCGATGTGCTCGCTGGTACGCAGTATTGGCTGTACTTCTGGGGCAGCGCTCCAGACGTCTTTTCGTACTTCGCAGATGGCGACCCCTACGCAGGCGGCCAAGCGTTTTTTGCTCCGAATGGCGTAACGAGCCTGCCGACGACGTTTGACACCTATGACCTCGCGTTCTTCACAACGACGTCGCCAAAGGTTCCTGAGCCGGCCTCTGGGTGGCTTCTCTTAAGCAGCGGAGCACTGCTGTACGCGCGCCGCCTTCGTCAGCGAACCTTGGTCAGACGCTCTTTAGCCCTTTGGGCGGCTCGCTCTCTCATACGCCTCCCGTTGTCTCCCAAACGCCTCACTTAAAGGCGTCTACCAGCATCGGCAGGTCGTGCACATGAAGGCGCAACACCGCTTGCGTCCGCGCGCTGGACACGAAGTCGGCATGCAGGGCTGTGCAAGTACACCTAAACTCCCGCACCTGATGAACACGCAAATTCCCGCAGTCGCCGGGGGTTGGGTGGATCGGGGGCTGTCCGCTCGAGGGCCCTCCCTGGTGGGGCTGAGCAGGGCACCGAGTTCACGGAGCCGGTAGCTCTGACGGTCGATGTGGATGACCGCGACCTGATGCAGTAAGCGGTCGAGGATCGCGGCGGTCAGGATTTCGTCGCCTGCAAAGATATCCGGCCAGTCGCGGGCGTGCTTGTTGGACGTGAGCAGGATGGAGCCGCGTTCGTAGCGGGTGGAGACGAGCCGGAAGAAGAGATTCGCCTCCATGCGGTCGAGGGGCGGAAGCCGACTTCGTCGATGATGAGCAAGCCGCAGTCGAAGTAGCGCTGCGTGCGTAAGTGCGCCGGCGGGGTCGTCGCATCCGCCTTCAGCTGAGACTTCGCGAGCAGATCGATCTCCATTGAGCCGGCGGGCATGCGGCTCCTAGTTCTCTCTCCCAAGATTCCGGTAGCGGTTCGGCGAAATCAACTAGTCCACATGCGGGAGTCCACTCCGAATCCAAACGCGGGCGTATACCGAAGCGTGTATCAGTCCGCGGTCGTGGGTACTCCCGCTGACCACCCCAACTTCACCGCTGTGGTGATGGACACGCTCACAGCCGCACACGCGGACCTCGTATCGCGTGCCGCGGCAACTCGGATGAACCCCATGACTAGGAAGACACACGTCCAGGCGGCCGCTGATCTCATCGCGGAGATGGCGCATGAGTAGACCACGTACGCGCAAGGTTCCAACGCTTTCGTTGCACAGCGGTACGCTCGTCGCCGTGGATGCACTACATGTCAAACCCACGTTCGGAGGGCACCTCGAAGGCAGCCCGCAATTTCATGTGCGTAGAATCGCCCGACAGATAGCACTGATTTCACCGACCAGTTTCATGTGAAGTCGTGACAAAATGAGAAGGCGCACCACAGGGCCCCTCCTTTTCGGGGAGGCCCGCGCGGTGTTTGGGGCTTGGTCTGGTACGATTCGGTTCATCACATTTTCCGCACCGTCAAACCGCCACAGCCCCCCATTCGTCCGCAAAGTGCGGCCGCTGTAGCCGTCCGCCCGCACCGTAGGGTATGTCCATCCGCCCATTCCGTGCTGTGCTGTTGCTGCTGGCGTGTGTTGCAACAGCCGCCTGCCTGACCCCGCCCACCGCCCCTTCACTTCCCTCCGGCAGCACCCGCGTTCTCTTCCTCGGCAATTCACTCACCTACACCAACGACCTGCCGGGCATGCTGCTCCGGCTGGCCCGCCTGGCCGGTGACACCTCCGTCTCGGTCGCCGCACTGGCGGAGCCGGACTATTCACTCGAGGAGCACTGGAAGCAGGGCACCGCACCCCGCTGGCTGCGGGAGCGTCAGTGGGAATACGTCGTGATGCAGCAGGGCTCGTCCGCGCTGCCGGCCAGTCAGGTGCATCTGCGCAGCTGGACGGAGCAATTCGCACCACTCATCCGCGCAGCCGGCGCACAGCCCGTGCTGCTCATGGTGTGGCCACAGCAGGGGCGCCTGTTCGATTTCCCCAACGTGCTGACTTCCTACCGCAATGCGGCGGGCAGCGTGGGTGGTCTGTTCGCGCCAGCTGGTGATGCCTGGACCGCCTATGGGCAGTACGACCGTCTGTATTCCGACGGCCTGCATCCCACGGGGCCGGGCACGTATCTGACTGCACTGACGTTGCTCGCGCGACTGCGCGATATCCGGCCGGAGCAATTGCCGCCCACCATTCCGGGCATGCCCATGGACAGTGCTGATGTGCGTGCTCTCCAACGTGCAGCGACCGCAGCGCTTGATCGCAATCCTGCGCGGCCACCGGTGGCGGGAGCGATGCCTCAATGAGCCGCCAATCCCTCATCTGCGCGGTGACGACGTTCGTGGCATTCTCATGGACGACGTCGGTGCATGCCCAACCGCTCGACTCCGCTGCTGTGGCCCGTGAAGCCTACAGCAGCGCCTTGCGTGCCTCCACGCGCGAGGCCGCCCATACCCTGTTACTGCGTGCCACCGCGGCATGGCCTTCGCAGTCGTCCTACTGGGCTCCACTGGCCCGTGTGGCGGGGCGCCTGCATGACACGGCCACCGTGGTGCGTGCCGTGAGCGCCATGGCCGCCATGCAGGTGCCACAACCACTGCTGGCCGATAGTTCGCTGCTGCCTTGGTGGAGCCTGCCCGCACTCGGCGACGCACGGCGTCAACTGGATCAGTTCGCAGTGCCGATAGCACCCGCGCTGGTCGCGGCCATCTTCTCCGACAGTACCCTCTTCGCCGAAGGGGTGGACGCCAATCCGCGCACGGGCGTGTTGTACCTGACGAGCGTCCGCCATCGCACCGTGTATGAACGCACTCTCGATGGCACCGTGCGCGATCTGCAGTTGCACCGTGATCCGCGCATCGCTGCCGTGTACGGCGTGCGCGTGGCCCGCGACGGTCGGACATTGTGGCTCACCACCGCCCCACATGCGGCATCCACGCCGGCGCCACCATTGCCGCCCACCGCACAGGTGACTGGACGTGGCGCCCTCGTGCAGGTGCGCATCAGCGACGGCCACATCCAGGGCTATTGGCCACTCTCACCGGACACCGCTCCGCACATCCCGGGAGATCTCGCCGTCGCACCCGACGGCACGGTGATTGTCACCGACTCACATGCCGAAGCGCTGTATGTGCTCGACCCGCGCGCGCGACAATTGCGAGTGATCACTGATCCGTGGTTTCGCTCGTTGCAGGGTGTGGTGGCCGTGCCATCGCGTGTGCCCGGCAAATCTGCGGTAATCGTCGCCGACTACTCACATGGATTGCTGCATGTGGAAATCGCTCCGGCGGTGATCGGAGCGCGCGTGCATCGATTGCGAGATGCGCCTGGCACCACCGTGCTCGGTATCGATGGTCTAGTGTGGCATGACGGCGCGCTGTACGGCGTGCAGAACGGTGTCGTGCCGGCCCGTGTGGTGCGCATGCAGCTGGACGAGCGCTTCACGCAGGTCGAGTCGGTGGTGGTGATCGACCGTCAGCCGGACATCGCATCCGATCCCACCATCGGCACCATCTGGCGAGACCATTTCGTCTATGTGGCCAACAGCCAATGGAATCAGTACGACGGCCGCGGTCAGCGCGTGGCGGGTACGTCGCTCGCACCCACCGTGATCCTGTGCGTGCCCATCTCCTCCGGCACGAACGGCAAGCGCAGCACGGCCTCCACGCCGCCCGTCGCACCATCCTGCACGCGCAGTACGGCATCCTCGCCGTAGAGTCGCGAGAGGCGAGCACGCAGGTTCAGCAATCCGGTGCCCGCGCCCGAAGACGTGGTGTCGGCAGACAAGCCTGGGCCGGTGTCGGTCACACGCAGCACAAGATGGTTCTCCTCCCGTGAGGTGCTGATGGACACCATGCCGGCGCCGGTTTGCCGCGCGATGCCGTGCAGTAGCGCATTCTCCACGAGCGGTTGCAGGGCAAAGGCCGGTACCATCGCGGCGGGCATCACACCGCTTGGCCATTCCACGCGCAACCGATCGGCAAAGCGTACCAGCTCGATGTCCAGATAGCGCCGGGTGAACTCCAGCTCCTGCGCCAACGGGATGACCTGTCCATCGCCCGCTCGAAGCGTGGCACGCAACAAGTCGGCGAGGCGTACCACGAGCTGTTGCGCCATGGCCGGGTCGCGCCCGATCAGCGTGACGATGGAGTTCAGGGCATTGAACAGGAAGTGAGGATTGAGCTGGGCTTGCAGTGCGCGCAGCTGCGCCTGTGCCAGATCTTCCCCCATCCGGGCGGCCAACACGCGCTCCGCCTGCCACTCGTCGTACCAACGCATGGCCATCTGTGCGACCACGATGGCGCAGAAGATGACGAGGAACACGTCGCCATTGGAGCGAATGCCGATGACCAACGTGCTCTCGAAGCCGCGCGGTTCGTCCAGTCCGAACGCCACCGACGTCTTTGCATACACGAAGATCTGCACGAACACGATCAGCGCCGCGAGCAGCAGGTGCACGACAAACGCGCGGAGTCGTTCGCCGGCGCGGAAAGGCACACGGTCGCCCACATACCAGATGACCGCGGTCCATAGCCCCCACGCGCCCCACATCACGAACTGCGAGAGAAACAACGCCGCCGTGGGCAGGCTGGGATTGAGCCGCGAGGGCACCAGATGAAACCCGATCGTGCCGATGATGGTCGGCAACAACCAGAAACCCAGGAGCGCGGTACGCACCCGCCACGTGCGCATGCCGCTCATGTTTCGCCAGCGAGTCGTTTGGCCACTTCGGCGCGATAGTTACGACTGACCTTGAGCCGGGTTCCGTCGCGCAGGATCATGATCTGATCGCCGCCAAACCAGGGCTGCAGTTCCTTCATGGCCCGCATGTCCACAATGGTTTGCCGATGCACGCGCAGGAACCGTCGCGGATCGAGCCGTGACTCGAGGCTCGTGAGTGTCTCGCGCACCTGATAGCGTTCCTTACCGGCGTGCAGCACGACGTAGTTGCCGTCCGACTCGATCCACTGCACTTCGGCCAACATCACCACCATGGTGCGCTGGTCGTGCTTCACGACGATGCGATCGGCCCAGCGTCCGCCGACGGGCGTTCGTGACGCAGAGGCTGTGGGTTTCTCGTCTGCCGCTCCGGCGGGTGTACGCGCGCCGAGCATGGCGCCAAGGATGCGCGCCTGTTCCAGTACCGCCCCGGTCGCGACGCGTTCAGATACACGCTTCCAGGCGGTGGCGAATCGCGCATCGTCGAAAGGCTTGAGCAAGTAGTCGACGGCCGCGACCTCGAATGCCTGTAACGCGAACTCGTCGTGGGCCGAAATGAAGAGCGTGGCCGGCATCCGATCGGTGCCCACCGTTTCGATCACATCGAACCCGGTACCACCCGGCATCTGGATGTCGAGCAGGACCACCTCGGGGCGCCAGGAGCCGATGAGTGTCACAGCATCGGCACCATTGCCGGCTTCGCGCAGTGAAGCATCCGGCGCGTGACGGCGCGTGAGCTCTGCCAGGCGTTCACGCGCCAGCGGTTCGTCGTCGACAATCAGCACACGGGAGATCATGTGCCAAGTTCGCTTGCCACGCCCGCGCTGTCCATGTCCATGTGCGCATGGTGTCGCGATAGGCATCCCGGTCACCGTCGCAACATACACGGGCTTCGAGGACCGTCAGCCCATCCGCTCCGAATAGCGCTCGAGTGCCGTGAACTTCTCGATCTTCCAGTTGGGATTCACGCGACCGCCGTAACCGTGCTCTTGCAGCCACACCTGCTCCTCGGCCAACGCCTCGTCGGATTGCAGGTCGCGGTACCAGCCCTTCTGCCGCTGTTCGCTGCCCGGGAACCAGCGATAGCCGTGCGCCTTGAGCACATCCTTCACTTCGATCGGCGTGCCCGTGGCCCACAGTCGGTAGGTACGTTTGCGCGCATTCTGCAGCAGCAGGCGCAGAGGATTCAGTTCTGCTTCCAACACTGCGTCGGACGCATCTCCTGTGGACGGATCCGCGGGCTCGGCACGCGCTGCCGCGAGCAGGTGCAGCGTCGCCAGACAATCGTCCGCCGCGCGGTGCCCCGTGTGAAACGCTCCGGTCATGCGATAGAGCAGGTAGTCGAGCTTCATGCTGCGGCTGCCAAAGCGCACCCACGGCACCTCCTGTTGCGAGCACGCCCAGTGCTTCGCGGCAAATGCCGGAAAGCGCCGCTCCAGCATGCGGCGATCAAAGCCGGCATTGTGCGCGATCACCAGCACTGACTGCTCCAACGCCTGCAGCACCGCCGCATCGTCGATGCGCTTGCCGCGCACATCCTCGTCGGTGATGCCGGTGATGGCCGCGGCTTCGGCGGGAATGGGTCGTCCCGGGTCCTCGAAATACGACAGGGGCGCATGTACGGTGTACACACGGCCCTCGCTGTCGAAGTCGAAGGGCACCGCACCGAACTCGATGATGGCATCGCGACTGGTGTCGAGACCCGTCGTTTCCACGTCCACGACGAGTCCCCGCATCAACGGCGTCCCAGGCGGTACGGACTCCGGCGCCGAGTAGAACGGCGGCACGACCAGACGCCGAACGACCTGATAGTCGCCCGATGCCTCGAGTGCCGCCGCCATCGCTTCGTACTGGGATTCGAGTTCGCCGTTCACCGGTTCACCTTCGCATCAGCCATCGCATTCACCGTCGTGCGTCCGTGTGGGGGTCGCACCAAACTACCCCATGCGCGTCAGCGCGATGACATCGCCAGTGTTCCTTCGGTGTGTTCGGCCACGTCTTCAGCCGCGTCGAGACCGGCGCTGAGGTCCCGCCACAGCGCTTCGGCCGACTCGAGCCCCACCGACAGGCGCAACAGCCCATCCGTGATGCCCTCAGCTTCCCGCACCGCCGGATCGAGCAGACGATGCGTCAACCCCGCCGGATGCTGAATGAGCGAATCGGTAGAGCCCAGGCTCACCGCCGGTGTGATGAGCGTGAGGGCACGCATGAGCGCATTGGCCGCTTCCACGCCGCCGCGCACCTCGAAGGCCACCAACGTGCCCGGCCCGGCCATCTGGCTGCCGATGAGGCCATGCGGGTCACTGAGGCCATGCCCGGGATAGTGCACGGTCGTCACCATGGGGTGTTCGGCCAGCCGTTCGACGAGCACGCCGGCCGTGCGTTGCGCGTGCTCCACGCGCATGGGCAATGTGGGCAGGCCGCGCAGCAACAGGAACGCCGCGAGCGGATGGAGGATGCCACCCGTGAGAATGCGGACCTGGCGTAGTCGCCGGGCCCACGCTTCACTCGTCGCTACCACGCCGGCCACGACGTCACCATGCCCGCCCAGAAACTTGGTGGCGCTGTGCAGCACCATTGCCGCTCCATGGCGAAGGGGCTGCTGCAGAATGGGCGTGGCAAAGGTGCTGTCCACCACCACCGGCACCGTGCCCGCAGCACGCACAATGGCCTCGATATCCAGCAAGTCGAGTGTGGGGTTTGCGGGCGTCTCGATGAACACCAGTGACGTCTCGGGCCGAATGGCCTGCGCTACCGCATCAGGCTGCGCGAAGGTCACGTCGATCGGCAGCAGTCCACTCTCCAGTAGATGATCGGTGCCGCCGTACAGCGGGCGCACGGCCACCACATGGCGACCGTCCATCGCGGCCGCCAGCAGTAGGGCGGTGGTGGCGGCCATGCCCGACGCAAACGCCACGCAGGCCTCGGCGCCTTCCAGCTCGGCTACGGCCTGTTCGGCACGTGCCACCGTGGGATTGTGCAGCCGGGCATAGATCGCGCTCCCCTGTGGGGTGCCACCTGCCGCCATGGCGTCGTAGCTGGCCGTCCCCTGCTCGGGGTCCGGTACCGGGTAGGTCGACGACAGGTCGATCGGCGGGGCGTGCACCCCCAGCGCGTGAAAGTCAGCGCGGCCGGCGTGTACGGCCAGGGTCTCGAAGTCGGGCGGGACGGGGCGGATCACGGTGCCTCCGGCAGGATTCGGATGGCGGACGGTGTTCGGTGGGATGATTAGACTGTAGAATGAGATCCATTATGGAAAGCCAAGATCCGAAGAAGATTCGGCCTCTGCTGGAACCAGAGGCGCTCGACCGAATCGATCGCGCCATTCTCGTGGCCCTCCAGCAGAATGCACGGCTCACCAACAAGGAGCTGGCAGCGCGGGTGGGGCTCGCCGAGTCGAGCTGCCATGAACGGGTGAAGCGTCTGGTGGCCGGTGGCGCGTTGCGCGGGTTCCACGCCGAGGTGGATCCAAAGGTGCTGGGTATCGGCTTGCAGGCGTTGGTGGCCGTTCGCCTCTCGCGGCAAACCAATGCCGCCGTGGCTTCTTTCAGGCAGGCCATGCTCGCGCTGAACGAAGCCATCGCGGTGTTCCATGTGGCCGGCGCCACCGACTTTCTGGTGCAGGTGGCGGTACGGGACTCGGACGAGCTGCGTGATCTCATCCTGCGGGCCATCACGGCGCGTCCAGAGGTGGTGCATGTGGAGACTTCACTCATCTACGAACACGCTCGGAACGCCGGATTTGGCGCTCCGTAACCCGCGCCATAGGGCTGCCGGTGTCACACCACTAAGTTTCCGGGTATGAGTGCTTCTTCTGTCCTGCCCGCGGTTACGGATGCGGACTTTGCAGAGCGTGTGCTGGCCGCTCCCGGACTGGTGCTGGTGGATGTGTGGGCGGCCTGGTGCACGCCCTGTCTGACCCTGTCTCCCGTGCTCGAGCGTCTGGCTGACGCGTATCGCGGCAAGGCGCAGGTGGTCACGCTCGACGCGGACGCCAACGTGGAGACGGTGGTGAAGTACGACGTGCGCTCACTGCCGTCGGTACTCGCTTTCCGCAACGGCGCACTGGTCTCCCGTCAGTCGGGTGCGCAGTCGTACGGGACCTACACGGCGACCGTCGACCGGCTGCTGGGCGAGGCGGCGCTGCCCGGAGGCACGACGACCGCGCCGACGGTTCCGGTGTGGCAGGAAGCGTGGCAGGTGCCCGTGGACGAGCACGACCCGGCGCTGGCGGAAGCCCGCGCACTGACCGCGGCAGCCGAGCCCACGGTGCTCTTCAAGCACAGCGTCACCTGCTCGATCTCGGTGTCGGTGAAGCGCGAGTACGACGCCTTCGTGGCCGCCAACCCCGATGTGCCCACGCGCATGGTCATCGTGCAGACCGAACGACCGTTGTCGAATGCACTGGCCAAGGTGTTGCAGGTGCAGCATGAGTCGCCGCAGGCCATCGTCGTACACAATGGCGAGGTGCTGTGGCACGGGTCGCATCGCCGGGTGACCGCGGCGAATCTCACCAGTGCGGTGAAGGGGTAGGGCCCCACCGGGCTGCCGGTGGAAGCCGCCCGAAGGGGCCCACCCTGACGGGAGGCGCCTTGGCAGGCTAGTTATCGGGGATCGGTCCCCTCCGCTCTTCCCCCGAGGCCATGTTCCGTTCTTCTGTTTTTGTACCGGTACGTGCCGCTCTGGCCGCGCTGGCCCTGACGGTCGTTCCCACTGGCGCGCACGCGCAGACAGCCGCCGCCAGACCTGCTGCGACCACCGCAGCGGGACAGCGTCCGCCACGTGCGGTGCGACGCGACATTCCCATCACCAACGCCATTCGTCGTGCGATGAGCGCGGGCGTGCGCGACTCCACGGGCCGTCCGGGGGCGCGCTACTGGCAGCTGCGCACCGACTACCAGATCGACGTCTCGCTCGATCCGGCCAGTGCGCGACTCACGGGCAAGGCGCGCATCACACTGCACAACACCAGCCCTGATTCGCTGCGCGAAATCGGGCTGCGTCTCGATCCGAATCACTTCATCGGCACCGCGCCACATGCCGCCCCGTGGGTGCCTGCGGAGATCACCGATGGCATGCAGTTCTCGCGTATGACGGTGAACGGTGCGGTGGTGAACATCGCATCGAACGCCGCGCCGCAGGCTGCTGGTGCCGAAGGGGCCCGTGCCATTCAGACGGCACAGGCCGCGGCGGCCAACGCCGCCGGTGAGAACACGCTGCTGAATGGTCGTTCCACCAATGCGCGCATTCGCCTCGCTATGCCGGTGCTGCCGGGCGCGCGCGCGGTGCTCGAGGTGGACTGGTCGCACAAGCTGCCGGGCGGCCCGGGTACCGGACACCGCATGACGCAGCGCTGGGCAGATACACTCTTCCAGCCCACGCAGTGGTTCCCGCGCGTCGCCAAGTACGATGACCTGCGCGGATGGGACGCCGAACTGTATCTCGGTCCGTCGGAGTTCTACAACAACTTTGGCACGTTCGATGTGAACGTCGATGTGCCGGCCGGCTGGATCGTGAGCGGCACCGGTCTGCTGCAGAATCCGGAGCAGGTGCTCACCGCGCGCGCACGCGAACAGCTTGCCAAGGTCACGCAGTCCGACGCGGTCACCATGATTGTCGGGCCCGATGAAGTGGGACCTGGTCAGGCCACGGCGACGAGCAATACGGGTCGCCTCACCTGGCGCTTCCATGCGGACACGGTGAACGATTTCGCGTGGGCCACTGCCAAGAAGTACGTGTGGCAGGCCACGCGGGCGACGATCCCGGGCAAGGGACCGGTGCCCATTCACATGCTGTTCCTGCCGGGTCGTGCCAATGTGTTCGAGCGCGCGCCGCAGATCACCCGCCACGCCCTCGAGTTTTACTCCAAGCTCTGGTTCCCGTACCAGTTCCCGCAGCTCACGCTGCAGGACGGTCCGAGCGCCGGCATGGAGTATCCCATGGTCATCAACTCCAATCAGGGCGCAGCCGATCACGAGACGGCGCACCAGTGGTGGCCCATGGTCGTTGGCAACAATGAGACGTGGTATGGCTGGATGGACGAAGGGTTCAATCAGTACATGAACATTCTGTCCGCCGCCGATGCGGCAGGCCGCGCTCCAGTGCTCGACGGTGAGGGGCAGAAGTACGGCCAGACGTCGGGCAACGAAGCCGAAGCCCCCATGATGTGGAACGCCAACTACGGCGGTCCCGGTTTCTACGGCTTCACCACGTACAGCAAGACGCCGCTCATGCTGTCCATGCTCGGTGGCATCGTGGGCGACAGCGCTGTGCAGCGCGCCCATCGCGAGTGGGCCAACGCCTGGTTGTTCAAGCACCCGTCGCCGTGGGACTACATGTTCTTCATGAACAAGGCCCTCGGCCGCGACCTCGGCTGGTTCTGGTATTCCTGGTTGTTCACCACCGGTAGCGTCGACGGTCGCATCGCCTCGGTGAAGACGGTGGCCGGTCGCATGTCGGTCACCGTGGCGCAGGACGGCGACATGCCGGCGCCGATCGTGCTCAAGGTGAGCTTCGCGGCCAAGGGCGCACCCATTCGCCCCATGAAGAACGCCGTGATGCTCGACGAGACCACCGCACTGGTCACCGTTCCGGTGGATGTGTGGTTCAATGGTGCACGTTCCGTCACCACCGATCTCATGTTCGGTGCACGCCCCATCGAGAAGATCGTGCTCGACCCGAACCGCCGTTTCCCCGACCGGAATCCGGCTGACAACGAGTGGCCGGTCGCGGCGCAGACGCTTCCGGCGACACCCCGTCGTTAAAGTCCCCGCTCAGCAGGTCCGATATTGATAAGGAGCGCACGTCGGCACATCGGCGTGCGCTCTTGTGCTGACGACGAGGTCGGTGCGCATACGCATCGCCCTCACGTCCTGTCGAATGTTTGCCCTGCGCACGTTGCGCGCGCGATTGCGCGCCGTAGCTCTGCTTGGTGCGGTTGGAATGCTGGCCGTGGCTATTGCTGGTCAGGGGGCGCTACGTATCGCGCGCGAGGCTACGGCGGAGTTGGTGGAGTTCAACACCGCCCAGCGTCTGCAGATGGACAGCGATATGATGCACGACGCCATGCGTGGCGATGTGCTCGAGGCGCTGCTGGCGGCGTCGCGCAACGACACAGCGGCGATCACAACGTCCCGGGCATCGTTGCAGGAACATGCGGCGCGGTTCACCGGCTCGTTGGCCGCTGCGGACTCCCTGCTGAACGGGACGTCGGCCGATTCGCTCCTGCCCGAGCTGCGCGCAGCCGTTGTGTCATACGCGGCCATCGCCGACAGCGCGCTGAATGGGGCGAACCTGCCGGTGGAGGAACGCACGGCACGTCTCGATCGATTTCGCGCGCGCTTCACCGAACTCGAAGGTCGGATGGAAACGTTCGGCGACGGGATTCAGGCACTCAGCGCCAGTGTCGAAGCCAATACCACTCGGCAGTTTTCGCGCGCGACCATCCTCATCTGGGTGATCTTTGCGCTGTTCTTCGTCGCAGGCGTCACCTTCGCGTGGCATGTCGCGCAATCCCTGGGCCAGCGCATGCAACGCATCGCCGAACAGGTCGCGACGCTGCAGCGCTTCGGTGTGGAAGGTGTACGCCGTGCCCTCGCTGCGCTCGCACGCGGTGAACAGGTCATGCTGCAACACCATGCGATTGCGCGCCTCGACGATACGCAGGACGACGAACTCGGCGCGGTGGCGCAGGCCGTCGATCGCATGGCTGTGGAGTGCGAGGAGTCGATGCGGAACTGCCTGCGTGCACAGGACGCCGTGGCGCACACGGTGCGTGAGATTGGGCGTCTGGCGTCGGAGGCACGCGAGGGAGTGCTCACCGGAACGGCACAGCGGGAGGGCGCCGAAGGGCGCTACGCCGAGGTGCTCGAAGGGGTGGAGGGGGTCGTGGCCGCGGTGGCCGCGCCACTCGCTGAGTCGCGGCGGGTACTGGCCGCCGTTGCGGCGCGCGACCTGGAAGTGCGCATGGAGGGTGAGTTCCGTGGCGAGTTCGCGCAGATGCAGCAATCGCTGAACACGGCGATCGCGCAGCTTGCTGACACCGTGCGTCAGGTGCGTGCGTCGTCGGGGCAATTGGATGGTGCGGCCCGGCAGATCGCCGACAGCAGTCAGCAGCTCGCCACCGGCGCGTCCACGCAGTCAGAGCATGCGGACCGGGTGAGTGCGGCCATCGCCGCGCTTTCGACGAGCGCTCAGCAGTCGGCGGCGCAGGCCACTTCGATGAAAGCCAGTGCGGAACAGGCCCGGGGGAGTGTGCAGCGCGGCGCTGAGAACATGATCGCACTCAATGCCGATATGCAGCGCATCAAGCAGTCGGCCGATGCCACACGCCGCATCGTGAAGACCATCGACGAGATTGCGTTTCAGACCAACCTATTGGCGCTCAATGCGGCGGTGGAAGCCGCGCGTGCTGGCGACGCAGGCCGCGGCTTTGCAGTGGTGGCGGACGAAGTGCGCGCCCTGGCCATTCGTTCGGCCGATGCCGCGCGGCAGACGGCCGTACTGATCGACGAGGAGATCTCCAACGTGAATGGTGGTGTGGAGCGGGAAGAGCAGGTGCGTGAGCAGCTGCTGGCCGCGCGGCAGCACGTGGAGCGTCTGGCCGGTGCCATCGAGGAGATCGTGCTCGCCGCCCGTCAGCAATCGGAGGCCACGGGCGAGATCTCCAAGGGTGTGGCGGTGATGAGCGGCGTGACGCAGCAGGTCGCGGCGAATGCCGAGGAAGGGGCTGCGTCATCGGATGAGCTGCTGGCGCAGGCCAGCCATCTGGCGGCGGTGGTGCAGGGTTTCAAGACCCGGGACGTAGCCGGCCGATTGCCCGATCAGTTGTCCTTGAACGCCCGACGACGAGCCGTGGCGTGATCGAATGGTGATGAATGGTGTGGAATGCCCTAAGTTAATGATTTGTACATGTTTAAGATTCTCACTGCTTGACTAATAGACAAAAGGCGACAATACTATGGGACAACCGATCCGTGGTCATTTGCCGCCTATTGCCGCCACGTAAAACAAAGAGCTAAAACGCGACGCCCGGGCGGCTTCCACTGCCCGGGCATTGTCGTATGCAGACGGCGCCACCGTGAGCAGCAGGAGCGGGTCATGTCCTCGTCGCCGTCCATTCTCCCCATCGCGATCTATCACGAGCATCCGGACTGGTTCCGGCCGCTCTTTGCCGAACTCGACGCGCGGGGCATTCCGTACGAGCGGCTGGATGCCGCTGCGCATGTCTTCGATCCGTCCGAGACGGAAGCGCGCTGGTCACTGGCCTTCAATCGCGCCAGCCCGTCGGCGTACCTGCGCGGGCACGGACAGACCACGTTCTACACGCTGCACTGGCTGCGCCACCTCGAGCGGCTCGGTGTGCCCATCGTGAACGGCGTGCAGGCCTACAGCAACGAGCTGTCCAAGGCCACCCAGCTCGACCTCCTGCAGTCACTCGGCTTGCCGTACCCCAAGTCGCGCGTGATCAATCACGCGTCGCAGGCTGTGGCCGCGGCTGAAGGACTGCGCTACCCCGTGCTGGTGAAGGCGAACGTGGGAGGCAGCGGTGCGGGCATCGTGAAGTACGAGTCGCGCGAGGCGCTCGAAGCTGCGGTGGCTGCAGGCACCGTGGACCTTGGTGTTGACGGTACCGCGCTGGTGCAGGAAGCCGCGCCGCTGCGCAACGGCCACATCACCCGCGTGGAGACGTTGAACGGCAAGTACCTCTACGCCATCAACGTGTATCCGGCGGTGGGATCGTTCGACCTGTGCCCGGCCGACGCGTGCCAGACCACGAGTGGCGCGGAGCTGGTGCGTGGTGCCTGCGCCATTGATGCGCCGAAGAGCGGCATGCGTGTGGAGCGTGCTGATCCGCCCGCCGAGATCATCGCCCAGGTGGAGCGCATCTCGCAGGCCGCGGGCATCGATGTGGGTGGCATCGAGTATCTCGTGGACGACCGCGATGGACAGCACTACTTCTACGATGTGAACGCGTTGTCGAACTTCGTGGCTGATGCGGTCAACGTGATCGGCTTCGATCCATTCGCGAAGCTGGTGGACTACCTCGAGGAGCGCGCAGGCCTCGTCACCACGGCGGCCAGCTGATGCGCTTCGGATACTGGCTCCCGGTCTTTGGTGGATGGCTGCGCAATGTGCCCGACGAGGGCATGGATGCGAGCTGGGCGTACGTGCAGCGTCTGGCACGTCGCAGTGAGGAGATCGGGTTCGATCTCACGCTCATCGCCGAACTGTTCCTGAACGACATCAAGGGCATCGAAGCCCCGGCGCTCGACGCATGGAGCACGGCGGCGGCGCTGGCGGCCGTGACGCAGCGTCTCGAACTGATGGTTGCCGTGCGCCCGACGTTTCACCACCCGGCCACGCTGGCCAAGCAGGCGGCGAACATCGACCGCATCAGCAACGGACGCTTGTCGTTGAACGTGGTCTCGAGCTGGTGGAAGGACGAAGCTCGTCGCTACGGTACGCAGTTCGACCAGCACGATGATCGCTATGCCCGCACGGCCGAGTGGCTGGATGTGCTGCACGGCGCGTGGTCGCAGAAAGCGCTGACCTATCAGGGCAAGTACTACCAGGTCGAAGATCTCATCGTCGAGCCCAAGCCGGTGTCGAGCCGCAGCCGTCCACATCCGGTGCTGTACGCGGGTGGCGAATCGGACGCGGCGAAGACGTTGATCACGGGCGCCTGCGACGCGTATGTGATGCATGGTGATCCCGCCGAGCGTGTCGCGCCCAAGGTGGCCGATATGCAGGCGCGCCGTGAACGCACGGGGCAGCGGGCGATGCAGTACGGTATGGCCGCGTATGTGATTGTGCGCGACACGGAGGCCGAAGCGCAGCGGGAACTCGAGCGCATCACCAACGTGGAGCCGGGCTCACCGGGCTTTGGCAACTATCAGGACTGGATTGCCAACACGCAGCTCGATCAGCAGGTGTCGCTGCAGGACTACTCGGTCTCCAACCGAGGGCTGCGCGCCGGGCTGGTGGGCACGCCGGAGCAGATCGCTGATCGCATTCGGGAGTTCGAGCGCGTGGGCGTGAATCTGTTGCTGCTGCAGTGCAGCCCGCAGCTCGAAGAGATGGAGCGGTTTGCAGAGCAGGTGATCCCGTTGGTCCGGGGGAAGCAGAGCGTGGCGGCGTAAGCCCGTCGCCACGGGCCTTGGCGCCCCGGCCTCACGGTTTCCAGAGGAGTCAGAAAGGAGTTGGAGAGGGCGCAGTTCAAGAGGACCACGGCTGTCCTGCGACCCGCACTCTTTCCAACTCTCCCCCTGACTCCTCCTGATACCGTGAGGAATTGGCGCCATATTCTCCGAATGCCACGCCAAACTATTCTTGCCGCCATCGCGCTGCTGGCAACACATGCCGCCGCGCTCGACGCCCAACCCCGCCGTCCGTTCCCTATCGACACGGCGTCGATCGCGACCATCCACGCCGCCTTCAAGGCCGGTCGCCTGACCTGCAAGACCCTCGTCTCGCAGTACCTCGCGCGCATCGACTCGCTCGACAAGAAAGGCCCCGCGCTCAACGCCATCGTCACCCTGAATCCGCAGGCCCTCGCCACCGCGGAACTGCTCGACGCGACGTACGCGGCGCGTGGCCCGGTGGGCCCGCTGCATTGCATCCCGCTCATCGTGAAGGACAACTTCGAAACGATCGGGTTGCAGACCACCGGCGGCTCGCTCGCGCTCGAAGGCTGGAAGCCGCTGCAGGATGCCACGATGGTGAAGCAGGTGAAGGACGCCGGTGCCATCGTACTGGCGAAGAGCAACCTGGCCGAGTGGGCGTTCACACCGTACGAAACGGTGAGCTCCATCCTGCCGGGCTACACGCACAACCCCTACGCGCTCGATCGCGTGACGGCCGGCTCGAGCGGTGGCACCGCCGCTGCGGTCGCGGCGAGTTACGGCACGCTGGGGCTGGGCACGGACACGGGCAATTCCATTCGTGGGCCGTCCTCGCATCAGGCATTGGTCGGCATTCGTTCCACCATGGGGCTCACGTCGCGCGCCGGCGTGATTCCGCTCAACGAAGGCGCCGATATCGCCGGACCGATGGCGCGTCGTGTGTCCGATGCCGTCGCGGTGTTCGATGTCATTGCACACAGCGATCCCGCCGATACGGTCACCGCCCAGGCCGACAATCGGCGGTCGGCAAAGTACACCGATGCGCTCACGCGTGGTGCGCTCAAGGGCGCGCGCATTGGTGTGCTCCGTCAGGCCTACGAACGTCCCGGCCTCGATGCCGAAGTGAACGCGGTGTTCGATCGTGCGGTCGCCGATCTGCGCAAGGCGGGCGCCGTGGTGCTCGATACGGTACGCGTGGATTCGCTCGACGCCATCCAGCGCCGTCAGCAGGGTGGCTGCAATCGCTTCAAAGCCGACCTCGAACGCTATTTCGCGGCCCGTGCACCCAATGCGCCCGTAAAGACACTGGCCGATATCATCAGCAGTCGACGCTTCCATCCCACCGTGGAGCAGCGACTGCGTGATGCCGCGGCGGCCACGCAGATGCCCGAGGACAATCCAGGCTGCCGCAGTCGTGAGCAGGTACGTGCCGCGGTGCGCGTCGCTGTCACGCAGCTCATGGACTCGCTCAAGCTCGACGCGATGGTCTATCCGACGTGGAGCAACCCGCCACGGCTCATCGGCGATCTCAACACGCCGCACGGCGACAACAGCCAGCTGTTCTCGCCCACCACGGGCTTCCCGGCCATCACCGTGCCAATGGGGTACACGCGCGGTGGCACGTTGCCGGCCGGCATCAGCTTCTTCGGCAAGGCGTGGAGTGAGTATCGCCTGATTCAGCTCGTATACGACTACGAGCAGGTGACGAAGCACTGGAAGGCACCGCGCTACCGGCCGAGCGCCGGTAACTGAGCGGTCCTGGAATGACGGAAGGAGATGACCAGGAAGGATGACGCAGGGGGATCTGGCCCCCGCGTGCCTTCCTGGCCACCTCCCTTTCTCCGTTCCCTGTGGAGCCGCCGCGCCTTCCCGCGCAAACGACGCCCACACCTGAGGCTACAAGTGCGCGCCATAGCCAGCAATCGCTGAACATCAATACGTTCAATAGGCTGTTATTATAGGTCGTATGGATATCACTCTGCTGCGTGCGTTCCTCGAGGTCGCTGACGCCGGCGCATTCAGCCGCGCCGCCCGACGACTGGGCCTCGCTCAGCCGTCACTCAGCCTGCAGATCCAGCGGCTCGAACAGCAGTTGGGTACCACGTTGTTCGAGCGTCATGGACGTGGTGTGGCACTCACCGATGTGGGGAAGGGGCTGTATCCCCGTGCGCGCCGCATCGTGGACGATGTGCGCGCCGCCGAAGAAGCCGTGCGACGTGAGGTGGCCGAGGGGTTTGGCAGTATCACGGTGGGCGCGATTCCCACGATCGCGCCGTATGTGCTGCCCGCCGCGTTGGAACGACTGCAGCACCGGCATCCCGGTGCACGTGTCGAGCTGCGCGAGGACTATTCTGCCGTGCTCGCCGACTTGCTACGCGATGGCGCCATCGATGTCGCCATCGCCGCATTGCCGTACGACTTTGGTACGTTGCCGCGTGATGTGCTGGGCAGCGAAGCGCTGCTGGTGGCCGTGCCCTCCATGCATCCCGCCGCGCGCGCGGGAAAAATCACGCTGGCGCAGTTGCAGGACGCGCCCACGGTGACACTCGATCCTGTGCACTGCCTGGGTGATCAGGTGGCAGGATTCTGCAATGCCAAACAGGTGAACCCGTCCGTGGTGTGTCGCAGTTCGCAGCTCACCACCGTGTTCGAGATGGTGGGCGCTGGCATGGGGCTCAGTATCGTGCCGCAGATGGCAGCCGCCAAGCACAACACATCGCGCTGCGCGGTGGTGCCGCTGACCGACATGGTATTGGAGCGCGAGATCGTCGCGCTGTGGCCGCGTGATCGCGCGCCGGCCAAAGTGGCGATGACGTTTGTGGACTGCGTGCGGCAGGTGGTGAACGGCGGGTAGTCGCCGTTCACCATGTGGCTAACCGACAATCACGACGAGTAATACGCCGCGTTCTCCTCCACGTAACCCTTGGTCAGATCACACCCGAAGACACGCGCCGCGGCGTCACCCACGCCCAGCGAGATCTCGAGGTCCACCACTTCACGTGACAGCGTTGCGCGCACGATGGCATCGTCGAAATTGAGACGCTCGCCATTGGCGACCACTTGGTACCCGTTGATCCACGCATCCGTGGACGACGGGCGAATGGTGCAGTCAAAACACTTGCCCACCGCCATGAGCAAGCGCCCCACATTGGGGTCGGCACCATGTACCATGGTCTTCACGAGCGGTGAGTTGAGTACGCTCTTGGCCACCACGTAGGCGTCGTGGTCGTTCAGCGCCCCGCG
>NZ_DASWXE010000085.1:0-10464 GCF_036405635.1 Gemmatimonas sp. | reverse complement strand
ATCCAGACGGTGGGACCGAGTATTCTCACCCGCGTCATGGCCCGCATGCACGAAGCGCCCAAGTATTTCCGCATGGTGCGTTCGTGGCTCGATCAGATCGACCTGCACGATCGCTTTTACAACAAGCCGGTGGAACTCGAGAGTGGCCGGGGTTTTGGCTCCACTGAAGCGGCGCGCGGTTCTCTCTCTGACTGGATCGTGCTCAGCGACGGCAAGATCGAGAACTACCAGGTGATCACGCCCACCGCCTGGAACATCGGCCCGCGCGACCGACTGGGCCGACATGGCCCGATGGAACAGGCCTTCATCGGCGCCGAGATCCAGGACGCCACCGATCCTGTGGAGATGGGGCATGTGGCACGCTCTTACGACTCCTGCCTCGTGTGCACGGTACATGCGTACGACGAAAAGACCGGCAAGGAGCTCTCGCGATTCCGCATCGGGGAGATGGGCTGAGCGGCCGACACATGAGCGCGCGATGAACGCCCCCGTTCGGGTACTCATCGTCGGCTGCGGCAATCTGCTGCGCGGCGACGATGCGGTTGGCCCGGTTCTCGTGCGGCACCTCTGGGAACGAGGGGTGCCGCACGGCGTGCGTTGCGCCGACGGCGGAACCGGCGGCATGGATGTCGGCTTTCAGATGCGAGGCGTGCCTCACGTCATCATCGTCGATACGTGCCGGAGCGGCTCGGAACCGGGCGCCATCTTTCGCCTCGACGGGCGTGACGCCGAAACCCCGCCACTCGCCGGCGTGAACCTGCATGCGTTTCGCTGGGATCACGCACTGGCTTTTGCCCGCTGGGCGCTCAAGGAAGACTATCCGCCGCGTATCGATGTCTGGCTCATCGAGGCGGAGCATCTCGATCCCGGCGCCCCCCTCTCTCCCGCCGTCGACGCGGCCATGCATCGGGTGGCTGATTTGCTCATGCAGGAAGTGGACGCCGCACTCTCCGCGCCAGCGGTGACCACATGACGCGTGACGACACGAATACCACACCGTTCACGGTCGCACTCCGCAGCGACGGCTATCTCGTGCTGTCGGCCGCGGTGGCCCAGCGATTCTTCCCCGCCGACACGCTGTTGGCCATGCCGCGTGGCAACGAACTGTGGCTGCTGCCCACCCGCGGGCCTGGCGGCGGCGGCCTGCTGCTCAAGCAACGCAATCCCGCTGGCGACCGCAGCGTGCTGGTGCGCGAAGTGCTGCAGGACGAAGGCCCAACCGGCGATCTCCCCGCGTTCTGGGACGATGAACGCGGCGCGCTCCGTGTCGCACTCGTGTCCATGGCAACGGCTGACGCGACGACTTCCCTTCCGGACCTCTCATGATCCGCCCCCAACCGATCGGTGTGTTTCCCTATCCCACCGGACTCTTGCTGCTGCCGGTGCTGGACGCCGATCACCCCGCACACGCAGCGCTTCTGCGTGGCGAGGAACCCGATGCCTGGCCCGATGCCTGGCGGTTCTTCGAGGCAGCGGGCCAGGGCGACCGTGAACGCGCGCTGTCACTGCTCGCTTCGCACGACGACCAGCTCGCGCATTACAACCGGTACGTGCTCTCCGGTGAGCCGGTGCACCTCGCACGCGCCGAATCGGGGAGCGATGCCGTACTGCGCGCCCTCACGCGCATGGCGGCCTTTGTACTCGGCGAGCCCTATCACGAGCCTGACTGGTCACTGCTGGACGGTGAACTGGTAGGCCATGCACGGCTGGTGAGCGCGAGCCATGCGCTCGAAGTCGGCGACTTTGCGGCGGCGGCCGCAGAACTCGACGCCGGCATCGCGACTTCACGTGCCGTGTCGCCCCTTCTCGCCGCGCAGATGCTGGCACAGCGTGCGGGGCTCGAAGAGGCCGGTGAAACGGCCGAGGCCTTCTGGAAGGACGCCATCGCACTGGCGGGGGATACCCAACTGCCGGGTCTGCGCGCCGAGCTGCTGTGCGGGCAAGCGCTGGTCGTGCATCAGATCGCCGAGTCGCGGCGGCACCGGCTGGTGGAGGCGACACAGTTGTACCAGCGCGCCTTGCAGGCCGGCATCAATCGTGAATCGCATCCGCTGCTGTGGGCACGCATTCAGGCGAACCTCGGCATCGCGTACGTGGCCATGCCGATGTCGGAAGCCGGCGACAAGCTGCGCCTGGCCGTGGCGGTGCAGGCCTTCCGGGAAGCGCTGGTCGTGTATGATCGCGAGACGTATCCCGACGAATGGGCCAGCACCATGCTCAACATGGCCAACGCCATGCAATACATGCCGTCCGGGCATCGTCAGGAGAATCTGATGCAGGCCGTCGACGCGTACGAAGAGCTGCTCACCGTACGCCCACGGGCGATGGATCCGGTGGGTTACGCGCGTATCCTGGCCAACCAGGGAAATGCGCTCGCCCATCTGGGCATCTTCACGCATGCAGTGGACAAGCTCACCGAAGCCCACAAGCTGCTGCACTGGCATGGTGAGTCCGATGCGGCCCAGCGTCTGCTCGAGCAGCTCGAACTGATCAACGGACAACTCTCCACCGCCGGTGCATCCTCATGAATGTCCACGAACGGCAGCAGTTCGATTTCTTCTTCAACACCGCCGTTGAGCGCTTTGTCGAGCGGGTGGAGCAACGATGCGGCGGGCCCGTGCCCGGTCTGACACGACTGCGCCTCGATCCCAACGCCGAAGGTGTGTGGGTGGACGAGTTCGTGGCCGCGTTGTTCGCTGACTTTCTGCTGGACAATCCCGCGGGAGCAGCCTTCGTGCTGGCTTCGCTGTCGCGCCGCCCACTGCCGACGGCGGATGCGGCGATGCTGCACGGAGAAGCGCGCACCATCGGCGACTGGATGCAGCTTACGGCACGCAAGGGATTCGCCACCATCCTCGTGCTCAAGACGGACGAAGCGCTGGAGCAGCGTCTGGCGTTCCAGGTCGTCGACTGAGCGACTCATGACTGCCACCGCACCCCTGCCCCCCGCTGCGTCGACATCTGGCGCTGATGCCACGCTCGAAACGCTGGCCAACAATGTGCAGCGCACACTCGATGATGTACGAGGTATGCCCATCGATCAGCGCACACGCGCGCTGGCGCTCAAGGATGCGCTCGAGGCATTCCACAAGGCGGGGCTCACCACCATCGTGCGCGCGCTCAAGCAGGATCCCCGGGGCAAGGAGCTGTTGTTCGAGCTGATCGACGACCCCGGCGTGTATGCGCTGCTATCGCTGCACGGCATCGTGAAGGCCGATGTGCGCACGCGCGTGGCACGGGTGGTGGAGAACCTCCGGCCCTACACGCAGTCACATGGTGGTGATGTCACGTTGGTGGACGTCACCAGTGATACGGTGTTCGTGCGCCTCTCCGGTTCATGCAACGGTTGCAGCATGTCGTCGGTGACGCTGCGCAACGGTATCGAGGAAGCACTCAAGGAGCAGGTCCCCGAGATCACGCGCATCGAAGTGGTGCCCAACGAACCCGACCCCACACCGGGACTCGTCACGCTTACACGCGCGCCGCGTGGTGATGGCTGGGTGGACGGCCCGCTGCTCGACGAGGTGCAGGAGGCGCGACCGTACCGGCACGAGGTCGCCGACGGACGCAGTGTGGTCATCCTCCGGCTTGATGGCGACATCACGGCGTACTGGAACGAGTGCGCGCACATGGGCCTGCCCATCGACGGCGGCATGGTCGACCGGGAAGCCCGCACGATCACCTGCCCGTGGCATGGTTTCCGCTTCGACTGTGGGACTGGTGAATGCCTGTCGGCTCCGCAGGCCCAGCTCGAGGCCCTGCCGGTGCGGGTGGACGGTGGACGCGTGCAATTGCGCCCAGTCTGATGACGCAGGCCCTGCCATCCACGATGTCTGCGCCGATTCGCCGGCTGGGTGCGGCATCGCCGTTCGGTCTGGCCTTGCCATCGGCACAGCCCACAGCGGGCCAGCTCTATGCGCCACGCGGTGTGTGGTTCGACGACGAACGCATCGTGGTGGCGGACTCCGGCAATCACCGCCTGCTCATCTGGCATGGGCACCCCACGCACGACGGCGCCGATGCCGATGTCGTGCTGGGGCAGCCGGACTTTCACGCCGAAGGTCCCGCAGCAGGGGGCCGCGGCTGCGACAACGGATTGCATCTGCCCACCGGCGTGCTGGTGCATCACGGCCGCCTGCTGGTGGCTGACGCGTGGCACCATCGCATTCTCGTGTGGAACGAGGTGCCCACACGCAGTGACACGCCGCCGTCTTACGCCATCGGTCAACCCACGCTGGCCGATGCGATGCCGAACGCCGGTGGCAGTATCGCCGCCAACACGCTGTACTGGCCCTATGGGCTGGGAATCGCCGGTGGCTGGTTCTGGATTGCCGACACGGGCAATCGCCGAGTGTTGGGTTGGCCGTACATCCCCGAACCGGGCGACCCTGCACACGTCGTGCTCGGCCAGGACGACGCCACACGCGGAGATGAGAATCGCGGCGGAGATCCCACCGCCGCCTCGTTTCGCTGGCCACATGCCATCAGCGGCGACTCGCGCACGTTGTTCGTGGCCGATGCGGGCAACCATCGTGTGCTGGGCTGGACTCCGACGCCGTTCTCCGACCGCCCGGCCGATCTCGTGCTCGGTCAGAAGGGATTCGTGCAGAACGAAGAACTGCCGCACCGACCACAGGGTGCACATCGTCTGCGCTTTCCGTATGCGGTGGCCGCACGGCACAACACGCTGGTGACAGCAGACACGGCCAACAACCGCTTGCTGCGATGGCATGGCATGCCACGCCATGGCGTGCAGGCGCCAGCACAGGAAGTGTTTGGTCAGCTCAACTTCGATGCGGCCGGAGAGAATCGCTGGACAGCCGTCGCCGACGACACGCTGTGCTGGCCCTATGGACTCTGGATGCATGACAACCACCTCGCGATCGCCGACAGCGGCAACAATCGCGTGATGCTCTGGTCGCTCGCCGCGACTGGTAGCCCCTCAGACTTGGGAGCCTGACGATGTGCCTCGCTGTGCCCGGCCGCATCACCTCCATCTACGATGAGGGAGCGATGCGCATGGCCAAGTTGGACTTTGGCGGCATCACCAAGAACGTGTGTCTCGCCTACCTGCCCGATGCCGTCGTTGGCCAGTACGCCATCGTGCACGTGGGATTTGCGATCAGTCTCATCGACGAAGCCTCCGCCCAGGAGACGCTGCATCATTTCCGATCGCTGGGCATTCTCGAGGAGGAGCTGGGCGAAGTGGC
The DNA here is from genome assembly GCF_036405635.1 of Gemmatimonas sp. GTDB lineage: Bacteria > Gemmatimonadota > Gemmatimonadetes > Gemmatimonadales > Gemmatimonadaceae > Gemmatimonas. Next base: position 5,254 of record NZ_DASWXE010000085.1, on the reverse strand, counting down.
CGACGAAGACTACGCGCCGCCGCCACCGTGTCCGGTACCAAGTCAGGCCACGAGTCTGTCATGAAGTATTTGACGGAGTTTCGTGATGGCGAGATCGCGCAACGCATCGCGACCGAGATTCGTCAGGTCACCACACAGCCATGGGCCATCATGGAAGTGTGTGGCGGGCAGACGCACAGCATCATGCGCAACGGCATCGATCAGCTGCTGCCACCCGAAATCGAGCTCATTCACGGCCCGGGTTGTCCGGTGTGCGTGACTCCGCTCGAAGTGATCGACAAGGCGCTCGCCATCGCCGCCACACCGGGTGTGATCTTCTGTTCATTCGGTGACATGCTGCGCGTGCCGGGCTCCGACCGGGATCTGTTCCGTGTGAAGAGCGAAGGCGGTGACGTGCGCGTGGTGTACTCACCCCTCGATGCCGTCTCATTGGCCAGGCAGCACCCCAACCGACAGGTGGTGTTCTTCGGCATTGGATTCGAGACCACGGCACCGGCCAATGCCATGGCGGTGCACGTCGCGAAGCGGGAGAAGCTGCGCAATTTCTCCATGCTGGTGTCGCACGTGCTCGTGCCACCGGCCATCGACGCCATCATGCGTTCACCAGTCAATCGCGTGCAGGCGTTTCTCGCCGCTGGCCATGTGTGCAGCGTGATGGGGTTCTGGCAGTACCCGATGCTGGCGTCCACGCATCAGGTGCCGATCGTCATCACCGGCTTCGAGCCGCTGGATGTCCTCGAAGGCATTCGCCGCACCATCGCGCAGCTCGAGCGAGGGCAGCACACCGTGGAGAACGCCTACGCACGTGTGGTCACGTTCGACGGCAACCGGCCCGCGCAGGAATTGCTGGAGCAGGTGTTCACCGTGAGCGACCGTGCATGGCGTGGCATCGGGATCATTCCCAACAGCGGCTGGCGTCTCAGCGAAGCGTACCGGGACCATGACGCCGAATACCGGTTCGACGTGACCGGCATTCACACCCAGGAATCGGCGCTGTGCCGCAGCGGCGATGTATTGCAGGGCACGATCAAGCCCACCTCCTGCTCCGCATTTGGAGCGCAGTGCACACCACGCACACCGCTTGGCGCCACGATGGTTTCCAGCGAAGGCGCTTGTGCCGCTTACTTCAACTACGGGCGCACCGTGCAGTTGCAGCGGGCAGGCAGCGCACGATGAGCACCATCGCTGAACAGCAGCCCGTCGTGACGTCGATGGAAGAATGGAGCTGCCCGCTGCCGCTGCGCGACTATCCGAGCATCGTGATGGGACATGGCGGTGGTGGACAACTGTCAGCCGAACTGGTGACACACCTGTTCCGCCCGGCGTTCGCGCCGGGCGACACCAGCGCGCTCACCGATTCGACGGTACTCATGTTGCCGGGCCAGCGCATCGCGTGCACCACCGACACGTTTGTGGTGCAGCCGCTGGAGTTTCCGGGTGGCACCATCGGCTCACTCGCCGTCCATGGCACCGTGAACGATCTCGCGATGAGCGGCGCGCGCCCCCTGGTGCTCACCGCGGGATTCATTCTCGAGGAAGGGCTGCCGATGGCACAACTCGCGCGCATCGTGCACGACATGGCACGGGCCGCCCGTGAAGCCGGCGTGCGCATCGTCTGCGGTGACACCAAGGTCGTCGAGCGTGGGCATGGCGATGGGGTGTACATCAACACCAGTGGCATCGGGGTGCTCGACGATGACGTGCACATCGCCCCTGATCGGGCCACGGTGGGTGATGTCGTGCTGGTGAGCGGCAGCATCGGTGATCATGGCATGGCCATCATGAGCCAGCGCGAGGGCCTCGAATTCGAAACGGCCATCATCAGTGACTCCGCGCCGCTGAACGGTTTGGTGGAGGCCCTGCGTACGGCCGTGCCCGATGTGCATGTACTCCGCGACCCCACTCGGGGCGGTGTGGCCACGTCACTCAACGAAATCGCCGCCGACGCCGGTGTGGGCATCATGCTCGAAGAGCAGGCCCTGCCCATTCGTCCGGCAGTGCGAGCCGCCTGCGAGCTGCTCGGACTCGATCCCCTGTTCGTCGCCAACGAGGGGAAACTGCTGGCCATCGTGCCGGCCGATGCCGCCAATACGGCATTGTCCTCGCTGCGCAGTCACCCGCTCGGAACGGACGCGGCCATCATCGGCGAAGTCGTGACCGATCATCCGGGCATGCTCGTCGCCCGCACCGGTCTTGGCGCGCGTCGCGTGATCACCATGCCCATTGGCGAACAATTGCCCCGCATTTGCTGACCGACCACATGATTCGCTGTTCCGCTCGGACGGTCCTGTGCATTGCCGCACTGGCACTGGCAACGGCTGCCACTACCGAAGCCCAGGACCGCCCCCGTTCCTACACCAGTCGTACGACGAAGGACTCCACCATAAAACTGGGCGCAGTGCAGGTGACGGGCCGCCGCGATGATCTCATCGGCATCGCCACCAGCGCCGCGCAGGGACGCATCGGGCGCGCCGATCTGCGGCAACGTCCACTGCTCCGCGAGGGTGAACTGCTGGAGGCTGTGCCAGGCATGATCCTCACCCAGCACAGCGGCGACGGAAAGGCGAACCAGATGTTCGTGCGTGGCTTCAATCTCGATCACGGCACCGACTTCCAGACGCGTATCGAGTCGATGCCCCTCAATCTGCCCACGCACGCGCACGGACAGGGCTACACCGATCTCAACCTGCTCATTCCCGAGCTCGTGGATCACGTGAGCTACTCTTTGGGCCCGTACTACGCCGACCTCGGCGACTTCGGCAGTGCCGGAGGCGCGACGCTCAATCTCGTGCGCTCACTGCCCCGTTCACTCGCGCAGGTGGAAGGCGGTGCGTGGGGCTATCGGCGTGCGGTGGCAGCGGGCAGCCGCACCAGTGGTGCGCACACGGTACTGCTGGGCGGTGAAGCCAAGGGCTACGACGGACCATGGCAGGTCGCACAGGGACTCTCCAAGCGATCGGCGTTGGCGCGCTATTCCTGGCAAGGACGGGAGCAGGCCGTCTCGCTGCTCGGCCTCAGCTACCTCAATCACTGGAACGCGTCAGACCAGATCCCCGAACGTGCGGTGAACAACGGCGCTGTCCATCGCTTCGGCCAGGTCGACACATCGCTCGGCGGTTCCACGGCGCGACACAGCCTCTCGCTCGACTGGACGCGCACACGCGGTACCACGCGCACGCAGCTCGAAGCGTATGCGGTGCGCTACGACTTCGAACTGTTCTCCAACTTCACCTACCACCTCGAAGACGAAGCCGCCGGCGATCAGATCCGGCAGCGTGACGACCGCTCGATCTTCGGCCTCAATCTGCAGCAGCAGCGCGCTGTCGGAGTGGGCAGCACGCAACACCAGTGGCGGTACGGGCTGCAGGGACGCTTTGACAACGCCGACGTGTCGCTGGCTCACACGCAGAACCGCGCCTTCACGGACATGGCACGTGCAGACCTGGTTCAACAGGGCAGCCTGGGTCTCTGGTCCTCCGTCGACAGTCGTTGGCAGTCATGGCTGCGCACGTCGGTGGGCGTGCGAGGTGATGGCTATCGGTTCGACGTTACCAGTGACCGCCCAGTGAACTCCGGTGTTCGCGGGGCCACGCTGGCCAGCCCCAAGGCATCGGTCATCGTTGCGCCCACGGCGGCGCTCGAGCTGTACGTTGGCGGCGGGTTGGGCTTCCACAGCAATGACGCGCGTGGCACCACCATTCGCGTCGACCCGGTGAGCGGAGATGCGGTCGACTCGGTCGATCCACTCGTACGTTCCCGCGGTGGCGAAGTGGGGCTGCGTCTCTCAGGTGTCCGCGACCTTCGCACGACGGTGTCCCTGTGGACGCTGCGTCTCGACAGCGAACTGCTGTTCGTGGGTGATGCCGGCACCACCGAACCACAGGGCCGCAGCGCGCGCACCGGCGTGACCCTTGCCAACTTCTGGCGCCCGTTGCGTGCGCTCGCCGTGGACGCCGACGTATCGTTCACGCGGGCGCGCTACCTCGACGAACCGGTTGGCGCGCAGTCGGTGCCAGGCGCTCTCGAATCAGTGATCGCGGCAGGTGTGCAGTGGTCGCCCTGGGCGACCGGGCCCGCGGCGGTGATCCGGGTGCGCAACTTTGGCGCCCATCCGCTCATCGAAGACAACTCCGTGCGTGGGCGGTCCACCACGCTCGTGAACGCAAGTCTTGGCATGCCCATGCGTGGCCTCCGCCTCACGGCCAGCGTACTCAACCTGTTGGGGAGCCGCGGGCGCGACGTGCAATATTTCTACGCGTCACGGCTGCGTGGAGAGCCCGCCGGTGGTGTGGAAGACGTGCACTTTCACCCTGTCGAGCCCCGGCAGCTCCGACTCGGGGTGAGCTTTGGCGGATGGGGAGGCGTGCAGACGCCGGAGTAGCACCAGCCGGCCGCGGTCTCCGCTCGGCGCGTGACAACGCCTCCCGGTTTGTTCATCATTCAGGGATCCCCGCGGGCTCTGTCCCGCCGACCCACCGCCCCCCGGAGTTTCCGTGTCCTCTGCGCGTCGCGCGTTTCTCAAGCAGGCTGGCATTTCGGCCGCCGCCCTGGCGGCCCTTCCCTCGCTGGCCAAGGCAGAAGCCGGCATGCCCGGTAGCCTGAACGCCGCGTCGCTCTCGTTGTCCGAGGAACTCGCCGCGTTCGAACAGCCGCCGCAGGAAGTCTGGGACACGTCCTGGACCAAGCGCGTCACGGCAAAGCACAAGGCGATGTTCGATGTGCCGGAGATCGCGGGCGGTGCCGGCGTATTCCGTGCCGCAATCTGGGGCGCGCAGTACATCGATGCACTCAAGGTCACCGCAGCCGACCTGGCACCGGTCATCGTCATTCGCCACAGCGGCATCCCGCTGGCGATGAATCAGGAGTTCTGGGCCAACTACAACGTCGGCAAGCAGTTCAAGCTCAAGGGCGATGACGGCAAGACGATGAAGTACAACCCGGTGCTGCCCACACCCGGTGCGCCCGCGCCGACGGGCATGATGGCCAACTACATGCTCGACAATCAGATCTCCAAGGGCGCCATCGCACTCGGATGCAATCTCGCGTTTCGCAGCATTGTGTCGGTCGTGCAGAAGCAGGACAAGCTGACGCCGGCCGAAGCGCGCGAAAAGGCGAAGACGATGGTCGTGCCCGGTCTCATCATGCAGCCGTCGGGCATCTTCGCAAATGTGCTCGCGCAGGAAGTGGGCTGCGCGTTCGTATACGCGGTTTGATGCGGAAATGATCTGATATCAAAAGGAAAAACAGGAAGGAG
>NZ_DASWXE010000084.1:0-42255 GCF_036405635.1 Gemmatimonas sp. | reverse complement strand
AGCCGATTCCTGCGCTTGGCGCTCGGCGCGAAGAAATTGCGTCAGTTCCGTATCCGATGCGAACGGACGAAGTGATTGCTTGGAAGATGCTTGTGCTTGTGCTCTTGCCGAGACCATGATCAATAGGCCGATGGTCAAGAGCCGGCAATGACGTGTAACAGAAGGCGAAAGAGGAATCATCGATCACAATCCGCAATTGGTGAGGGATTCGACGAGCACGTTAACCGATATCCCATCTTCTTGCCGTTTCGTCCTACGTATCATTTGTCATATCGAAGACCAAGGCCTATGGCTTCGCTCTCTCCGTCACGTGAAGCGTGCCATCCGTCCATTGATACTCGATCTCCGGCCTGATGGATTCGAGAATCGTGAGCACCTCCGGTCGCACCCGAGCGACCAGCGGCCCCGCGACCTACGGCCAGAAGGAGAATGACGTGAACAACGGACAATAGAGACCTTGAAGACTCCCGGTGCCAATCAGGGTCGGTCGATCAGGGCTCTTCTGACGGGACTGTTGGTGTGCCTTGCCCGATCATGCTGCGAATGCCCATGGCGACCTGGTCGAGGAACGGCCGCTCCCACGTCTGCTTGGCCGTGAGCCACAGGGAACCGAGCAGCGCGGCCTGCTCGGCGTCGCGGCAATGAAGGAGCGGACCTCCGTCCTGCAAATCCACGACATAGCGCATCCGGACACTCCTGGAACGGGGAATCCCTACAGCCATTGGTCTTGATGTTGATACCCATCAGCCAGGGGCAGGTGTCCGCCTATATTGTGGGCGACCCGAGTCACCCCTCGGTCCCCAGTCGCCCTCGAATCTGCCGAGCCTTCATGGCGCACCTGTTTCGCATCACCGACGTTCGCTGGACCGATCCCGACACGGGCCCCGACGCGATGGGCAGGACTGGCCCGCGCGAGATGGCCAGCGTTGAAGCGGAGTGCCGCAGCTGCAACTACCCGTTCTCGGCGTCATCCATGAACCGCTGGCTGTCCGTGAACGGCACCAGCGCTGTCGTCATGTGCCCCAAGTGCCACATGACCGAGGTCATTTCGGGGTCACCGGACTAAGCCGACCACGCCGGGACATGTTCACGGCACACCGCGTTGCCGGTCGGTGACGGGTGTATCGTCCGGATCGAACTTCACGACACTGAAGTTGCCATCGGGTTCGAGGAAACATCGGCGCACCTCCCGCACGTCACTGATGCCGTGCTCCCGTAGCTGCTGATAGATGTCATCGCGCGTGAGCAGCTCCTGGCGCATGTTGCGGAACTGGAGCTGCCCGTCTTTCACCAGCAGTCGCGGCGGTTCGTGAAAGAGATGACGGAATACCGGCCAGTGAAACGCGAGTTTGTCGAGCGCATAGTTCCAGAAGAACAGCGTGCCGACCAACACGGCACCTTCGGTCAATGAGTTGTACTCGGCCGACATGCCGTTCTGCGCGGCGTCGGCGATCATGATGAGCACCAACATGTCCGCCGAATTGAGGGCGCCCTTCTGTCGGGGCAGGATGCGCATGAGCAACAGGACGCCGATGTACATGGCACTGCCGCGCAAAAACAGTTCGGCCAGGCCGACCGTTGGCGTGAACATGGCGTGCCAATCGATGTGCAGAGGAGACATTGGCGAAGCGCACGGAAGGGTGGTGGCTCAGAAGAAGTCAGTCGGGTGTGGCGCCCAACTGTGCCAGCATGGATCGCGTGATACGCTGCCTGGTGTGGGCGTAGTCCGCCCACGGGTCTTCGCGTTGCTCGTCCAGCCATTGGGCTACCGATCCGATATGCAGTGAGGCCGGATCGTCGAGCATTTCGAGAATGTCCCAGTCTATTGGTACCGACACGGGCAGTCCCGGGCGCGCCCGCACGGAAAACGCCGATACTGTGCTTGATCCACGGCCATTGCGCAGATAGTCCACGAAGATCCGCTTCACGCGGTTCTTCGGGCCCGACTTGGCCACGAAGATCCCGGGCAGGGTGCGTGCAGCATGATTGGCCACGGCCCGTGCGAACCCCTTGAGATACTCCCAGTCTTCGCGGGGGGTGAGCGGCACGATCACATGCAGGCCCGCACCGCCAGTGGTTTTCACAAAGGCCCGAAGATCGAGCGCGCCGAGGAGCTCGCGGATGAGCGTCGCGGCCCGTCGCACGTGATCAAAAGGCAGGGCGGTATCGGGGTCGAGATCGAAGATGAGACGGTCGGGGCGCTCGATGCGCCTCTCGGTGGCATTCCAGGTGTGCAGCTCGATAGTGCCCATCTGCACCGCGCTCACCAACGCATGGGCACTGTCGATGGCCAGCAGTGGTGGGTGCTCCGGATCGAGAGCGGCAGGCAGCAGTCGCACGCCGGGCATGACACGAGGATCGGCATGCTTCTGAAAGAACGTGCCGCCGCCCACGCCGTCCGGTGCACGCAGAAGGGCCACCGGTCGGTGCGCGAGATGCGGCAGGAGGAATGGGGCGATATCGCGATAGAACTGCGCGAGGTCACCCTTCGTGGCACCGCTTGCGGCATCGATCACCCGATCGGCATTGGTGATGCGCACATCTTCCATGGTGTCGTCTCCGGGCAGTGTACGGACGGGAGCACTGCGGCGCACGCTGTGCGTGGTACGGTCTGGCCTGATCCCGACGAACGATGCTTTGCGCACCATGCCCGCAGCGGTGAATCCTGCATGCTCGACGTCCACCACCAGCGTAGGTGTCACCCATTGCACGCCGCGTGCATCGGCGGGCCTGGCGGGTAGCGGCATCTCATCGGCATGCAGCCTGCGCAGTGAAGCAGAGAGATCGGCCAGTGTGCGGTTGGAGAACCCGGTCCCCACTTTGCCGATGTAGCGCAGCGCCTGGCCTTCGCGCACGGCGAGCAACAACGCGCCCAGCCCCGCGCGCGACCCTTTGGGCGACGTGTAGCCCACCACGATGCCTTCCTGCCGGTTCGCGAAGGTGAGCTTGATCCAGTGATTGCTGCGGCCCGAGACATAGGTCGAACCGGAGCGTTTGCCGATCAATCCTTCGTAGGATCCTTCTCGTGCCGCCTCGAGCAGTGCGGCGGCATCTCCGTCGACCCAGGTGCATGGGACGATCAGCGGCGACCGGTTGCGGGTGAGCAAATCGGTCAGCAATGCCCTTCGCACTTCGATGGACATGCCCCGCACGTCGCGGCCGCCGGCAAAGGGCAGGTCGAATACCACGTAGCGGATGTGGGTCTCGTCGCCGCGCGAGAGGGCATCCTGCAGCGCGCCGAAGTGCGAGACGCCGGCGGTGTCGAACACCACGATCTCGCCATCGAGGTAGGTGCCCCGTCGCCTCAAGTTCGCCAGGGCCTTGGCCAGTCGGCCGAGCTTCCCCGTGTAGTCGACGCCGTTGCGCGTGTGCAACTGCACGACTGCCCCATCGAGACGCGCCAGCAGGCGATAGCCGTCGAGCTTGATCTCGTAGTGAAACTCGCCGGCGGGTGGACTGGACACCCAGGTGGCGAGCATCGGTTCGAGCTGGGACGGTAGTGCCCCGCGCGGCGTGTCGTTCACGCGGAACGCCGGGTTCGTTTGGCCGTCTTGGTGACCTTCTTGGTGGACGTCTTGCGCGATGGGGTCTTGGTGGCGGACTTCTTGCGCGGCGTCGTTTTCGGCGAGGTCGACTGGCGGGTACTCGCCGGCACCGCACGCAGGCTGTCTTTGAGCAGCGCCGTAAGCTCCGCGGTAGACGTCGGCGCGGGCAGTCGCTTCTGTGTGGACGTGCCGCCATCGTCGATGACATGCGTCTTGCCTGACTTCACTTTGCGGGCGATGAGACCTTCCACGTCTTCGCGAAACCGGTCGTGATAGTCGGCCGGCTCCCAGTCGACAGTCATCTCGCCGATGAGCTTCTCCGCCATCTGCAGCTCGCGCGCCGTGAGCGCTTCGGATTTTCCGCCGGCGGGCAGATCCAGTGAGCCCGCATCAATCACCTCATCGGCCCACCGGAGCGTATTGAGCACCAGCAGCTTGCCCAGCGGCACGATCGCCGCGAGATGTTCCTTGGTGTGCAGCACCACCTTGGCAATCCCGATCTTTTTGCTGCGCAGCAGGGACTCGCGCAGCAGCGCGTACACCTTGGCGCCCCGTTTCTCCGGCGCGAGGTAATACGGTGTCTCGAGATACAGGAATGGCACCGATGTCCCATCCACAAACGCCACGATATCCACCGTCTGCGTGGACTCGGCGTTGGCGCTCTTGATCTCCTCGTCGGAGAGCATCACGTAGTGCCCCTTCTCGTACTCGAAGGCGCGCACGATGTGCTCATTGTCGACGTCCTTGCCGGTGGTCTTGTTGTACTTGCGGTAACCGATGGGGTCGGCCGAGCGCTTGTCGACGAGGTCGAAGCTGAGCCCACGATGTGCTGATGCGGCGTGCAACACCACGGGGATGTGCACGAGGCCGAAGCTGATGGCGCCCTTCCAGATGACACGTGGCATATGACGATGAGCTTGCAAGGGGCAGGCCAATGCGGGATTCCGTGATCGGGGGCACCAGATCCCGCGCGTGAATAGCGCACACTCATGCGATACACGTCGCATTCCGATTTGTTGTGGCCTGCTTGCTGCACGCAAAACCGATGGACGGAGCGAACCCGCACCGTCGGTGTATCGCCAGTGCTTCACAATTCAGGAGGCCAGGTCATGAGACACCCCATGGAACCAATGCATCGTTCGGGCAGTTTGCTGCTGGTCGCATTTGCCCTGGTGATGATTCAGGTGAAGGTCCTGCCGGCGCAGGCATTGCCGGCCTCACAGGTCATTCGCGACTCGGCGGCCGGTGTGCTGGTGCCCGAGGATACATCCAGTTCAGCCCGGTTCAATCGTCTGATGGCTTCGGTGGAGCGCATCGGATTGCCCACCGCCCGCCCGGATCCGACGCTGAACGCCCGGCACTTCATGCTGGTGGACGTACGTCCATTGCTGACCGGTGAGAACCGGGCACTGCTGAACGAGGCGCTCAAGAAGCAGGAGCGTGAACTGACGGCATTGCGCAGCGCCCTGCAGGCGCACTTCGAGCTGCGTGATGCATTGGTCGCCAGGAACGTGCCCATGTCGCACGTCATCGCCGTGGATGCGCTGACATCGGCTGGTCATGCCACGGTGTACTACTTGCCACCGCAGTAACGTTGTCGAGCGACGTGGCATCACGCGACGGGCCACGCGATTTGTTCCGCGTGGCCCGCTGATCAACCTTTTCGCTTGCGCGCCGCCTTCCGTGTCACACGCAGACGGTCGATGAACGCACGCAACGCCGCCGATGCCTGACGTTTCTGCGGGTAGTGCAGGTAGAAACCCGGGAACGATGTGCAGTAGTCCTGGAGCATGGGGACCAAGCTACCCTGGGCCAGGTCATCCTTGACGTGAAAGTCGAACAGCATCGCCAGGCCGACCCCTTCACGTACCATGCGCAACAGCATGTTGCCGTCGGTAGTGAGCAGGCGTGAGCGCACGGCCACCGAAAAATCACGGCCGTTCTCCGTGAACTCCCACCGATACGGTGGCGCATCGGACGACGGATGCCAGTTGATGCAGGCATGAGCCGCGAGATCGCGCGGGTGCATGGGCATGCCATGTTGTGCCACATACGCCGGCGTGCCCACCACCACCAGCCGTAAATCGCCTGACACGGGCACGGCGATCATGTCGCGATCGATGACTTCGCCCAACTGGATGCCGGCATCGAAGCCTCCCGCCACGATGTCCACAGCCGCGTCTCCCACCGTGATGTCGAGCTCGATGTTGGGATGTGCATTCAGGAACGACGCCAACACCGCGCCACTCAAAAACCCATCGGCAGCTCCCCCGGCGTACAAGCGCAGGCGTCCGCGGGGAGCATCGCTGAACTCGCCGATGGCGGTCAGGGCACTCCGAACATCGTCGAGGGCGGGGCGTACAGCGGCGTAGAGGCGCTCACCCACGTCCGTCAGTCGGGCGCTCCTCGTGGTGCGCTGAATGAGCGCCACGCCAAGACGGTCTTCGAGACGGCGCAGCGACTGACTCACTGCGGACCCGGTCACCCCCAACCGATCGCCGGCAGCTCGCAGGCTACGGTGTTCGGCGACGGCCACGAACACGTTCAGGCTGTCGAGTTCATCAGGCATTCGTAAGGATGGTCTCTTCGGGCAGACATGGCCAGCCGGGGTCCTGCAGACAGTTGTGCGACGAGTGATCGGACGATAGGCATAGAGACGTTCCTGGAAGGCGTTCCTCCCTCGTGCGAGGAGCGCCTTCCGGTCCTTGCCTCCCGCCCCAGAGTCTCGCCGTGTCTCCACGTTTCGTCACCACCGCATCACGGCTTCTGCCGCCGCTGGCCGCTGCCCTGATGCTGGGCATTGCCGCCACTCCCGAGCGTCTCCCCGCGCAGGCTGCTGCCGCGCGTACGCCGGCCCGCGCGCCGCTGGTCATGGGTGCAGACCGCCTGTTCACCGAGTACGGTCAGCTCATCCGCGGCAAGTCGGTGGCGCTCGTGTCCAATCACAGCGGTCGCCTGGCTGATGGCACGCACCTCGCCGACGCCCTGCACTCCGGTGCCGGCAAGCAGCTTGGTGTGCGTCTCAAGGCGCTGTTCGGCATGGAGTACAACATCCGCAGCAACGACTATTCCCTCGCACGCGATCCTGAGCATGCGGTGGACAGTGCGACGGGTGTGCCCAAATACAGCCTCTACGGCGAGATTCACAAGCCAACGCCGGAGATGCTGGAAGGCGTGGAAGTGATCGTGTACGACATTCAGGAAGTGGGCGCGCGCTTTTACGAGCACGTGAACATCCTGGGCTTCGTGATGGAGGCAGCCGCCGAAAAGAAGATTCCGGTGGTGGTGCTCGATCGTCCCAATCCGCTCGGTGGACGTGGTGCCGATGGCTTCGTGGCCGACACCGCGTCGTTCTATCGCTTTGGTTCGTACACGGCCATTCCGGCGTTGCACGGCATGACACCGGGCGAACTTGCGCGCTTCTACGACGGCGAGCGTCTGCTGCGCGGCGGCGTGAAGGGTACCGTGCATGTGGTGCCCATGAAGGGGTGGACGCGCGACATGTGGTTCGACGACACCGGACTGCCGTGGAGCAAGCCGTCGCCGAATCTCGTCGCGTTCTCGTCGCTGGTGGCGTATGCCGGCACCTGCCTGTTCGAATCGCTCAACCTCTCCGAAGGCCGGGGCAGCGACAATCCGTTCGAGTTGATCGGTGCGCCGTGGCTCGACAATCAGCGTGCGGTGGCGATGCTCAATGGGCTCAACCTGCCCGGCACGCGCTTCACAGCGGAGCAGTTCACGCCCACGCAGCGTCCATTTCATGGGCGTCCGCCGGCCTTCTCTGGTCAGTCGCTGGCGGGCATTCGATTGCATGTGACGGATCGTGCCACGTTCAAGCCGTATCGCGCCGGTGTGGCGCTCATGTGGGCGGTGAATGCCCTGCATGCCGATAAGCTGGAGTGGAAAGACGCCGTGATCGATCGCCTGGCCGCTACACCACGCCTCAAGAGCATGATCGTGGCCGGCAACACGCCGCAGCAGATCTTTGCCGCGTGGACACCGGAGCTCACGCGCTTCCACCAGCGGGCCGACAAGTATCGCCTGTATCGCTGAGAACTGTTCGCAACGCAAAGACAAAGGCCCCGGACGGATGTCCGGGGCCTTTGCAATTTCAATGAGCCTTCTGCGCCGTCTTCGCGGGCGCCTTGCCGGCGTCGCGCACACGCATCTCCACCCAGCGTGACATCGCGTCGTGCGGCAGCAATGGTTCGCCCGAATACACCGACGGCGTGCCCTTGATGTCGGCCGGCACCTTGTCGCGGCTCACACTGCCCTTGGAAACCAGTACCGGCACCACGATCACTTCCTTGCCGGTCGCCATCTGCTGCAGGTCGATGAGTTCACGCACACGCTTCACCGCCTCGGCGCGCACCGCCGCGGGCGCGTCATCACGCACGAGCTCCACGCGCACATCGCGGAAGCCCGTCATCGCCTTCACCGTGTCGGCGACCTGACGCAGGTTCTCCATCCACGAGGCGTAGTCTTCGGCCGAGTTGGGGCCGTGACCGACGATCAGCAGGGCACGCTCCTTCGGATTCGGCGCGAGGGCCTTGGCACGGTCGGCCAGCACCTGGGCCACCTGCGGCGCGTTGTCCATCGCCGGCGTGACGATGATCGGCAGTGATGTCTTGGGCTTCTCGATGCCGGCCATGTGCAGGTGATGCGCCATCTCCTTGTCGAGTTCGATCGGCTCACCGGCGAGGTAGCGGATCTGGTCGTAGTGGCCGCTGTGGCTCGAGACCAGCATCGGCACGACGACGATGCGCGACACGCCCTTCGCTTCGAGCTTGGCGACCGCGTCCTGGAAGCGGGCCTGGGCTGCGCCGAAGCTCATGAGGAAGCTGACTTCGACCGGTACGTCGGTCTTGGCCTTGGAGGCCGCGTCCTTCACGAGGGCGTTCCACAGCGAGTCGCCGCCGTGGGCCACGACCACGACACCGGTCTTGCCGGCCTGTGCGGAGAGGGTGGTCGCGGAGAGCGTCATGGCCGCGAGGCCCATGACGACAGTCGCCGATGAACGGCGGAGAGTCGAACGGAAAGAAGACATGGCGTTCATCGCGCGGGGGTGCGGTTGAAGGTCCAGGAGAAGGACGTGTAGATGTGACGACGGTTGAAGCCAGCCCACTGCGCGGGCTGTGTGTCGAAGGCGTTGTCCACGCCCAGGACGAGTTCCGGGGCGCCCATGAGCGAACCCAGACGCCGCGCCGCGCGCAGGTCGAAGCGCGGGAAGGCATCGCGCCAGCCGGTGATGGCACCGGTGGTTTCATCGCGTGACATCGGTGTGCGGCCGGTGTACACGCCCGTCACGCTGAAGCGCACGTCGAGCAGGGCGGGGAGCCCCATGGTGGCGCGCGCCGAGAACTTCGGGCGGCTGAGCAGCTCACGGCCGGTCGCATCGTCACGCGTGGTCAGCATCGAGATGCTGCCTTCACCGCGGAAGCCGGCCAGCGCAAAGCCACTCTCCACATCCATGCCCTGCGTGGAGCCATCCGAGATGTTCGCGTACTGATAAATGGCCGGTTCACCGGGGCGGCTCACGGCCTGCGTCTCGATGAAGTCCACGAAGTCGTTGCGGAACGCCTGTAGGCGCACATAGCTGCGCGGTGTGGCCCACTCCGCGCCGCCCATGAAGTTCGTCGAGGATTCGGGGCGCAGATCGGGATTGCCGTTCACGGCGTAGCCGGCGCTGGAATTCACGAAGCGCATGTACAGCTCCTTGAAGTCCGGCGCGCGGAATCCCGTGCCGTACGACGCGCGCAGCGTGACGTGCTCACCCATGCGTTGACGCGCCGCGACGCGCGGCGTCATGTGCGTGCCCCACTGCGAACTCTGCGTGAGGCGCACACCCGGCACCACCGACAGGGTCGGGGTGAGCGCCGCTTCCATCTGCGCGTAGGGCTCGTACAGCGTGATGTTGCGACGGCCGCCAAGCACGCGCTCCGTTTCCACTTCGTCGCGGCGCACCTGCGTGCCCACGTCGAGCGCCACGGCATCGGTGAGTCGGCCGTTGTAGATCGCGTCGAGCTGGTACACACTCTGGATCTGCCGCGAGCCCGTGTCGCCGGCGATCGGTCGCGTCTCGGAGCTGGCGCGCTGCAGGTGATCGTAGTGCGAGCCGGACACGGTGAGACTCACCCGATGACGACGCGCAGCATCCGGTGACATCGTGCCGTTGAGGCGACCACTCCACTGCCGGTTGTCACCGAAGTTGTAGAGCGAACCGGCCAGCCAGCGCTGACGTTCGTCGAGACCCAGCACACTGGCCTCGAGCGACTTGCCGCTGTCGGGGGCATAGCGGAGCTTGGCCGCCACATCGCTGCGTGCGGTCAGCGCGCCAGCCGTCCCCGACATGCCCGGCGTCATTTCTGTTTGACGGCGCGAGAAGTCGGTGGTGGCACTCAGCGCGCCCTGTGAAAACGTCAGGTTGGCTGCGCCATCGGTGCGGGCCTGCGAGCCGAACGTGCCTCGCACACCCACACCATAGAATGCGCCATCGTTCTTGGGTGCCGTGCGGGTGATGATGTTCACCACACCGCCCATCGCATCCGTGCCATACAGCGTGGACTGCGGGCCGCGCACCACTTCCACGCGCTCGATCATCGTCACGGGAATGCGTGAGATGTCGAACACGCCCGAGATGCGACCGGCGACCGGCTGGCCATCGAGCAGCACCAGCACCCGCTCGGAGCCAATGCCTTGCAGCATGACTCCCGTGCCGGCCGGATGACCACCCTGCAGTTCGATGCCGGTTTGCTCGAGCAACACCGCGGCGATATCCGTGGCGCCGGTGCGCTCGATATCGGCGCGGCTGATCAGCTCTGTAGTGACGACGGCGTCCTTGAGGCGCTGTTCACGCCGGGCGGCGGTGACCACGACCTGGTCGAGTGCGAGCGGCGTCGCGTCGAGCGCGATGGTGCGTTCCACCTTTTGATCATCGGCCACATCAATGGTGACGCTGGAAACGGCATACCCCAGCACACGCGTCCGTACGGCGTAGCGGCCCGGACGTACGCGCGGAGCATGCCAGGCACCACGCGCATCCGTGCGCAGTGTCAGTGTGTCAGGGCCAAGCAACTGCACTTCCGCACCAGCGATCGCATGACGGTCGGAAGCGTCAACGACACGCCCGGATGCGGAACCGGGGCCGGGCAACAGCGCAAAGGCCGAAGCCGATGGCGCGAGCAGGCATGCGCCACCGGCAACGAGGAAGGTCAACCACGACACGGTCTTCGGGACGGTCTTCATTCGGACAGCTGCGCGTACCGGAACGTGACGACGCGCGGACTGCCGGTGGCGCTGTAGTAGTTGATGATCTGCAGCTTGTACGTGCGCGTGCCGCGACGGATCAGGTACACGTCGAACGTCGGCGAAATGCGATTGTCGCCGGCGAGGTTGTAGCGATAGTAGCGCGCAGTGTTGAAGATCCCGGCGTAGACGTCGGCGCGGTACGCGTTGGCGACCGTGCTGGCCGGTGTGGCCGTGGCGAAGGTGAAGTCGGTGATCTTGGCGGCGGCCGACTTGCCCGGACCGCTCGCACCACCGTTCACGCGCACCGTGTAGCCATCGAAGCGCAGCTCCCAATCGGTGGCGCTCGTCGTCACCTGACCGGTGTTCAGGTCGAAGTTCTTGGCACCGGACGCGACATCGATCTGCGCCGTGCGTGTCGCGCCGAACGCCGCGTCGGCGTTGCCGGCGAGTGTGTATTCAATGGTGACGGTGCCGGGCGATGCGGCTGTCGGCGTGGTGAGCGCCGTGACGTGCACCTTCGCGAAGCCGGTGCTGTCCGCGTAGCGCACGAAGAACACCGAGTCGGGGCTGGCCGTCGCGGTGGTGCCACTGCCGCGATAGATGCCACTGACCGCCGGGGTCAGCTGATCAGAAACGAAGGTCGCGCCCGACGGTGTGCGGGTGAGCGAATCGAACGTCGCCTTCTCGCCCGCCGGCGTCATCGCCAGCCACTCGGTGTTGCTCGGATTGCGCGCCGTGTTCTGACAGACGCAGAAGCCTGTCACGCCCCCGGGACCAGCCTGACCGCCGTTCAGCATGACGTTGGTGGCGTTGAACGCGATGTCCCATGCCGAGGACTGTCCGCTGGTCGGGGTCGGCGTCACCACGGCGCTGTCGGCCAGGCTGACGTACACCCACTGCGTGGTCGCATCGACGGTGAAGGCGCCGCCGGCGGGAAGCGGGGCCGACGTGACATCGCTGGTGGAGCAGGCGGCCACCGTCGCGGCGGCAGCGGCAAGGGCGAGGAGGCGGCCGATGGGGCGCCAGACTCGCCGGGCGTTCAGGATCATCATGGACATCGCTCGAGCTAGATGAGAATCGTTCTCGTTTAGTGCAACACGAGAAGTCTAGTCGAGATTGCAGACACAATCAATCGGAATTGACCGACGATGCGGCCTAGGACCCCCCAGCCGCCCGGAGAAATCGCTCGGCCAGCTGCTCCAGACGGTCGTCCCGATCGGTCTGCGCCTGCGCCAGGATGAGACGCACCTCCGGCACCAGCTCCGGTGAACCCCATGGCAGACCCGTCGCGTCTTCCGCCCCTACCGTGTCACCGGCCCGCGCGCCCGCCAGCAACGCCTTGGCGGCGGCGGCCGGAAACTCCACTGCATCCCGCGGTGGCAGATCGTAGTCCGGACGTTGCTCCGGCGGGCCGGCATCCTCGTTCACAAAGGCACGTGACATGCCGGAATCTCGCCCAGGCAAGGATGTGACGAAAGCGTCGCATGCAGAGTACCCCCGAATGCTGCACTTTCTCTGAAACCTGTTCCAGGACTGCGCACGTAGAGGGTGACTCAATCGCACCATCGTGCTGCGACGCTGCCGATGATTGCAGTCATTCAGAATTGCGGCGCAGCTGAACTCTTGTCTTGAGGCATCGATGTCCCATTCCTTGCGTCTCGCCACCGCGTCGATCAGCGTGGCAATCCTTTCCACCTCACTGTCTGCACAGGCAACTCGCACGCCGGCGCAGGCCGCGGCACCTCGCGCAATGGCCACCGCGTCCATTCCGGCCGTTGCGGGCGCCAACGTCGTCTCCGTGGTCGCCAACGACTACGCCTTCGACATGCCCGCCAGCATCCCGGCCGGCCTCACGACCATGCGGTTCGTGAACAAGGGTAAGGAGCTGCACCACCTCTATCTGGTGAAGGTGGAGAAGGGCAAGAAGCCGGATGACGTGCTGGCCTGGTTCAAGTCCGGTGGCCCGCCGCCGGCGTGGATGAAGCCCGTGGGTGGCCCCAATGCATCGGCCACCGAGACGGTCTTCACCAGCACCCTTGAAGCCGGTGAATACGTCGCGCTGTGCGTGATTCCGAGCCCGGGCGGACCGCCGCATGTCATGAAGGGCATGATCAAGGCGCTCACGGTCACGCCGTCGACGAACAAGGCGCCGGCGCCCACCGCCGATGTCACGCTGACGCTCTCCGACTACGACTTCGCGTTTTCGAAGCCGCTCGCGCCGGGCAAGCATATCATTGCCGTGAAGAACACGGGCAAGCAGCCGCACGAGTTCTTCCTCGCCAAGTTGCTGCCGGGAAAGACGCCGATGCAGATGGCGCAGTTCGCCGAGAAGCCGGAAGGCGCACCGCCGGGCATCCCGTTCGGTGGTATCACCGACATCCTGCCGGGTGCTACGGTCTACCTGTCAGTGGATGTGCCGGCTGGCGAGTACGCGATCATCTGCTTCACGCCGGATGGCAAGGACGGCAAGCCGCACCTCGCACATGGCATGATCAAGCAGGTGTCGGTGAAGTAAGATCGGCAATCGCGTCCATCAGCAGCTGACGCGGCACCGGTTTGTCGAGCACATGCGCAATACCCAGCGCATGTGCTCGCGCCGTAGTGGCATCGTCGAGATAGCCACTCACGAGCACGATAGGCGGCGCATGCGGCAGCGTCTGAACGGCTTCCGCGAGCTCGAGACCGCTCATGCCCGGCATGGTGAAGTCAGTGATCACCACGTCGTAGCGCGCCGGGTCAGTGCGTAGCACCTCGAGTGCCGATGCGGCGGAGGGATGTGCCTCCACCTCACACGACGAATGACGCAGGATGCGACTCACCGCATCGCGCACATGCTCGTCGTCATCCACGAGCAGGACCCGCACACCTCGCCCGCGCCCGCCCGCCACGCCGACACCATCGTTCAACCGGGGTGAGGCAATCGGTGCACGCGGCAAGGTCACCGTCACCGTGGTGCCTTCGCCGGCGCGGGATGTCATGGCCAGCTTGCCGCCCAGTGTCTCCACGATGCCGTGCACCACGGACAGTCCCATGCCTGTGCCTTCACCGACAGGGCGTGTGGTGAAGAACGGCTCGATGGACCGCTCGAGCACCTCAGGGGCCATGCCCACGCCGTTGTCGACAATCGTCAGGGTGATATCGGCTTCCACGCGCGCCACGCGTACGCGCAGCTCCGATCCCTGTGTCGCCATCGCATGCAGGCCGTTGCTGGCGATGTTCACCACCAGTTGATGCAATTCCGTGGGGTCGGCCAGTACATCGGTCTCGCCGCGCGGCAGCTCCACCACGATATGCACGTGGGGCGGTGTTTGCGGGCGCAGCAGCTGCACCACTTCGCGCACCGTGTCCACCACCGACACCACCCGCGGCTCCCGCGTTTGACGCCGTGCGAACTGCAGTACGCGACGCACCAATGACGCGCCGCGCTGTGCAGCCGTTTCGATGGCCGTGAGGTCCTCCTGCAACGTCTCCTTGCCGTCGGCCTGCTGACGCGCCAATTGCGCATAGCTGCTCACCGCGGCAAACACGTTGTTCAGGTCGTGTGCCACGCCACCGGCCAACGTGCCCAGCGATTCGAGGCGACGGTTCTGCGCCAGCGCCTGCTCGGCCAGGTGCCGCCGCGTGACATCGACCGCAAGACCGCGACCGCCGCCCATCACGGCGGCATCACCGTCCCCACGCGAGAGCACCTCGCCGCTGATGGCGAGCCAGTGAATGGCCCCGTCGGCCGCACGTACACGAAGCTCGAGATCTCCAAGTGCCTGGCCCGACGTCGCCGCTCGCCGCGCAGCGGCAATCGCCATCGCGCGATCCTCCGCGAGGACGAGGGACAGCGCCCGTCGGCCGATCACCGATTCATGCGGCAGCTCGAGCAAGTCGAATCCCGATTGCGAGCAATAGCGCATGCGCCCCTGGGCATCGACCTCCCACACGATGCCCAGCGACTGATCGGTCACGCCCCGCAGCCGTCGTTCCGCCGTCTCGCGCGCTGCGGTAGACCGCCGCAGCGCCGCCGCGACCACCACCGCGAGAATCGTGAGCAGGATGCTACCGACCAACAACACCGCCGATGTGTTGGTTGATCGACGGCTGCGTGCCGTGAGGCGGTCGGCGCTCACTGTCATCGCGTCGCGCGTGACACGCGTGAGGTTGGTGAGCGCTACATAGGTGGACTCACGTCCGCGGAAGGCGGCCATCGCCGCGCTGCCTTCACCTGTGGTGAGGCTGCGCGAGGCGTAGTGCTGCCGGCGATACATGTTCCACAGGCGCTGCAGTGAACCGGACTGCTCGGCATCGGACGGTGACGCCGAGAGCGCGGTGACACGGACCAGTGCCGTCTCGCAGCGTTCGCGCAGCATCTCCAGCGAGTCGACATGCACACCGCTCCACGATGGGCCGCCGCTCAGAGCGAGGCGTGCCTCCTGCTGCCGAAAGTCGCGCAGGCCATCCTGCAGCGCACCAAGGCTGGCGGTACGGGAGATCCACGAGTCGGCGAGTGACTGTGCATCATTGCCGATGCGCACCAACTGGCGGGCCACGATCACATTCAGCGTGATGGCCAGCACGCCAATACTCACCGCAGCAATGAATCCCGGGCTCGCCAGCCAGCCCGGACGCTGCTCTTCCGACCCAGACACACGTCGCCACAGGGATTGCCAAGAACTCATGGCGCCAAAGAAAGGTGCATGACCACCCTCGCGCCAGTGTACTGCGGGCACATCATCGTACAGGTGCAAGCATCATGCACCGCGAGATGCGAAACGTTTGCCCTATCGTGTGAGAAACAACCAGAGCGCGCTGGCGAATCCGATGCAGGACACCGCGGCACGCACCCACGACTGTGGCACGCGTTGCGCGAGGCCGGACATGAGATACCCACCCACACTCGAACCAATTGCCATCACCAGTCCGATGGGCCAGTTGACCAATCCCATCACCGCAAATGTGATCGCCGCCACACCGTTGAAGCAGAGGCCGTTGAAGTTCTTGAGGCCGTTCATCTGATGAATGTTTGTCAGCCCCATCAGACCGAAGACGGCGAGCATGACAATGCCTGCTCCAGCACCGAAATATCCGCCGTAAGTCCCTACCGCGAACTGCGCGAGCAGCATGGCCATACTGGGATCGATGGGCCGCTCGCCGTCACCTTCCGTGATCATGCGCTTGCGCAGCCAGCGCATCACCGGCCCCTGGACCACGAACAACACCGTCGCACTCAGCACGAGCCACGGCACGATGGTGCGAAAACGCTCTTCGCTGGTCACCAGCAGCAACCATGCCCCGAGACATCCGCCAAGCACACTCGGAATGGCGAGGCGGAGCGCCCATCGCTCCGCGCCAACCAGCTCACGGCGATAGCCCAGCATGCTGGCCAGTGAGCCGGGCCAGAGCGCCACGGTGCTCGTGGCATTGGCCGAGACGGCGGGGATACCCATACCCAGCAGGGCAGGGAAGGTGAGCAGCGTACCGCCGCCGGCGATGGAATTGGCGGCGCCGCTCACGACGGAGACCGCGGCAATCGCGCCCAGCTGCACCGCACTGACGGCAACCGTCATCGGCAGGAGGGCACGGGGGTGGAGTCCGGAGCGTTCAGGGGTTGGCCGTGACGATCAGATGTTGCGCGCCGTAAGCGCGAGGCAAATCCAGCCCAGGATGAAGCACACGCCGCCAATGGGCGTGATCATCGCCAATACGCGCGTTCCCGTGAGCGTGTAGCCGTACAGGGAGCCCGAAAAGAGCACTGTGCCGGCGACGAACAGCCATCCGCTGGCGTTGGTCAGCGAACCGGGCCAACGGCTGGCCGCCCACGCCACCGCGATCAGTGCGAGGGCATGGTACATCTGGTAGCGCGCCGCCGTCTCGAATACCTCGAGCTGCCGCGGTTCGAGCTTCGCGCGCAGGCCGTGGGAGCCAAAGGCCCCGGCCGCCACGCTGATGGCGCCGGAGAGCGCCCCGATCATGAAGAAGAGTCTGTCCATTCCAGATAATCTAAGGACACGAATGAGGGTGTCCCATCGTAGAATTCGGTGTTGGCCACTTCCTGGAGATTGCATGACAGTTCCCGTCCCACCCCGTACCGCTCGGCCTCTACCGGCAGCGGCTCGGAACACGCTCGCACCGGCTGTCGTGGCCGCGGCACTGGGTGTCGCAGGCCTCGTCGCGCCGGCTGCCTCATTGAGCGCGCAAGGCACCCCGGCCGCGCCGACTGCCGCCACGCTCCCCCTCAAGACCGCCCGTACCCACACCTTCACCACGACCAAGGGTACGTGGATGTCGGTGGACGTGTCGCCCGATGGCCAGCAGATCATTTTCGACCTGCTCGGCGACCTGTACACGCTGCCGATTGGCGGCGGCAAGGCGACCCGCCTGACCAGCGGCATGGCCTACGACGCGCAGCCGCGCTTCTCGCCCGACGGCAAGAAGGTGGTGTTCATCTCCGACCGCTCCGGCGGCGAGAACGTGTGGCTGATGTCGCTCGACAAGAAGGACACCACGCAGCTCACGCGCGGCAACAACAACATGTACGTGTCGCCGGAGTTCGATCCGGACGGCAAGTACGTGATCGTCTCCCGCGGCGGTGGCCTCGGTGGCGCCGCCAAGCTGTGGATGTATCACGTCGATGGTGGCAACGGCGTGCCCCTGTCCATCCTGCCGGCCCCCGCGGCCACCCAGAAGCAGTTGGGGGCCGCATTCGGTTCCGGTGGTCGCTACCTGTGGTACGCCACGCGCACAGGGGACTGGCAGTACAACGCCATCGGACCGCAGTACCAGCTGGCCGTGTGGGATCGTGAAACCGGCCGTGCCTCGCAGATGACCACGCGCTTCGGGTCTGGTGCGCGTCCCGCGCTGTCGCCCGATGGCACATGGCTGGTGTATGCCACGCGCTTCGAGACCAAGACTGGTCTGCGCATCCGCAACCTGCAGACGCAGCAGGAAGAGTGGCTGGCGTTCCCGGTACAGCGTGACGACATGGAATCGCGCGCGCCGATGGACGCCTATCCGGGTTACAGCTTCACGCCCGATTCCAAGGCCATCGTGGTGACCTACGGCGGCGAGATCTGGCGCGTACCGGTCGATCGCTCAAACCCGACCAAGATCCCGTTCGAAGCAGAAGTGAAGCTCGAGATGGGACCGGAGGTGAAGTTCGCCTACAAGATCGACACGACGGCGACTTTCACGTCGCGACAGATTCGCGATGTGCAGCCGTCGCCCGATGGCAAGCAGCTCGCGTTCGTGGCGCTGGATCGTGTGTGGACGATGAACGTGGCGGACAACAAGCCGGCACGTGTCTCCAATGCCACGGTGGGTGAGTTCAGCCCGGTGTGGTCGCCCGATGGCAAGTCGATCGCCTACGTGACGTGGGAAGACAGCCGCGGTGGTCAGATCATGCGCGCTGATGTCGATGGCACGCGTGGCTGGCGCACGCGCACGCTGTCCACCATCGGCGGCTTGTACACCGACCTCGCGTGGGCGCCCACGGGCAATCGCATCGTGGCGACGCGTGCGGCGGCGCGTGAAGTGCAGGAAGCTGGTGCCGCGTTCTTCGGACCGGCGGCGGCCGATCTCGTGTGGGTGCCGGCCACCGGTGGCGCGGCCACACTGATCATGCCTGCGGGTGGCATCAACACACCGCACTTCACCAAGGACAGCACGCGCATCTTTGCGTACAGCGGTGGTGGCGGCCTGCAATCGTTCCGCTGGGACGGCACCGATCTCAAGACACACCTGCGTGTCACGGGTCCGCTGCCGCCGGGCGCTGGTGCCAATCTCGACGCGGCGCTTGTCGCGAAGGAGTCGCAGTTCAACTTCGGCGGCCGGTCGGCGCGGCCGGTTGGCGCTGGCACGCACCTCGACGACGCGGAGCCGTCACCGCCGCAGGCCCCGCCCGCCGCGATGATTCTCATGGCGCCGAGTGGTGATCAGGCGCTCGCCATGGTCGGTATGGACTTCTATACCATCACCGTGCCGCAGATCGGTGCCACGGCGCCCTCGGTGAGCGTGGCGGATCCGCGGAGTGCCGCCGTGCCGGTGAAGAAGCTCAACACGGTGGGTGGTGAGTTCGGCACGTGGTCGGCGGATGGCAAGAAGATCCATTGGGCCCTGGGCAACGCACTCTTCACGTACGACCTCGATCGGGCCAAGGTGGTCGAGGATTCGCTCAAGGAAGACGATCGTCGCAAGGCGCGTCTGCGCGCCGACACCACGAAGGCGGTGAAGGACAGCATCACGCGCGCCGACTCCATCGCGAAGGCCGATACCACCAAGAAGACCCCGCCGGGTTACAAGCCGGCCGAGACGCGCATTGCCGTGTCGGCCACGCGTGACGTGCCGCGTGGTGTGGTGGTGTTCCGTGGGGCCAAGGCCATCACGATGAAGGACAAGGAGATCATCAACAACGCCGACATCGTGGTGCGCGACCAGCGCATCGTGGCCGTCGGCGCACGCGGTAGCGTGACGATCCCCGAGGGCGCGAAGATCATCGACGTGGCGGGCAAGGTGATCATGCCGGGCATGGTGGATACGCACTATCACCCGCAGTGGCTCACACCCAACGTGCACAGCACGCAGACGTGGCAGTATCTCACCACACTGGCGTATGGCACGACCACCACGCGCGATCCGCAGACGGCCACGACGGACTTCCTGTCGTATGCTGACCGCGTGGAAAATGGCGACATGATCGGCCCGCGTATCTACACCACGGGCCCCGGCGTCTTTGCGGGTGAACAGGTGCGGGACCTCGACCATGCGCGCGACGTGCTCGCACGCTATGCGAAGTACTACGACACCAAGACGCTCAAGATGTACATGAGCGGCAATCGCCAGCAGCGGCAGTGGATCATCATGGCGGCCAGGGAGCTGGGCATCATGCCCACCACCGAAGGCGGGCTCGATCAGAAGCTCAACATCACCCACGGCATCGATGGCTATCCGGGCATCGAGCACACGCTGCCCATCACGCCGAAGTTCGACGACATCTTCGAGTGGTACAAGGGCACGCAGGTGGTGAACTCACCAACGCTCATCGTGGAGTACGGTGGCCCGTTCGGTGAAGGCTGGTTCTATCAGAGCGAAGACCTGATGAGCGACACCAAGCTGCGTCGCTTCACGCACCCCGTGGACTTCGATACCAAGGTGCGCCGCCGCGGTGCGGGCAATGCGCCTGGACCGGCGGGCTTTGCGGTGAAGGAGGAATACGCCATGTGGCAGCACGCGGAAGACCTCAAGACCACCGTGGAGCGTGGCGGACGCATTGGCATCGGCAGCCATGGCCAGTTGCAGGGGCTGGGCATGCACTGGGAGCTGTGGCTGGTGCAGTCGGGTGGCATGAGCACGCACGATGCGCTGCGTTCGGCCACCATCGTTGGCGCGGAAGCCATCGGCCTGGGCTCGGAAATTGGCTCGCTCGAAGTGGGCAAGTTTGCGGACCTGCTGGTGCTCGACAAGGACCCGCTCGAGAACATCCGCAACAGCAACACCATCAACATGGTGATGGTGAACGGCCGCCTGTTCGACGGCAACACGCTCGATGAGGTGTATCCGCGGCAGAAACCGCTGATGCGCCAGCCGTGGACGTACACGGCGCCGAGCGCGGCGGCCGGTGTGAAGCCGTAACGCTGCGGAAGCGTGCAATGCACACGGGGCCTGCCGTCAGATCGACGGCAGGCCCCGTGGTGTTTCAGGCACACTGATGCGGCTTACTTCGGGCCGATCTGAAATTCCTTCGGCGGTGTGGCACCCATGAGGTGCTGCACGAAGTAGTCCCAGCGACGACGCATCATGTAGTTCGACGCAGCGCCAAAGCCATGCGCCGCATTCGGAATCATGATGAGATCGAAGTCCTTGCCGGCCTTGATCAGTGCGTCGACCACCAGCAGCGTGTTGTCGGGCGGCACGTTGTCGTCCAGGGTGCCGTGCGCGAGCATCAGCTTGCCCTTGAGATTCTTGGCCAGCGTCTGGTTGGCTTCGGCGTCGTAGTTGTCAGTCGCGCCGTTGCGCGTGAGCAGGCCGTGATAGCGCTCGCCCCAGTCGTCTTCGTAGTTGCGGTTGTCGTGATTGCCCGACTCCGCGATGCCCACCTTGAAGAAGTCCGGATAGCGGAACAGCGCACCGGCCGTGGCAAAGCCGCCGCCGGAGTGGCCCCACATGCCCACCCGGTCGAGGTCGATGAAGCGGTACTTCGCCGCCAGTTCCTTCATGCCCGCGATCTGATCGGGGAGCGTGTTGTCGCCCATGCGGCCGTAGTACGCGTCATGGAAGGACTTGGAGCGCATCGGATTGCCCGTGCCGTCGATGGACACGACGATGAAGCCCAGCTCCGCCAGTGCCTGATTGTCGCGTACAGCCGGTGAAAACTGACGGCTACCCACCGAGCCACCCTGCGGACCCGGGTAGATGTAGTTGATGATCGGATACTTGCGCGTGGAATCGAGCTTGGTCGGCGTCCACATGAGACCATACAGGTCCCACTTGCCGGCGCGATCCTTCACCGTGATGCGCGTGGGCGGCTTCCAGCCCGTCGCGGTGAGCTTGCTGATGTCGCCGGTTTCGAGGGTCGCCAGTGACTTGCCCGTGCGCGCATCGCGCAGCAGCGCCGTCTGTGGCAGATCGGGGCGCGACCAGCTGTCCACGAACCGCGCGCCGTCGGGTGACAGCGAGATGTTGTGATCACCGTCTTCGGGGGTGAGCAGCGTGAGGCCCTTGCCGTCCATCCCGATGCGATAGAGATGACGGAAATACGGATCGCGTCCCTTCTCCTTGCCCGATGCCGTGAACCAGATCGTGCGGGCCTTGGCGTCGATGCGCTCGATGCCCAGCACACCACCGTCACCCGTCGTGATCTTGTTCTTGAGGGTGCCCGTGTTGAGATCATACAGATAGAGCTGACCCCAGTCGTCGCGCTCGGAAAACCAGATCACTTCGTTGGAAGCCGGCAGCACGCGCCAGTTCTGGTCGCCGTCGCCGCTTTCGAACTGCGTGGCCACTTCCTCGCGCAGCACATCGCGCACTTCACCCGACGCCGCATCGGCCACGCGCAACGTGGCGATCTTGTGATCGCGGGAGTTGGAGAGGAACGCCACCTTCGAGCCGTCAGGATACCACTCCACGTCGGCCAGCTTGCCGCCGCAGGCGATGTGATCACACACCGAGCTGCGATGTTCATCAGGACCCATGCGGAAGCGCACCACCTTGGGTGCGGCACTCAGGTCGATCACCACGCGATGGATCATCGACACCACCGAGTCGCCGGGCAGCGGATACTTCCACGCCATCAGCTCGGGGTGCCCCACCTTGGTGCGTACCAGGTACATCTCGCCCACGTTGCGCTGGTCCTGCTGGAACGTGGCGATCTTCTTCGAGTCGGGCGACCACATGAGCAGCGCGCGGTTCGAATGCACCCAGCCCGCGTTGTCGGTGGCGTACCCGAAATCCTTGATGCCGTCGGTGGTGAGCTGTGTCTCCTGATTCGACGCCACATCGCGCACCCACAGGTTCCAGTCGCGGATGAACGCGGCCTTGGTACCGTCGGGCGAAAGCACTTCAGGAGCACGCCCACCGGCGCGCGGGGCACCCGGTGGACCACCCGGAGCCGGCGCAGGCGGGCACACGGTGCCCGCCGCGGTGCAATTGGTTTTGGCACCCTTGGCGTCCACCAGAATCATCGGCGTCGAGCCATCGGGCTGCCGCACGCGGTAGGTGAAACGCCCGTCAGGCAGCCACGTGGGCTGCACGCCGGTGTTGGACACCAGCAGGCTGGTATTGAAGCCCAGGTACTTCTCGGCGCGGGCGTAGTCGTCAGCGGTGACGGTACGGGTCTGGGCGCCAAGGGACGCCAGCGGGGCCACTGCGACCACCGCGGCGGTGACGGCTGCGTGGGCGGCCATCCGGGGGGTAGAACGACGCATCGGCAATGGGGGTGGGGGAAAACGTTCGCTGGAAGTTGCCGCGAACGGTCTCGGCAGGGAATGCCTTGACGATTGGAGGCCGAGTCGGGCCGCGGTCAGCTGCGACGCCAGGGACGAAGGGGGCGGTAGGTGGGCACCGCCGTGGCGGCCGGACGGGTCACCGCCACCAGCTTGCGGTGCACCAGCCAGCTGATGGCATTCTGCACGGTACGCTTGGACAGCCCCGTGCTCTCGGCGATGTCGAGCAGGGCCACGGTCACCGTCTGTTTGCCGGCGGCGCTGGTGTGCCGCACGAAGTAGAGGTAGACCAGAAACGCCGAGGGCTGTCGGTCATGCCCGACCAGGTCGGCCATGAGGGTGTCGAGCACATACGGGTCGAGCGCAATGGACACGGGGGCGGTCTCCTGTGGAATTCATTGCCATAGTAAAGCTTGCCCGTCTTGCGCGCGAGTCAGGGAAACGCGATGGTGACGCCATGATCAAACGCGTGAAGTTCATCAGCATTCCCGTCCACGATCAGGACCGGGCTCTGGCCTTCTACACCGAGAAGCTGGGCTTCAAGGTGGCCACCGACGCCCCGATGGGTCCGGGCATGCGCTGGATCGAGTTGCGCATCCCGCGGGCCGAGACGGGGGTGGTGTTGTTCACCGCACCGGGGCAGGAGGCGTGGATCGGCCAGTTCATGAACCTGTCCTTCGAGTGTGACGATGTGGTCGCTACGGCCGCCGCGCTCAAAGCCGCAGGGGTGGAGCTGGTGCAGGAGGCCAAGGTCGAGTCGTGGGGCACGTCGGCCATCTTCAGGGACAGCGAAGGCAACCAGTTTGTGCTGTCCACCGGCTGAGTCCGCGACAGGCCCGGCAACGGTTCGGCGATTCGGGTAGCGGGGACCGGGTTGTGGGGTATCCTTCCCCTCGTCCTGCCCTCGGCATGCGGGGGCCTACCCAGTCAAGGATCCGAAATCATGGAACGCACTGCGACAGCCGTCTGGAATGGCAGCATTCGTGAAGGAAGCGGAACGCTCACCACGCCCAGCGGTGTGCTCAACGCGCAGCCGTATTCGTTCAAGCTGCGCTTCGAAGATGAATCGGGACGGAGCGGCACCAACCCTGAGGAGCTGATCGCCGCGGCACATGCGGGCTGCTTCACCATGGCGCTGTCGGGCCAGCTCACGAAGGCCGGGCACACGGCCACCGAGCTGCGCACCAATGCCGTACTGTCGCTGGTGCAGGAGGCCGGTGGCTACACCATCGCCAAGATCCAGCTGCAGCTGACGGCCACGGTGCCGGGCATCAGCGAGGAGCAGTTCCAGCAGCTGGCCACGATCGCCAAGGAAAATTGCCCCGTGTCGAAGGTGCTGAGGGCCGAGATCACACTCGACGCGACGCTGCTCTGACGAGGAGCGCGCCGACGAGGTGCGCGCTGACGAGGGGTCCCAGGCTACCGGCGCATCACACGGATGCGCCGGTTTCTGGTTTTTGTTATATTCCTATGTGTGTATTTGTGTAACTCTTGTCGGGCGTGCCGATGAAACGCATGAGTCAGGAACTGCTCGACCTCGTCGCCGAACGATTCAAGGCGTTGAGTGATCGCGCGCGTCTGAGCCTGCTGCAGGAGCTTCGCGGCGGGCCCATGACCGTCAACGAGCTGGTCGAAGCCACCGGCATGGGACAGGCCAATGTGTCCCGTCATCTGGCGCAGCTGTTCGCGAATGGTCTGGTCGCCCGGGAACGGGATGGCGTCTTCGTGCGCTATGAGCTGGCGGACCGGGACGTGCTGAAACTGTGCGAGCTGGTGTGTGGTCGTCTCGAGACCGAGCTGACCGAACGACGAAAGGTCGTCACCGGACGGTAGTCAGCCCGTCGAAAGCCGTCGTCAGCGCCTCGGCCTACATCCAAACCATCCGAGGCGGGCAAATATCTTCTCAGGCAGACAGAAGCCTGTGAAGCTCGATTGCAGCAGGTTGAAGGCCGCAAAGGCGGCGAGCCAGAAGAATCGGTCGGATGCGGTGAAGCCGAGGATGACGGACAGCAGGACCACCGAGCCTGCCAAGCGACGAATGATCTTCTCGTGGCACATCAGTCGTGGTGCTCCGTATGCAGAGGGGAATCGACCATCGGAGGCGCGTTCCGGCGCAGCTCCCAGTACAGCAGGGGCACGACGATCATCGTGAGGAGCGTCGCTGCCACGGCTCCACTCATGAGGGCCACGGCGAGCCCCTGGAAGATGGGGTCGAGCACCATCACCAGCCCGCCCACCACCACCGCGGCGGCCGTGAGCACAATCGGGCGAAATCGCACCGCACCCGCTTCCAGTACCGCCTCGACCAGATTGCGGCCGCGGGCTTCCTCGAGCTGGATGAAATCCACCAGCAGAATGGAGTTGCGCACGATGATGCCGGCCAGTGCGATCATGCCGATCATGCTGGTCGCCGTGAAGAACGCGCCACTCAGGGCATGGCCCGGCAGGATTCCGATGAGCGTGAGCGGAATGGGCGCCATGATCACCAGCGGAATGGAGAAACTCTGGAACCAGCCCACCACGAGCACGTAGATGAGCAGCAGCACAATGGCGAATGCGAGGCCCAGATCACGGAACACTTCGATGGTCACCTGCCACTCGCCGTCCCATTTGATGGCGGTTTCGGTCAGTGATGCGGGTGGCACCGCGTTGTAGATCCCCACGGTCGCGCCATTCACGGTCAGGGCGCTGATCTGGCGGTTCATGTCAAGGATGGCGTAGACCGGCGCCTCGATCTCACGCGCGACGTCTCCAGTCACATAGATGACGGGACGCAGGTCCTTGCGGACACGCACGCTCTCGCGCACACCGTCCACCACGGTCACGAAACGACCGAGTGGCTGCAGGCCCTGTTGAGTGGCCACGGGCAGAGACAGAAGTCCCTGCACGTCTGATCGCTGGGCTTCTGGCAACCGCGGTATGAGGGGGACAGCGCTGCGCGCGGTCGTCGAGCTCAGGACACCGCTGGTATTGCCCGACAGCGCCATGTACAGGGTCTGCGTGATCTGTTCGACGCTCGCCCCGCTCTCGGCGGCACGGACCCGGTCCACTTTGAAAGTCTTCCGTTCCTGTGGAGCTTCCACGGTCCAATCCACATCGACCACGCCTGGTGTACGCTCGAAAATGGCCTTCACTCTGGTGGCAGCTTCGACGCGTGCCGCATCGTCGGGCCCGTACACCTCGGCCACGAGTGTGGACAGAACCGGCGGGCCTGGCGGAATCTCCGCGACCTTGGCCGAGGCATGGTACCGCGCGGCAATCGAATCCACCGCGGGGCGCACTGCCACCGCGATGGCATGACTCTGCCGGTCGCGCGCGTCCTTGGGAGCGAGGTTGACCTGTACGTCGGCCACATTGGGGCCTTCACGCATGAAATAGTGGCGCACGAGACCATTGAAGTTGAATGGCGCTGCCGTGCCCGCGTACACCTGCGTGCTGATCACTTCGTCGACGGTGCCGAGATAGGCGGCAATCTCCGACGCGGCCCGATTGGTCGTTTCGAGCGACGTGCCCTCGGGCAGGTCGAGTACCACCTGAAACTCGCTCTTGTTGTCGAAGGGCAGCATCTTGACCTGCACAGCTCGCAGCCCGACCAGCGCCATGCTGCCCAGCAACAGCACGCCCACCACGCCGTAGAAGCTCCATCGGGTGCCACGCCGTTCGATGAGCGGCAGCATCAGACGACGGTACCACCGACCAACTGTCGTTTCGGCCTCGACCGGATGGGCGATCGAGCCGTGTCCGGTCCCCACATGGCCCTCGAGCAGTCGGTACGCCATGTAGGGCGTGACGACGAAGGCCACCGCCAGCGAGGCCAGCATGGCCACCGACGCGCCCACGGGAATGGGTCGCATGTATGGGCCCATCATGCCGCTCACGAACGCCATGGGCACGATGGCAGCAATGACGGTGAAGGTGGCGAGAATGGTCGGATTGCCCACCTCGTCCACGGCGTCGATGGCCGCGACATGGGCTGGACGATTGCCCATGGCCAGGTGGCGATAGATGTTCTCCACCACCACGATGGCGTCGTCCACCAGGATGCCGATGGAGAAGATGAGCGCAAAGAGTGTGATGCGATTGAGCGTGTACCCCAGCGCATAGTACACGAAGAGCGTCAGGGCCAGTGTCACCGGGACGGCCACCAGCACGACCAGCGCTTCGCGCCATCCGAGGAACAGCCAGATGAGCACCGTGACGGACAGCGTGGCGATGACGAGATGCAGGATGAGTTCCCGGGCCTTCTCGCCGGCGGTTTCTCCGTAGTCACGCGTGATGTCGAGTTGCACACTCGACGGCAGCAGTCGCCCCTTGGCCGCGTTCACGCGGGCGAGCACGGTTTCCGTGACCTGCGTGGCATTGGCTCCCCGCCGCTTGGCCACGGCGACGGTCACCGCAGCCTCGGCCGGCGACTCACCCGCACGGTGCGACACGTACGACGTGACTTCGCCAAAATCATCCCGGACGTCAGCCACGCTGCGGAGATACACCGGCCGATCGCCCGGCATCGCGACCACGACGCTGCCGACTTCCCGTGCATCGGTGAGCGGCGCACCCACAGCGATCTGCACCACGCTGTCGTTGGTGGTGAGCGTTCCCGCGTCGAGTCGCGCGTTGGCGTTGCGCAAAGCGACAGCCACCTCTCCCGGCGATACGCCGGCTGCGGTCAATCGCGCGGCATCCAGCCAGACGGAGATCTGACGTACGGCCCCTCCCGTCACGAACGTTTCCGCGACGTCGGGCACCGTGCGGATTTCGTCTTGGAGGTGGACCGCGATCTGCCGCAGGGTGTTCGCGTCCACTTCATTGCCGTGCAGTGTGAGTGTCAGCACGGGAACATCGTCGATGGAGTGCGACTTGATGACCGGCGGCAATGCGCCAGGAGGAAGCGCACCATTCAGCGACGAGCCATTGGCAGATGCCCCAAGGCTGCCCGCCAGCTTGGCCTGCACCTTGGTGACACTCCGCTCGGGGTCTTCACCCACCGTGAACCGCACGGTGGCCATCGCGTAGCCATTGCCCGATGTGGTGTACACGTGTTCGACACCGGGAATCTCCATCATGCGCTGCTCGAGCGGGCGCGCCAGCAGATTCTCTGCCTCGGCCGCCGTCGTGCCCGGCATGGCCGAGATCACGTCGATCATCGGCACGGAAATTTGTGGTTCCTCTTCGCGCGGTGTGGCCAGAATGCCCAGTCCACCCACCGCCAGCGAAGCAATCGTTGCCAGAGGTGTGAGCTTGGAGTGCAAGAAGGCTCTGGCGATGCGTCCGGAAATTCCCCAGGCGTTGGACATGGTCAGAGCGCACCGGGGGTGACGGACGGCGTGGAGACCGGCGTTTCCGACGGCACCACGATGGTCTCACCGGCCCTCAGGCCGCTGAGCACTTCGGCGTGTGTGGACGTCTGCGCACCCAGACGCACCCATCGGCGGTCGTCCTGGCCGTCGTGGCGAACCACCACCCCCACCAGGTCGCCATCACGCACGAGCGCCCGGTGGGGAACGGCAATCACCGGGCGGGTGCCCATGGGCACATGCAGTGTTGCCGTGCTGCCTGCGCGACGTCGTGCATCCCTGTTGCGAATCAGCGCGTTGACGGTGAACAGACCGCCAGCGCCTGCCGGTATGATGCCCTCCACCGTGGCCGTGGAGGAGTCACCATCCACCTGCGCCGCCAGCAAGCGACCCGGCCGCAACGTGCGCGCGACATCCGCCGGCACCGAGGCGGTGAGTCGCAATGACGACACGTCCTGTACGGTGATGAGCGGCGCACCGGGGGCCGCCAATGCGCCGACGTCGGCCATGCGCTGGGTCACCATGCCATCGAAGGGGGCACGGACCGACGCGTAGCTGCGAACGACCTCGAGTTCGGCAGCCCCGGCTCGGCTCGCGCGCAACCCGGCCTCAGCGCGTGCGAGCGCGGTGAGCGCCGACTCGTATTGCGCACGCGTGGCGGCGGAGTCATGGTAGAGCGCTGTGAAACGGGCGGCGTGCGCGGCGGCTTCATGCTGTGCGGCTTCGGCGCCGGCGACGGAAGCGGCGGCCTGGGTCGCCTTGGCCACAAGATCGCGGGCGTCGATGTCGACCAGCGGCTGACCGGCGCGCACCATCTGCCCCTCGTGCACATGCACGCTCACGACGGTGCCCATCAACCTGGTGCTGAGCGTGGCCTGCTGTACCGGTTCGGCCACTCCCGATGCGTCGAAAACGATACTCAGTGTGGTCTCGGCAACGACTATGGGTGTCCCCGCGACGGCTGCCCGCCCGGACCCGGGGCTGCGAGGCACCGCGTCTTCGCCACTGCAGGCAACGAGTACGGCGCTGACGATCGACAGCGCGGCGAGCGTCAGCGAATTCTGACGGGAGACGACGGAACGGGCTGAGAGAGCGACAGTCATCCAACTACTCCCGAGTGGGCTCAGTGATCGAGGCAATGGATGCGGGGGCCAACTGGGCAAGGGCCGCAGGATCCGCACCGGTCGCGCGGCGATGCGCCGCGACCGCGACGATGGCTTCGTATCGCGCGGCCGCATGTTTCAGTGTGGCTTCAGTCGCCATGGCGTCGGCGCCCAGCAACTCGGCGATAGTCGCGAGCCCTCCGGCATAGCGCCTTTCCACCAAGCGGCGCGCTTCACGGCTCTGTGTTGCTGCTCGTGCGGCCAGATCGAGACGGGATTCTGCGAGGGAGAGACCGCGCGCGGTTTCATCGGCTTCGAGCGCCGCCTGCGCCGCGGCGGCTTCACGTCCCACGGTGGCGAGACGCATCCGCGCCTGCGCGCCGGCGATGTCGGCGAGCTCTGCGCCGCCACCGAAGAGGGACCAGGACGCCATGACGCCCACCGTCCAGTTCGGCCTGCCCGCATAGAGTGTGGCGGGTGAGTGCCAGTCGTAGCGCGCAAAGCCGTTCACGCGAGGCAGCACGGTGGCGGACGCCCGATGGGCATCGAGTCGGGCGGCGTCGAGACCGAGTTGGGCCGCACGGACGTCGTCACGTTGAAGAGCGGCCGACTCGGGCGATTCCGCCGTGGAGGTCGGAGGCTGCCGCAGCAGCGCCTGTACCAGGGAATCGTCCGGCAGTGCATTCGGCAGCAGGGGCAGCGTGGCCCCCTCCGGTGAGGTCCGGCCAAGCAGCAGCAGCAGTTGCCGCGTGGCGGTCGACGCGTCGTGTCGCGCGGTAGTGAGTTGCAGGGTCACATCGGCCGCTCGCACCCGGGCCTGCAAGGCGTCGGCGTGGGTGACGAGACCCTGTTCCATCATGTGCTCCACCTGTTGCACCACACTGTGGGCCGCAGCCTCGGCTCGAGCGAGGGCCGCCACCTTCTCCCCGGCCAGTATCGCGCCGTAGTAGGCACGCACCACGTCGTAACGAACCTGACGGTTCGTCCATTGCGCTGCCGCCTCGCTGGCGCGCGTGGCCGTCCGGGCGGCCATCCATCCGCTCAGCGCATCGGCGTTGAGCACGGGGACATCGAGCACCACCCCACTCTGCACATTGTTGATCGGATCGGGGGCGTTGAGCCGTGCCGGGTCGAACGCCGTCGATGTCGCGCGCCGCTGCCGCAGCTGGGTGCCGAAGGCCCCGATGGGATCGGTGGTGCGCAGGAATCCCGTTTCCAGACGGGCCGACGGAAGTATCCCTTTGAGGGGAAGCGCGGCCCGCGCGTCCGCTGCGGCCACCGCGCCGACGGCCTCGCGGTTGGCAAACGCCGCGCGATCAGCTTCCGCCAGTGCATCGGCCAGTCGCAACCGCTGGGGCGACTGTGTCTCGGCCAGGGTTGGCAAGGCGAGCAGGATCGCCCACTGGATGGATCTCTTTGATGTTGGCATATGATCATATTACTAAATATGTATATGTTGACTGTCAAGCCGGGCCCACCCTGACGCGGTGGGCCCGGCTCGACGACGCAATCGGCTATCTGGCGTTCAGGCGCGTGGCAGACGGATCGGGGCGCCCGCGCGGTCGGCGTTGTATCACTTCCCCAGGTGTTTGTCGATGAAGGCCCAAGTCAGGTTCCACGAATCGATCTGCTCCGGCGAATCATCACGAAGCAACGTCTGGCGGTTGGTGCGACGATTAAACGTGTGACCCACGCTCACCGGGCCCGGCGTCGGGTTCACGTAGATCTTGGTCTCGGCCAGCTTCGGCTGCCGTGCGCGCAGTGCGTCGATCAGCGGGCGGGCTTCCTCGAAGTTCACGTCGGTGTCGTTGGTGGCCACATGCACGAGGATCGGCGACTTGAGGCTGTCGACCCAGTAATACGGCGAGCGACGGATGTACTCTTCACGCTGCTCGAAGGGGAGCCCACTCAGTCGCGACTGCGTCGAAAAGGACCGCTGGTAGGAGGGGCCCTTGAACGACAGACGGAACAGCAGGTTGGTCACGGGCACCATGGCCACACCAGCCTTGAACGGCGAACCCTGCGCTTCACGCGTCAGCAGCAGCGTGGTGATGTACCCACCATGGCTCCAGCCCATCACGCCAAGGCGCTCGGGGTCGACATACGACAGGCCCTTGAGCACCGAGACGGCCGACTCCACGTCATCCACTTCGTAGCCACCGTAGTCGATGGCGTTGTGCAGGGCCTTGCCGTGACCGGTGCTGCCGCGGTAGTCGGGGGCGACGATCGCGTAGCCCTTCTGCGTGGCTTCGATGATGAACGGCAGGTACTGCGTGTCGAAGTTGCCGTGCACGCCGCCGTGCACCCACACCATGGCCGGGTGCGCCTTGTCTCCCTTCGTCGTGAGCGGCTCGAACAGGTAGGCGGGGATCTCCAGTCCGTCCGCCGTGCTCTTGTATGTGACCTTGGAGAACTTCATCACCCCCTTGCTGCGGGCGGCGAAGACGCTGTCGAACTTCTGCTTCTCCTTGATCGCCCCGTCGTAATCGGCAACGGGATGGTCCTCGTGCTTGTTGCTCACATAGAGCAGCGCGGCGCGCGCCGAATCCATCTTGACGGTTTGGCGCGGCGGACGGGCACCCTGCTGGGCGTCCAGCGAGGTGGTGAGTCCGGCCGCCAGCAGCGAGGCGGCAATCCAGGGGCGGAGTTGGGTCATCGGACGGGAAGGATGCGGGAGCGAGCGAGGGCGCCGCAGGAAGGGTGGGCGCCGGTGGTGGAACAGTCACACCACCCTGAACAACGCATCAACGGTATCTTTGCTGACATTCCGCGTCCAGCGCAGGCCGCACATCCGCGCCGTGCCCGCTGGCGCCTAGCCGTGTCAGCCCGCTTCCCATGTCCAGCCTTCGTCGCACCACCCGCGTCGTGCTCTCTGTGGCGTTGCTCTCCGCCGTCCGCACGGTGGGTGCCCAGGCTCATGCGCACACCCCAGGCATGACCCATCCGGCTACTCCAGCACCTGTCGAGGCGGGCCAGAGCGCATTCGCCGCGCTTGCGGAAATCGTCAAACTGCTCGAATCCGACCCGCGCACCGACTGGAGCAAGGTGAATCTGGAGCGGCTCCGCCTGCACCTCGCCGATATGGACATGGTGACACTGCGCACGCGAGTCGAGGCGACCTCCGTACCCGGCGGCGCACAGTTCGTGGTACGGGGATCGGGTGAGGTGGTTGGCGCAGTGAAGCGCATGACCGGCGCGCATGCAGCCATGGTCGCCGCCTCCGGTGGTCCGCAGCTTCAGCGTACCGAGCTGGCCGACGGCGTGCGACTGGTCGTCACCGCGCGGGATCCCAACGATGCCACAGCCGTGGCGCGCATCCGCGGGTTGGGCTTCATTGGGCTGATGACCAGTGGCGACCACCACGGCGCGCACCACTTGGCGCTTGCCCGCGGCGACGCAATGGCCGGCCACGGGCACTAGTCACATCATCCTGTGCGGCGAGCGTCCTAGCGCTTGATCCAGCGCGGGTACTGCTGCCGCACGTTGTCGTTCGTGAGTCTGGTGAGCGCCGAGCCGTCGGGATTCACCGTGTACAACTCGAGATCGCCGTTGTCGCTCATGTTGGACACGAAGGCGATGCGGGAGCCATCCGGTGACCACGCGGGATGCCGACTGCGATTGGCGTACTCGAAGCTGCGCTCGGCACCGGTGTTGAGGTCGCGCGTCATCAGGATCTGACGGCTCGAGCTCAGCGTGCGAATGAAGGCGATCGTGCGTCCATCCGGTGACCACGCACCGTCGATATCGCTGGATGCGGCGTTGGTGACCTGCTGAAGCAACGTGCCGTTGGCGCGCATCGTGTACAGGTGCAGCGTTCCGGGCACGCCCGCCGAGAAGATGAGGCGGCTGCCGTCGGGCGACCACGATGGCGACGTGTAGGTGTATTCGAGCCCCGGCGCCATCGCGAGTGCCAGCGGAGCCGTCATGCGTCCGTCGATGTCCGTGAGGTGGATATGCGAGAACAGCGACTCGCCGGCGAGTGCATAGGCAATGTGCCCGCCATTCGGAGCCATCGACGGTGCGTGTTCTGTGCCACTCGGCAACGCAAGCCGACGCGGCGCGGATCCGCGCGTCACCACCCACAGGTCCTGATAGTCGTAGTCGACATCGCCGACCGACTCGCCCACAAACACCACCCGCTGCCCATCCGCCGATACCGACGGACTGGATCCGTGGATCTCCTGCCCGAACAGTGGGGAGATGGTGCCGTTGTCGGTGCGGTATACCATGAGCCGAAGGCTCGGGATGCCCTCGGCGCCGGGCTGGGTGGACTCGAACAACAGGTCGTACGACGGCGTGTCCTCGGCCGGCGGCTCGAGTGGCGTGTCGTAGGTGCAGGCGGTGGCGCTGAGCATGGTGCCGACGAGCGCGAATGTCTGCGCTATCGTGCGTGCCCAAAATCTATGTGTCACAGTCATGGCTCGTCCGGTGATGATGTGCCGCGCGAACGGGCGCGCACATGCGGGTCTGCCATGCTGTACCGCGCGCCCGTTTAGCGCGTCACACCGAAGATCGGCAAGGGGGGCGCAGCCCGGACTTCAGCAGAGCGCCAATTCCGTCCCAGTAGTGCGGCGATGGTTGCAGCCATCTGGGCCTGTTCAGTGGGCGTATTGGCACGCACGCCACGCGATGGTGTGTCCGGTCCGATGACGGCGCTCCACAGGTATTCGGCGCCCGTCACATCTTCACCGTGATCGCTCCATGCGCGTCCGGTGCCACGTCCGTGGTCGGTGGTGAACAGCATCGTCACTTTGCCACGCGTGCGAGCGTTCGACTGAAAGCGTCTCCACAGCTGTTCGAGATACCGATCCACCTGCCGGACGGACTGCAGGTACATGTCGTACTCGCCGGCATGAGCCCACTCGTCGGTCTCGCCATAGCCAATGAACAGCACTTTGGGCATGCGTTCGTCGAGTGCGGTGAGCATGGACTGGTGCATGAGTGCGTCCATGGCATTGTCGGCCCACAGGCGCGTGCTGTTCGCATAGAGATCGCGCAGCAGTGCGCGCCGTACATCACCACCAGGCGGCACGGCACGATCCCATCCATCGTACACCGGCACGCCGCTGCGATCGGTGTTGATGATGCGCCGGAAGGCGTTCCATGTCGCAAAGGCTTGTACCTGGCCGGCGAACTGGGTATCGCGATTCAACCACTCGAACACCGTGACGTTG
The DNA here is from genome assembly GCF_036405635.1 of Gemmatimonas sp. Taxonomy (GTDB): domain Bacteria; phylum Gemmatimonadota; class Gemmatimonadetes; order Gemmatimonadales; family Gemmatimonadaceae; genus Gemmatimonas. Next base: position 7,967 of record NZ_DASWXE010000084.1, on the reverse strand, counting down.
GGATTCGGTGGATAGCCGTTGCTGTCGATGCGGCGATCCACGTGACCCGTGAACGTTTCGCTGTAACCCGGATAGGAGAATTTGAGCGTGTTCTTCGTGCGGGCGCGGCTGGCGCTGCTGCTGTCTCCGAAGATCTGTCCTTCACGTGCGATGGTGTTCCATAAGAACGGCATCAGCGCCGCGCGACGGGATTCCGGCGTGTCACGCCAGAAATCACGCAGGATGGCGGTGGTGTCGCCCACCTTGCCTTCCTTGCCGATCAGCGCGCGTTCGGCGCCGCGAAACACCTCCTGCCACCGCAGACCGTCGGTGATGACCAGCACCACGTACTCGGTTCTGGGCTTGGCAGGTGGCGTCTGATCCGAGTCCTGCGCCGATGCTGCCCATGGCATTGCACACATCGCCAATGCCAGCAGCAGTGTCGTGATGAGGTGACGCAGCGGGGACATCGTGAAGGACATCGTGAGGCTCATCGACGCGGCCGCCGCTGCGTGGCGGCCTTCTCCACCAGACGGCGCAACTCGCGGATGGGTTCCGGGTTGTCGTCCACCTGCAGCCGCAGCACCACATCGTTGTGCAGCCATACACCCGCGTCCTTCTTCACGATCAGCATGGCCGCTGATTGCATACCGCGTTTGTCGCCGCCCGCCTGCTGACCCGCCTCGAGCGCGGCCAGCAGGCGCAGCGACAGGTGACCTTCCGTGCCTTCGAACGCGCGCACCATCGCGTTGACCACTTCCTCGCCGGCCAGGATGTTGCCCTGCGCCGTGCAGTACTTGCCCTGCTTGTCGCCCGCCCACTCCGATGCCTTGGGGCCGGTGAACGCCGCCACGTTGCCCTTGGCATCGATCACCGCGAACTGGCGCCCCTGCTTGGTCCAGTCGGCTGGCCGAGGGTCGGGGTCGCGCTCCCAGATCTGCCTGACGATGTCCGTGGGCTTCATCCCCTGCCGGAGCAGTGTGATGGCCTGCGGGCCGTAGCTCACGTCCACGATAGCCTGAGTGGCCGCCGCCCCCACGCCGGCCTCGGCCCACAGCACGCCGTTGCCCACTGAAAACACACGGGACTGGACAGCGCCGCCCACCTCGCCCGTGACCGGGTCGTAGCCCAGGATGGAGAAGGTGGCCACCGGTGGCCACGGTGCGGCGGGCTGTGCCATCACCGGGGCCGACGTGGCACCGATCGCGGCACCGAGCGTGGCGACGATGGTGGCGCCGGTGCGGGCGATGCGCTGCGCGAGAGACATGCGACGGTCGGATTGAGGGAGGTCCGGATGCGATTTCACCGCGACTGGGCGGTGGGTTGTGGGAGAATGTCCGCTCCGGGGACGATGGGCGGAACCCGGGCCCGATGCCGAGCGCACGACCCCGCTTGTGCGTACGAAGCATATGGGTGCGATCATACCCTCAATCCCGCTCCTCCCCCCACACATTGCGGAGTCCCCGATGTTGCGTGGCACACCCCGGCGTTGGACATGGCGATCTCCTCGCCATGCGGTCGCTCTGCTGGCCCTGACTGCGTCGCCGTTGATGGCGCAGGGCGGCGCGCAGCAGATCGACCAGGAGTACACAGCGAAGATCAAGGAGTATCTCCAGGATTCTCGCATCACGACCGAGCTGGTGGACCACCTGCCGGCGTCGAGCACGGTGCCGACCCCGCTCAAGTTCCACGGCCGCATTGTCGGCACGCCCGGTGAGCTGACGTACGCGAAGGACATCCATCGCTACTTCGAAGCGCTCGCCAATTCGTCCAAGCGCGCCAAGTACTGGACCATCGGCAAGACGGAAGAAGGCCGCGACATGGCCGTGCTGGCCATCGCCGACGAAGCCACGATCGCCAATCTGGAGAAGTACAAGGGCGATCTCGCCGCGCTCACCGATCCGCGCAAGACGAGCGAAGCCGAAGCGCAGCGCCTGATCGGCAGCACCAAGCCGATCTACTGGATCACGTCGGGCATGCACTCGCCCGAGACAGGCGGGCCGGAAACGCTGCAGGAACTGGCGTACCGCCTGATCGTGCAGGAGACGCCGTACATCCAGGGCATCCGCGACAACATCATCACCTTCATCACGCCCGTCATCGAAGTGGACGGTCGTGAAAAGCAGGTGGACACGTACTACTACAACAAGACGCTGGCACCGGGCCTCGCCCGCCTGCCGCTCATGTACTGGGGCAAGTACGTCGCGCACGACAACAATCGCGACGGCATGGGCCAGTTCCTCGCGCTGACGAAGCACGTCAACGATTTCTTCCTCGCGTGGAAGCCGCAGGTCATGCACGATCTGCACGAAGCGCAGACGTACCTCTACAGCTCCACCGGCACGGGTCCGTACAACGACGCGGTCGATCCGATCACGGTGAACGAGTGGTGGACGCTCGCCATCGAAGACGTGCGCGAAATGACCAAGCGCGGCGTGCCGGGCGTGTTCACGTACGGCTTCTACGACGGCTGGACGCCGAACTACATGTTCTTCGTGGCGCACACGAAGAACGCCATTGGTCGCTTCTACGAAGTCCAGAGCTACGGTCCGGACAACTACGAAGTGCGCCCGGGCCCGACGACCACCAGCAAGGAATGGTTCCGGCCCAATCCGCCCCTCCCGTTCATCAAGTGGGGCCCGCGCAACAACGTGAACATCCAGCAGTCGGGCGTGCTGATCTCGCTCAAGCACTTCGCCGACAACAAGAAGATGTACCTCGAGAACTACTGGCTCAAGAACAAGCGGGCCGTGGCGAAGGGGACGACGGGTGAAGGACCGTTCGCGTGGGTGATTCCGGCGGGCCAGCGTCGCAAGGCCGATGCGGCCGACGCGGTGAACGAACTGCGCAAGCAGGGTCTCGAGCTGCACATGGCCACCAGCGCGTTCCGCGTGGGCACGCTCGATGTGAAGCCCGGCGACTGGATCGTGCGCGGCGACCAGCCGTATCGCACGCTCGCCGACATGTACCTCAGCATCCAGAACTATTCGCCCACGAACCCGCGTCCGTATGACGACACGGGTTGGACGTTCCAGTTCATGCGCAACGTCGCGATCTTCCCGATCGCCGACAAGAGCATCCTGACGCAGCCGATGAACGCGGTGAACGCGAAGGTCGTGGCCGCGGGTGGCATCGAGGGATCGGGCCCGGTGCTCGTGCTCGAGCACACGTCGGACAACAACCTGATGAAGTTCCGCACCACGTTTGCGACGACGAAGATGTTCGCCGCCGAGGCGGAGTTCCAGGCGGGTGGCCGCACGTTCAAGCCGGGCGCGTTCATCGTGCCGGCCGGCGACCGTGCCAAGATCGAAGCGTCGCTCAAGGAACTCGGTCTTTCCGCCGTGGCCGTTGCGACCGCACCGACCGTCAAGCAGCATGAACTCGACCTGCCGCGCATCGGCTATGTGCACGCCTGGCAGCGTACGCAGGACGAAGGCTGGGTGCGTGCGGCGCTCGACACGTACGGTATCCCCTACACGTACTTCGGCGACATTCGCCTGCGTGAAGGCAACCTGCGTGCGAAGTACGACGTGATCATCTACCCGCACGTCGGTGGCAGTGCGCAGTCGCACGTGGCCGGCATCATCAAGAACGGCGACACGCCGCTGCCGTACAAGAAGACGGCCAAGACGCCCAACCTCGGTGCGCTCGAAACAGCCGAAGACATCCGCGGTGGTCTCGGCATCGACGGCCTCACCGAGCTGTACAAGTTCGTGCAGGCGGGTGGTACGCTCATCGTGGAAGGCTCCACGTCCACGATCTTCCCGGCGTACAACCTGACCAGCGGCATCAACATCGAATCGCCGAGCCAGCTGTTCGCGCGTGGTTCGATCATGCGGGGTGTCGTGACGGACAAGGCGAGCCCGCTCGCCTACGGCTTCGACAGCCAGCTCCCGGTGTACTTCAACCAGGACCCGGTGCTCAACGTCGGTGGCTCGGCCGGTCTGTTCGCGGGCGTGCAGGGTGGCGCCGGTGCGGCGCTGGCCCAGAACGTCACGCCGAATGCGGCGCCGCTGCGTCTGTCCACGTGGAACTTCAACAAGCCTGATTCGGTGGGTGCACCAGCCCCGGCCGGTGCAGCCCGTGGCGGTCAGGGCGGTGGTGGATTCGGCGGCGGCGGCGGTGGTGGCGGCATGTTCGGCGGTGCCACGGGCATCGACGGCACGCGTCCGCGCGTCATCCTGCAGTTCCCGGCCAACGCTGGCGACATGCTGCTCTCCGGCACGCTCGCCGGTGGGGAAGCGCTGGCCAATCGCGCGCAGCTCATCGATGCGCCGGTCGGCAAGGGACACGTGGTCATGTTCGCCATCCGCCCGTTCTGGCGCTGGCAGACACAGGGCACGTTCTTCCTCGGCTTCAACGCGCTGCTCAACTGGAATGACCTCGACGCCGGCAAGTAAGGCGATCAGGCAGTCTGGCAGGTAGACAGAAGGGGCGGCTCCGATATTCCGGAGCCGCCCCTTCGACGTTTCAGCGATCGCGCATCAACCGTACGCGCTGATTATTTCCTGACTATTTCGGTGGCACAGTGGTGTCGCGCTTGATGGCCGACGAGTCGACGACGGCGGGAGCTGCACTATCCCGCTTGGGAGTGGTGGGCGTCGAGTCCGCAGCACGACGACGTGTGCGACGCGGAGCCGCCACCGGAGCAGGGGCCACCACTTTCGTGGAGTCCGCCACCGTGGAATCAGAGCCGACCCACCCGGAAATCGTCGAACGTGCCTTGCTGGATACCGCACCGATGCGATCGGACACGTTGTGCATCGTGCTGCCTTCGGGCTGGCTCTCGCCGTACCACCAGAGACCATACGTGAACACGCCAAGCAGCACGATATAGGGGAACACCGACCGACGGCGTCCCATGTGCACCGGATCCTTGCGCGAACGACGCAACGGTTCTGGCGGTGGAGCGTGCTGGCGCTGCGTGTTGTTGCCCGCCGCCGGCGTGCGTACGACGGAACCATCGAGCGGCGTGCGGGACGCCACGTTGCTGCTGATGCGTTGACCCAGTGCATGCCGATAGATCTCGGCGGTCTGCGTTGGCGTCATCTCCGACACGGAGTCAGCCAGCGCGTTGCCGAACTCCCCGATGGTGGCGTAGCGATCCACCGGATCGGGCGCGAGCGCCTTGTCGAACACATCCTGCAGGGACAACGGCCATTCGAGATCGCTGCGCACCTCCTCCAGGCGACGCGGACGGCTCGTGAGACGTGCGATCAGCGATTCCTTCGATGACGCACTCACGAACGCATCGTGGCCGGTGAGGGCCATGAACGCCACCAGTGCCAGCGAGTATTGGTCGGAGCGCACGTCGAGCACATCACCGGACAGCTGTTCCGGCGACATGTACTCCGGTGTGCCCACCGCGAAGCCGGTGCGCGTGACCTGTTGCGCACTGCGGTCCATCGAACGCGCGATACCGAAGTCCACCAGCTTCACGACAAACGTGCCATCGGCACGCTTCGACACCATCACGTTGTCGGGCTTGATGTCGCGATGCAGGATGCCCAGATCGTGTGCCGATTGCAGCGCGTCCGCCGCCTGCACCATGATGTCCGCACCAACCACGGGGTGCAGCGCCACCTCACGCTTCAGAGTGGCCGCGAGCGACTCGCCATCGACGAACTCCATCGCGAGATACACGAGGCCTTCGTCGGTCTCACCGAAGTCGAAGATCGCCGCGACATTCGGATGATTGATCTTGCTGGCGTTCTCGGCCTCGCGCGTGAAGCGCTGCAGCGCCTCCGGTTCATGCAGCAAGGCCTGCCGCATGATCTTGATCGCGCTCTTGCGCTTCATGCGGATATGCTCGGCCAGATACACCTGACCCATTCCGCCTTCACCGATGCGCGAGATCACGCGATAGCGGCCGCCGACCACCTTCCCGACGAGATCACTCTCGTCGACGATGGTCAGCGACGAGCCATCCTTTGCGCAGAACGCAACGGTCTCGTCGTACGTCTCGCCACACTTGGGGCAGCTTCGCCGATAGCTCACAGCAGCGAACCTACCAGTGTGATTGCCGAAGGCAAGCACACCCCAAGGTCGGATTTCGTAACGAGCATACGGTTGAGGTCGCTTGGCTGTTTTTCCATGGGATCCGCGTATCTTGCATACATGCCCACACTGACGCGCCACTTGGCTCGCTCGTTCAAGACGACTCACCTGGGCGCCAAGGCGGCCCGGGCCGCCCTCTTCTTGTTGTTGGTCGGACCTGCCCTCGTGTATGCGCAGCAGCCTGCCGCATCGGGCTGGGCGCAGGCCGGCAAGCAGGGGGAGGCGGTGCTCCGCAACGTCACGTTCATCGACGGCACCTCGCTCCCCGAAGTCCGCGTGCACTACACCACGCTGGGCACCCCCCGCAAGGATGCCCGGGGTACGGTGCGCAACGCGGTCATGATCCTGCACGGCACCGGAGGCAGTGGGCGGTCCTTCCTGACCCCCACCTACGCCGGAGAGCTCTTCGGCCCCGGCCAACTGCTGGACAGCAGCAAGTACTATGTGATTCTGCCCGACGGCATCGGCCACGGAGGCTCCAGCAAGCCCAGTGACGGCGCTCATGCGAAGTTCCCCAAGTACGGCTATGCCGACATGGTGTCGGCCCAGCACCGGTTGCTCACCGAGCACCTCGGCGTGAATCACCTGCGCCTGATCATGGGCACCTCCATGGGCTGCATGCAGGCCTGGGTGTGGGGCTACACGCACCCGGCATTCATGGACGGCCTCGCGCCGCTGGCCTGTGTGCCGTCCCAGATTGCCGGCCGCAACCGCATGATCCGCACGATGGCTATGGACGCCATCCGCGACGATCCGGCTTGGCAGGGCGGTGAATACAAGACGCAGCCGCCCGGCCTCAAGGCGGCCCAGATGCTGTTGTACATGATGTCGAGCGCGCCGCTGGTCCAGCAGGCGCAGGCGCCTACGCGGGACAAGGCCGATTCGGTCATCCGCGCCTACCTCGACGCACGGATGCGTACCACCGATGCCAACGACTTCCTCTACCAGTTCGATGCGTCACGGGACTACGACCCGTCGACGCGGATCGGGGAGATCAAGGCGCCGGCGTTGTTCATCAACTCGGCCGATGATCAGGTGAATCCGCCTGAACTGGGGATGGCCGAGAAATTCGCGGCGCAGATGCCGAAGACTCGGTTCATCCTGCTGCCCATCACCCCGGAAACCCGCGGACACGGTACGCATTCACAGCCGCGCATCTGGGGCAAGTATCTCGCCGAGTTCCTCGGCACACTTCCGGAACGATGAGCCCAACAACGACCCGTGCCACCACCTGGCAGCTGATTACGCGCGCTGTCCGGTTGCGCTGCCCGCACTGCGGCGGTCGCGGCATCTTCAAGAGCTTCTTTGCCCTCAAGACCAACTGCCCCACCTGCGGGCTGCGTCTCGAGCGTGGAGAGGGCGACTACTTCGTTGGTGCGTACCTCTTCAACCTCATTGCGGTCGAACTGATTCTCGCGTTCTGCGTGGGATCCTTTGTGATCGCGACCTGGCCCAATCCGCCCTGGAACGTCATCACCTACGTGACCGGCTTCCTGATGTTGGCGGGCTGCGTGTTGTGTTACCCGTTTTCCAAGACGACCTGGCTGGCCGTCGATCTGGCCATCCGCCCGATGAGTTCCGAGGAACTCAATTGGCATCGGGAAGGTGGCAGCATGGGCGAACGCGAGCTGCCGCACGTTTGAGCAAATCGAATGACAGGAAAGCAAACGCGGCGCGCATCGTCATGATGCGCGCCGCGTTTGTTGATGGGGCAGCCGTCGCGATTACTTCTCGGTGATGATCAGGTAGCGCGAGGCGGCCCAGAACTTCGCCGGATCGGTCACGCGGATGCTCTCACCGCGGAACGAGCCATCCTTTTCCTTCTTCGCCACTTCGATCAGGCCCACGTCGTGGCGCGACACGATGCGATACGGCCGGTCGCTGCGCGGCAGCGGAATCGTCAGCACATCACGACGATCGGCGCGCGTGAA
>NZ_DASWXE010000083.1:0-36142 GCF_036405635.1 Gemmatimonas sp. | reverse complement strand
GCCTGAACGCCGCGTCGCTCTCGTTGTCCGAGGAACTCGCCGCGTTCGAACAGCCGCCGCAGGAAGTCTGGGACACGTCCTGGACCAAGCGCGTCACCGCGAAGCACAAGGCGATGTTCGACGTGCCGGAGATCGCGGGCGGTGCCGGCGTGTTCCGTGCCGCGATCTGGGGCGCGCAGTACATCGATGCACTCAAGGTCACCGCCGCCGACCTGGCACCGGTCATCGTCATTCGCCACAGCGGCATCCCGCTGGCGATGAACCAGGACTTCTGGGTCAACTACAATGTCGGCAAGCAGTTCAAGCTCAAGGGCGACGACGGCAAGACCATGAAGTACAACCCGGTGCTGCCAGCACCGGGTGCACCCGCGCCGACGGGCATGATGGCCAACTACATGCTCGACAACCAGATCTCGAAGGGCGCCATCGCGCTCGGATGCAATCTCGCGTTCCGCAGCATTGTGTCGGTCGTGCAGAAGCAGGACAAGCTGACGCCGGCCGAAGCGCGCGAGAAGGCGAAGACGATGGTCGTGCCCGGTCTCATCATGCAACCGTCGGGCATCTTCGCAAATGTGCTCGCGCAGGAAGTGGGCTGCGCGTTCGTATACGCGGTTTGATGCGGAAATGATCTGATATCAAAAGGAAAAACAGGAAGGAGTTGGAGAGTGTGCGGGAAGCAGTACCTGCGCCCTGCGAACTCTCCAACTCCCCCTTTTCTTCCTCTAGAAATCAGACGCCTTTCCTTATTGCCTACACTGCGTCCGACAACGACGTGAAGTTGAAATCCCGCACCTTGATCGGCGGCATGAACACCGCGCCACCCGTCGACGCACTCTCCGACGAATTGATACGCATCGTGCCACCCACCGCTTCCAGATTGTTCAGGAAGAAGATCGGGCTCTCGTTGTAGCGGAAGTTCTTGATCGGGCGCGTCACCTTGCCATTTTCGACCAGGAACGTGCCGTCGCGCGTGAGACCCGTGTACAGGATCGTGCGCGGATCAACGCCGCGGATGTACCAGAAGCGTGTGACCAGCACACCGCGCTCGGTGCTCTTGATCATGTCGGCGATGCTCGACGAGCCGCCCAGCATGCGCAGCGAGCGCGTGCCACCAAACCCGCCACCACCAGCGCGCGTGGCCGGCACGTTCTGCTTCTGCGCCCAGTAGCGATCGTAGTTCAGGTTCTTCACGAGCCCGTTCTCGATCCACACCACCTTCTCGAGCGGCATGCCGTCGTTGTCGTAGCCACCGCTCAGGCTCGGTGAATCCGCCGGGTCGGTGAGCAGCGTGACACGTTCGTCGACCACCTTGAGGCCGATCTTGTTGCCGCCACCCGGCTTCGAGAAGAACGAGCGGCCTTCGTCTGCCGCACGCGCCTGCATCGCACCCGGAATGAGCTGCACCAGATTGCCCACGGCCGTGGGTTCGAGAATGGCCGTGTAGCGACCCGGCTCGATGGCCACCGGATTGCGCGAGTCCTTGGCCTTCTGCACGGCCGTGGCGGCGAGCTGCTTGGGGTCGAGCTCACTGAAGCTGTTGCCGTCGCTGCACGCCCAGCCAGAACCTGTGCCATCGGGCGAACGCACGGTCGCCGTCATCGACACCGAGGCCGACGCGTCGTACGCAAACAGTCCCTTCGAGTTGGCCAGCGCCGTCGCACCCGCGCGGCACTCGATGAAGCCGGTGGCCACGAGATCGTTGGCGCGCGCAAGTTCGGTCACGATCTTCGCTGCCGCCGCACGCTCGGCCGGCGTCGGGATGTCGAGCGCTCGCTCGCGGAACGCCGGATACGTCTGTGCGCCGAGTTCCGGCATACGCTCCGGGTTGGGCGGCACAAGCTTCGCGATTTCGTGCGCCTGCTTCGCCGCCGCGGCGAGTGACGCTTCGTCGAGGCGGTTGGTATTCACACTCGCGGAGCGGTTGCCCACATACGCGGTGATGGTGATCTGCGTGTCCTGGTTCTCACCCGACGTCGTGACCTGGTTCAACGCGAAGCGCGTGTCCGCACGCGCACCACTGTTGATCGACACGCGCGTCTCTTCCGCGGGTGAGTTCCGCAGCACGCGCTGCGCGATCTCCTGCGCCTCGGCACGTGACAGCACGCTGGCCGGGGCGAAGAGGGAGCGAGGCGCGAGGCTCATGCCGTCCTCCCGGTGTTGATGACGTTGACCTGCGAGAAGAGCGCCGGCACGCAGCCGTGGCTCACGGAGTTGGACTGCGCCGGCTGCCCCTTGCCGTCGCCGAACGCACCGCCGAGGTGGTAGCTGCGCGGACCGCCGATGGCCTTGAGCCCCTTCCAGAACTCCGGCGTGCGGAACTGGTACGCCACGTCCTTGAGCTGGCCCACGATCTTGCCGCCGCGCACTTCGTAGAACACCTGGCCGGCGAACTGACCGTTGTAACGCTGCTGGTCAATGGAGAACGAACCGTCGCCGACGATCGCGATGCCGCGATCCATCTTGGCAATCATCGACTCCCAGGTGTCGTCGTTGTTGCCGGGCTGCAGGCTCACATTCGGCATGCGCTGGAACTGCACATCCGACCAGCTCTGCGCATACGAGCAGCCGTACGAACGCACCGGCTTGCCCACGCGCTTGTAGTAGTCGGCCATCATCGTGGCCTGCTCGCGCGTGGTCTGGTAGTCCTGGAACACCCCGTTCTTCACGATATCGAACTTGACCGGCTTCACGGCTTCGTCGTCCCAGCCGATCGCGCCAAGTGATCCCTTCTGCTCGCGATCGCCCACGATGTTCATGAGCTCCGAGCCGTACTGCATCTTGCCCAGCATCGCGTCCGGCGGCGCGATGAAGCTGGTACCGGCGTAGTTGGCTTCGAAGCCCAAGGCACGATCGAGCTCGGTCGGGTGACCGATCACTTCGTGAATGGTGAGCCACAGGTTGGACGGGTGCAGCAGCAGGTCATAGCGACCCGGCTCCACCGGCTTGGCGCTCAGCTTCTGCACCGCGAGCTCTGCCCATTCCGGCGCGCGCTCAGCGAGCTTGCTGTTGGTGACGTGTTCGTAACCCAGACCCATCGGCGCGACTTCGTTGCTCTGCACCGATTGGAAGTCGCGGTTGTCGGCCGACACCGCCGTCACGCCCATGCTCGGCGACGTGCGGTAGATCGTCTGCACCACGTACGAACCGTCGGTCGTCATGAGCGACTTTTCTTCACGCAGGAAGAACATGCTCGACGTGACATTGCGAATGCCCTTCACCTTGAGCGCGGCTTCGTTGGCCGCGAGCAGGAAGGCCACCTTGTCGGTGATGGCCACGTTGAAGGGATCGACTTCGATGGGGCTCTTCCACTGACCAACCTGGTTGCCCGGCGTGGGCGCGAGCACCACGGGGCGCAGCTGACTGGCCCGGTTGGCCTTGGCCTGACCGAGGGCGAGCTGCGTGGTCTTGGCGACGGAATCCTTGTCCAGCTTGCTCGTGGCCGCAAAGCCCCACGCGCCGTCCACCAGCGTGCGAATGCCGAGGCCGAAGGTGTCGGTATCGGAAACGCCCTGCACGATGCGGTCGCGCGTGTTGACGTTCTGCTGGCGACGAGCCGCCACGCGGACGTCGGCATACGAGGCGCCGCCGGCCTTGGCCGTGTTCAGTGCGGCTTCCATGAGGGCCTTGATGGCCGGATCGTCGACCTTGGGCAGGTCGTCATGGGGAACGAGCAGCCCCGAAGGGGTCTGCGCCAGGAGCGGCGAGGATGCGACCAGTGAACCGGCCGCGACCGCTGCCCCGACCTTGAGAAAATCTCGACGGTTGCTTGGCATGTAAGGGCGGTGAGGGAGGAGCCGCAATATACCTGTCAGGACACCGGTTGCGCCTCGTCACCGGGGTCAGATGTCGGAGGGCAGATTTGCCGCGGATTGCACGGAAACCCACGGAAACAACAGGATTGAAAATCAAGAAGTGATCCGTGTCGTTCCCGCGCGTTTCCGTGTGATCCGTGGCAAGGCAGTTCAGGCCACCATAGTCAACGCGAGACCAGGAAAGCACTATTCAAGCACTCGCGTTGTCTCACGCCCGTTAATCTCCCGTTTATTTATGAACGCTCGCGGCATCCTCACCAGCGCCCTGCTCCTCGCCGCGCCCGGCGCGGCCGGCGCTCAGCTGCCTGGCACGCGCGCCCCCGGTGCGCCGACCACGCTCACGGCCGAGCAGCAGGCCGCCCGCGCGATCTACAAGGAGATCGTGGAGATCAACACGGCCGACTCCGTGGGATCGGTCACCCGTGCCGCCGAGGTTGTGGCGGCACGATTCCGCGCGGCGGGCTTTCCGGCAGCGGACATTCACATCGTCGGCCCCGCTGATGCACCGGCCAAGCACAACCTGATCGTGCGCCTGCGCGGCAAGGGACGCGGCAAGCCCATTCTGCTGCTCGCTCACCTCGACGTGGTGCAGGCCCTGCGCGCCGACTGGCCGCGCGACCCGTTCACGTTCATCGAGGAGGACGGCTACTTCTGGGGCCGCGGCGTGTCGGACGACAAGTCGATGTGCGCGATGTTCATCGCCAACATGCTGCGCTACAAGAAGGAAGGCTGGGTGCCCGAGCGCGATCTCATTCTCGCGCTCACGGCCGATGAAGAGGGCGGCAATCACAACGGTGTGTCATGGCTGATCGAAAATCGTCGTGAGCTGATCGACGCCGAATACGCCATCAACGAGGGCGGTGGCGGCACACTGCAGGACGACAAGCCGCTGTTCCATTCCATTCAGGCGGCCGAGAAGGTGTACGAAGACTTCACTTTCACCGTGAAGAACACGGGCGGCCACTCGAGTGTGCCGCGCAAGGACAACGCCATCTACTCGCTGTCGCAGGCGTTGCTCAGGGTGCAGCAGTACACGTTTCCGGTTGAACTGAATGCGGTGACGACCGCGTTCTTCGCACAAACGGCCAAGGTGGAAATGCCGTCGCTCGCCACGGCGATGCGGGCACTGGTGGCCAACCCGGCGGACACGGCCGCCGCGCGCGTGATCTCCACCGACCCGCGCTATGCGAGCATGCTGCGCACCACCTGCGTGGCCACCATGCTGAGCGGCGGGCATGCGCCGAATGCGCTGCCGCAAACGGCCAAGGCCAACGTGAACTGCCGCATCGCGCCGTCGAGCAAGGCGTCGCAGGTGCGCGCCGCACTGGAGCGCATCGTGGACGACACCGCCGTGGCCATCGTGGGCGAGCGCCCCGACCGCACCGATGGGGCACCGGCGCCGATTCATCCGGCGTTGCTGAAGGCCACCGAGTCGCTCACCAAGCAGATGTTCGGTGACATCCCGGTGATTCCCACCATGAGCACTGGTGCCACCGACGGCTATCGTCTGCGCAACGCCGGCATTCCCACCTACGGCGTCAGCGGGATCTTCTCGGCGCCCGGCGAAACCAATGCGCATGGCCGCAACGAAAAGCTGCGCGTCAAGTCGTTCTATGACGGACTCGCCTTCCTGCACGAGCTCGTGAAACAGGTCGCGGGGCCCGGACAGCCTGTGTCCTGAGCCCCGCGCAGTACCGCGTGATGCCGCCAGCGAATCAGGAGTGAATCAGGACTTCATGCCGGGTTCGCTGTCGATCACAGCTTTCGCAATGTCCACCATGCGCACCGAGCGATCCTGGCTGCTGCGCTGCATGATGCGATAGGCCTCCTGCTCGCTGCTGCCCGTGCGGCGCATGAGAATGCCCTTGGCGCGCTCGATGAGCTTGCGCGCCTCGAGCTGCTGCTTGGCCTCGGCGGCTTCACGGCGCGCCTCGATGAGTTCACGCGCACGCGTCACCGCCATGCGCAACGTCACATCGAGTGTGGTCGGCGGCGTGGGCTTGGGCAGCAGCGCCACCGCAGTGCTCCGCAGCACGTCGGCTGACGACAGCGTGAGCGAAAGATCGCCAGTGATCAGCACCACGGCCGTACCGGGCAGCGCATTGGCAATCTCTTCCGCGGCCTGCACACCAGTCGCGCCCGGCATGTGCATGTCGAGAAGCACCGCGTCGGGCGTGAACTGCTGCGCCTTGGCGATGGCATCGGTACCAGACTCCACCTCTGCCACCACCACGTGACCGAGCACGCCAAGCAAGTCCACAAGCGTGGAGCGCTCGAGCGCGTTGTCTTCTGCGACCAGCACTCGCAGGGTCGACGGTTGTTCCGACATGGGTTACTCGTTGGTGGACGGGGGCATGCGCCCCGCAATGTGAGCCTTCAGTTCCTGTGCCCGCAACGGCTTGCGCAACACGAATTCGACACCGCGCGCTTCATCGCTTCCGGTCGTCGCTTCCCATCCCGTGATCACGCCCACCCGAAGGGTGGGCCACGAAGCACGACCTTCCCGTGCAAGATCCCAGCCACTGCCATCCGGCAACCCGACATCCGTCAGCATGAGATCGTACGGCATCGGGCCTTCCACCGCGAGTCTGGCGCGTGCCTCAGCGATAGTGGCCACAGCATCGACCACGTGGCGATCCCCTTCCAGGATGCGCCGCAACAGCACGCGTCCATCGTCGTGGTCTTCCACGACGAGGATGCGCTGGGGCGTTGCGGGCGCCACCACGGCGGCCGGTGCCGGCGCGGGCGCCCCTCCCGCGCGGGGCAGCCGCAGGCTCACGGTGGAGCCTTTCCCGGGGGCCGATGAAATGCTCACCTGGCCGCGGTGACGACGGGCAATACCGTAGACTTCCGCCAGACCGAGCCCCGAGCCTTTCGATCCTTTGGTGGTGAAGAATGGCTCGAACGCGCGCTCCTGCACCTCTTCGCTCATGCCGACGCCCGTGTCCTGCACGGAGAGGCATGCTTCAGCGCCATCGCCCCAGCACCGCACCGTGAGCGTGCCACCTTCCGGCATCGCATCCATGGCATTCTGGACGAGGTTGAGCAGCGCCTCCCGAATCTCACCCGGCAACCCGCGCCCATTCACGCCGGCTTCGAGCTCCTTCACGATGCGGACCTCGCGGCTGTCCACCGATCGACGCAACCGCATGGGCTCGGTCAGGTCGAGCACTTCCACCACGAGCTGCGCGAGATCGATCTCTTCGTCGCCGCCGGCATGCAGCGGTTCCTGCCGGATGAATCGGCCCACGCGCGACGCGGTGGCGGCGCCGATTTCCGCAGCGGCACGAATGCGTTCGGCGTAGTCGCGCACCGCTGCCGGTGATTCGGCATGGTGCTGCAGCAGGTAGGCCGACGCCATGATCGGGTTGAGCGCGTTGTTCACGTCGTGCATCACACCCGCCGCGAGCTGGCCCACGGCGGCAAGGCGCCGCTCACGCACGCGCTCCTCGTTGGAGGCGATCACCTCCCGCGAGCGTTCCTCGACCAGGCGATCAAACTGCGCAGCGTCCACCGCCGATGATGACGAGGGTGACGGGGAACGATCGCGGCGCTGACGATCGGTGATGTCGTGATCGACCAGCATCACGCCGACGACCGATCCGTCCGCATCGGTCATCGGAGCGGCATTCGCTTCGACCAATCGCATACCATCCGCACGCCGGCACTGCAGGCGCTGCTGACGCACCGACACACCGGCGAGGGCGCGCATGCCGGGTGTGTCGAGAAACGACAGCGCGCGCGCCGGCTGCCCATCATCGGAGACTTCATGGGGCGCTTCGCGCTCCCACAGCTCGCGCAAGGTGGTGGGCGCCTGATCGCCGCGCAGACGATCGGCTTCTCCGTTGGTGCGAATGATGCGACCGGACACGTCGATCACACGCACCGTCGCCGGTGCCAGCATGAAGAGCGTGCGACGTTCACGCTCGGCGCGTTCGAGCGCGACACGGCGCTGATGCTCTTCGCTGACGTCGGCGACAGTGACCAGCACCAACGCGTCGTCGAAGGGCGCGACCCGCAGCGTGAACACGGCACCATCCGCAGGCAGCGTGATCGGACGGACGACTACCGTGTTCGTCGCCTGCACAAAAGCCATGGCTTCGCGCGCCACTTCACCAAACGGATGCAGCATCACACGCCAGTGCTGCGTGGACAACGGCGCGATCGGATCGAAGACGAACAACTCCTCACCGGACGCATTGATGGCGGCCGCCGTGCCATCCGCGCGAAACAACGCGGCAGGCACAGGCAATGCCGCCAGCACGCCGACAAGCCGTGCAGTGTCCATCTCAATACGGGATGCTGCCGACGAAACCACTGAGGGAGGGGGCATCTGGAAACCACCACGCGCTGCCTGCGTCGGCATTGACGTCGCAGCCCTACCGGATTTCCGGGGGCGCGAGGAGCGACGTGCGGTGGGGTAACCTAGGCCCGTTCGTCCCCTCGGTCAAACCGTCTGCTTCACTCTGTCATCCCCAACGGAGATTGGGCGACCACTAGACAGCTCTGGTGGAGGCGGTGCGGAAGGCGACACGGGCGCCGTCCCCGAGGCGAGTACGGGCGTATTGCTGGCGGCCGCCCGGGTGATCAGCCGCACGCCACGTTGCCACGTCACGTAGGCCCAGCCCCACTGCAGCAGCACACTCGCCCGGTTGCGGAACCCGACGAGGTACATGAGGTGCACAAACAGCCACAGGAACCAGGTGAAATAGCCGCTCAGGTGCAGTCGACCGAATGCGGCGACGGCCTTGTGACGACCAATCGTCGCGAGATCGCCCTTGTGCCAGTACTGGAATGGCGTGCGGGGACGTCCCTGCATGCTGGCCAGAATCATGCGCGCGGCATGCTGACCCGTCTGGTTGGCCGTTGGTGCCACCGCAGGCGCAGGCTGGCCGTTGTCACGCATGACAATGCACAAGTCGCCCACCACGAAGACATTCGGATGCGCCGGCACCGAACAGTCATTGGCCACTTTCACACGACCCGCACGATCGGTGTCGGCGTCGAGCATACGACCTAAGGGCGATGCCACGTTTCCGGCAGCCCAGAAGACGGTACGAGTCGCGACATGCTCCTCCCCAATCGATACGCCATGTTCGTCGATGTGGGTCACGGGAACGCCGAGCCGCACTTCCACGCCAAGTCCTTCGAGATCCGCCTGCGCAGCGCGGGAGAGATCCTCGGGAAAGGTGGGCAGGATACGCGGACCAGCTTCAATCAGCAGCACACGCGTCTGCCGCGTGTCGATGCGACGAAATTCCTTCCGGAGGGCACGCTTGGTGATGTCGGGGATGGACCCGGCCAGTTCCACGCCCGTGGGGCCACCACCAACGATGGCAAACGTCAGGTTGGCGTCTCGCTCCGCCGGATCATCGGTGCGTTCGGCGCGTTCGAAGGCCAGCAGCATACGCTGACGCATATCGGTGGCGTCTTCGATGCTCTTGAGCCCCGGCGCAAATGAGGCCCACTCATCGCGCCCGAAATAGGCGTGCCGGGCACCGGTCGCCACGATGAGAAAGTCGTAGGCGATCTCCGTCTCGTCATCCAGCCGCACCACCTGCCGGGTGGCATCGATGCCCACCACCTCGGCCATCAGGACCGTGGCATTGGCCTGGTTCCGCAGTCGCCAGCGGATGGGCACCGAGATATCGCTCGGCGCCAGACCGGCTGTCGCCACCTGGTACAACAATGGCTGGAAGGTGTGGTGATTGGACCGATCCAGCACCGTCACCCGCACCGCCGCCCTACGTAGCTCCCGGGCCGCTGCCAGCCCGGCAAAGCCTCCACCTATGATCACCACGTGAGGGACGTGGGAATTCGTCATCTCCCTGCTCCGCCAGTAAGTTGACTCCATGTCCAGCCAATTCCGATCGACGTTGCTGCGCGTCCTGATCATTCAGGTGGTCGCGCTGATCCTCCTGTGGCTGCTGCAGTCCAGATACACCGCCTGACCCGAAACGCTCATGCACTGGATCAATTGGGTCATTGTCGTCGTGTATCTCGCCGTCGTCATCATCGACGGCCTCCGGCGCACCCGCGGCACCAAGGACATCGAAGGATACTTCCTCGCCGGTCGCACGCTGCCGTGGTGGGCAGTGGGCCTCAGCGTCATGGCCACGCAGATCTCGGCCGTCACCCTGATCGGGACCACCGGCCAGGGCGCCACCGACGGCATGCGGTTCGTGCAGTTCTACTTTGGACTGCCCATCGCCATGGTGCTGCTTGGCGTCACCATCGTGCCGTTCCTGCACAAGGCCAAAGTCTACACGGCGTACGAGTTTCTCGAGCGCCGGTTCGACCCCAGGACGCGTTCGCTCACCAGTCTGCTGTTCCTGCTGTCCCGCGGTATGTCCTGCGGGACCATCATTGCCGCGCCCGGCGTGGTGCTGTCGGCCATCTTCGGCTGGGACCTGATCTGGTGCGTGCTGCTCATTGGCCTGCCCACGGTCATTTACACCGTGCTCGGCGGCGTGGAAGCCGTTGCCTGGGCCGACGTGAAACAGATGGTCGTGATCGTGGGCGCGCTGCTGGCGATAGTGGTGGTGCTGGTGATGCGCCTGCCGGTGCCACTCGATGACGCGCTGCGCGTGGCTGGCTCCACCGGCCGCCTGCGGGTATTCGACTTCTCCTTCTCGCTCACCGAAACCTACACCTTCTGGTCCGGTATTCTGGGCGGCACGTTCCTGATGCTGTCGTACTTCGGCACCGACCAGAGCCAGGTGCAGCGCTATCTGGCGGCCCGGTCGGTGGACGAGGCCCGCAGCTCGCTGCTCATGAGCGCGTACTGGAAGATCCCCCTGCAGGCGCTGATCCTGCTCATCGGTGTGCTGGTGTTCCTGTTCTACACCTTCTCGCCGGCGCCGCTGCTGTACAATCCGCGCCACGACGCCCAGCTGCGCGAGAAGCAGCCGGCCGAGTACGCGATGCTCGAATCGCGTTACACCGCTGCGCTGTCGGCCCGTGATCAGGCGGCCCGCGACGCCGCCGCATCGTCGGCTCCGGGCGCGCTCGAGAACTTCACGCAACAGAACGCGAGCGTGGAATCGGTGCGCAAGGAGGCCCTCGACGCAGCCGCGAAGGCCACGGGTGAGAGTTCACGCGACGTGAACTACATCATTCCGCGCTTGGTGCTGGACCACCTGCCGCTGGGCTTCGCGGGCATCTTCCTCGCCGCGGTGCTGGCGGCGGCCATGTCGTCCATCGCCGCCGAGTTGAATTCGCTGTCGACAGCCTCGGTGGTGGACTTTTATCAGCGCTGGTACCGGCCCAATGCGGGCTCCACCGAGCTCCTGAACGCCGGCAAGATCGCCACGGCGCTCTGGGGTGTCTTCGCCTGCGTCGTGGCACTCTACGCGGCCACATTGGGCTCACTCATCGAAGTGGTGAACCGCTTCGGGTCGTTCTTCTACGGCTCGATCCTGGGGGTGTTCATGCTGGCCATGATCAAGCGATCCTCGGCCCTTGGGGCGTTCGTGGGCCTGCTCACCGGCATGGCCGCGGTGGCTGCGGTGTCGTTCGGCGCACCGCAGGTGAGCTTCCTCTGGTACAACGTGATCGGCGCCGTGGTGGTGGTGGTGGTCGGATACCTCCTCAGCCTCGTCACACCGGCCACCAAGCCTCGCGAGATCTGACGGCGCTTGCTGGGGCCCTACCAGCGCCAGTCATGAAGTCACGACTACATCTTGGGTGTCCCCGCTGGTGGTGATGCGCCCACGAGATTGGTGAGGATGCGAGCAGCTCCCGGCACCCCCATCGGCAGCTGTCTGAACAATGCCAGCGTGACATACACGTATCGGCCCTTGCCGACCGGCGTCACGAGCAGCGCGCCGTTGTTGGCTGGTTCACCCGGATCATTCATCGAGAGCAACGGCGTGTACCGACGATCGATCGTGCTCGGCATGTACGTGGCGCGCTCCTGCACCCAACCAGCCCAATCACTCTCGACAATCCTGTTTGGTGAGGTGAGCAAGGGATGTGTCGGCTGAAGCGCGGTAACCGGTGCCTGCTCCATGGTCACACGAGCGGCGGGTCGCGTCCACTGCAGTGGGTATGGCGTGACCGGAAACCGACTCATGTCCTGTGCGCCATACTGCACCACCAGCGTGCCACCGCGATTGGCATACTCGAGCAGACGTGGGTTCTGCTTCACCAGCTCTTCGCTCGCTTCATACGCGCGTGGTCCCACCACGATGGTGCTGAAGCGTGAGAGATCGGTGCTGCTCAGCATCGCCGGCTCGAGCTTCTCCACCGTGATGTCGAGCTGACGCAATGCGTCGATGCCGCCGTCGGCCACTCCGGCGACATAGCCCACGCGCGCCCGTGGGGGCAGTTTCACGGATACCGCCGAAAACCCCATGGCTGACGTGCCGTAGAGGCGCATCGGGGTGATGTGGTCATAGCTGATCGGATACACACCACGCATCGCCGGCACGTTTTCGTGAAATGCAGCAACAAGCAACTGATGTCCGCCTTCCGGCAGCACGCCACGGAGACGGAATGACACCAACTCGCCGCCTTGTGCGCTCAGGGTACGAATGCGCTGTATGGAGTCAGCCACCAACCCCTTGGGCACCTCGAGGCGCACCCGCACGGTGGCCTCGTGCGGATACGACGACTGCACACGCACGTTCACCACACGATCGACCGGCACACCGGCGCGGATGTACTCGAGCGCGCTGGCCAGATTGACCGTGATGCCGGGCACCGCAGCCACTGGCACCTGCTGGTCGCCCTTGATCGGATCGGCATAGCGGTAGACGATGGGTGTGGTCACCGATACCGACACACCAGCGATGTTCAGCGAGACTTCGGCCATGGTGGACATGCGCGCTTCCTGCTGCACTTCATCACGCGCGTCGATTGGCATGAGAAACCAGTCGTTGCCCAGGCGCCCCTGCTGGCGCCACCACGCAGAGTTGGGGGTGAAGGCCACCGCGTAGCGCTGCATCACACCGGTGCTGTCCGGTGCCACGTCGAGCGAACCACGTTCGTTCTCACGCAGCCCCAGCCCACTGATGGAACCGCCCGCCACCCGCACGGGTTCTCGTCCGCGATTGAACACACTGATGGTGACGGGGATCGAGTCGTTCACATTGGTCTTTTCGGCTTCGCGCACGGGGAAAGTGCCCTGCGGGGCCGCAGCTTCCACGGCGATGCCGGCTGCCTCCACGAGTGCATCGCTGGTCCGATCAATCGTCAGTGAAAGCGCGTCCCACAACGCTGGATCGGCCTGCTGTGCCGGTCGAGCGCGCACCTGTGCGGCGCGACCGATACCTTCGCCGATCAACAACGCCGGGCCACTGCCCAGTGCGTTGCGCACGGCACGGAGTTGCTTGAGCGCGTCGGCCAGCGGAGCCACCAGCGGTGACGGATCACTGGCCACATACGCGCGCCGGAGCGCAGCAATGGACGCGAGGGCGGAGTCGAGCACGGGGGCCACGGCCGCCGGCACCTTGGCGCGCAACGGTGCCCACGTGGTATCAACACCGTCAAACAGCGAGCGCTCGCTGCGGGCATCGTCCGGCCCAACACGCGACGCTTCACGCGACAGATAGGCCCACATCACGCCTTTGCGCTGCAGCACGCCAAAGCCCTGTGACTTGTGCTGCGAGCGGCTCTCGGCGGCGATCTCGTAGTAGCTGCGGCCAAGCAAGGCATCGAACTCGCCGGTATTCACGCGCAACGTCGCGCTGTCGGGAGCCTGCCGCGCGCTGCGATAGAACTTCTGCGGAGTCCAGGGCAAGCCGAAGTCCTTCACCGGAAAGCGCACGGTGTCCGCGGCAAAGTCGTACGCCTCTCGCGCCAACAGTCCCGACACCTGGTGGTGGCCATGCCCATCACGCGGTGTGCCGCTGAAAAATGCGACCATCACCTGCGGCCGGTACGCACGTACGACACGCACCACGTCGCCAAGAATGGAGTCCTTCGGCCAATGCAGGTACGTCTCTTCGGCGTTTTTGCTGAAGCCAAAGTCGTAGGCCCGCGTGAAGAACTGTCGGCCGCCATCGATGCGGCGCGCGGCCAGCAACTCCTGCGTGCGAATGGCGCCCAGCGGCTCGCCAAGCTCGTTGCCGATCAGGTTCTGACCGCCGTCACCGCGCGTGAGCGACAGATATGCCGTCTCCACGTGTCGAGCACGCGCGAGCCATGCGATGACGGGCGTGTCTTCATCGTCGGGGTGCGCCGCCACGGTGAGCACGCGTCCGGTCGTACCGATGCCGGCCAGCGTGGATCCCAGTCTGGCCGCCCCACGTTCTGGGGTGCCACCATTGGACTGTGCACGAGCGCTCATGACGGGAGTGCCTAACACAAACGCCGCGGCAATGGCCGCGGCGCTCGTGACACCCTTCGTTCGCATGAGGCGCGCGCCGCTCTGCATGAGCTGCCGCGTCATGGTCTTCATCTCACTTGGAAACAGTCATGGCAGGACGCTCTTCCGCGACCTCGCCGGTGTCCATCACCATCGCGATGATGCGCGCCTGCTCCTGCTGGTGCGCATCGGCGTACCCTTCGGCCGGGCTGGCACGCTCCGGACGACCCACATAGCGCACGCCAACGGCCGCACCGGCCGACGCACGCAGGCGCGGCTGCACGTACGTCCA
Organism: Gemmatimonas sp.; assembly: GCF_036405635.1. Classification (GTDB taxonomy): domain Bacteria; phylum Gemmatimonadota; class Gemmatimonadetes; order Gemmatimonadales; family Gemmatimonadaceae; genus Gemmatimonas. The sequence goes on along the minus strand of NZ_DASWXE010000083.1, from coordinate 21,729 downwards.
CGCGCCCTGGTTCTTCGGCTCTTCCTGCGCCCACACCACCTGCTCGATGGCCGGATAGAGATCCATGATGCGCTGGATCTCCTCGTGTGGCCACGGATACAGCTCCTCGACACGCACGAGCGCGACGTTGGGATTGCGGTTGGCCGCCAGCGCCATGTCGTAGTACACCTTGCCGGTGCAGAACACGATGCGACGCACATCATCGCGACGCTGCGACGCGATCGGATCATCGATCACCGACTGGAAGCCACCTTGCACCAGGTCCTCGAGGCGCGATGACGCCTGCGGCAGGCGCAGCATCGACTTGGGCTGCATGCAGACCAGCGGGCGACGGTTCGAACGCAGCGCCTGACGACGCAGCAGGTGGAAGAACTGTGCCGGCGTGCTGCAGTAGGCCACCGTCATGTTGCCTTCCGCACACAGCTGCAGAAAGCGCTCGAGACGTGCGCTCGAGTGCTCCGGGCCCTGGCCTTCGTAGCCATGCGGCAGCAGCATCACGAGACCGCTGTCCTGACCCCACTTGGCGCGGTCCGCCACGATGAACTGGTCGATGATCGGCTGCGCGACGTTCACGAAGTCGCCGAACTGCGCTTCCCACAGCGTGAGCGTATCCGACGCCACCGTGCTGAAGCCGTATTCGAACGCCAGCACGGCCGTTTCCGACAACGCTGAGTTGTAGACCTCGAAGATGCCCTTCGAGCCCGGGATGTTGGCGAGCGGCGCGTACTTGCGACCCGTGTTGGCGTCGTTCAGCACTGAATGACGGTGCGAGAACGTACCACGCTCCGCATCCTGACCGGTGATGCGCACGGACATGCCATCGAGCAACAGCGAACCAAAGGCCAGCGCCTCGGCGTGGCCCCACTCGATGCCCCCCTGCTCACCCATCGCTTCACGACGACGCTCGAGCTGCTTTGCGAGGCGCGGGTTCGGTGTGAACTCCTGCGGCCACTGCAACAACGACTCGTTCACGAACTGCAGGCGCTCGGCGGCCACGTTGGTCTGCACCGTGCGCGGCGCAGCGGCCGGCTCGGCGGGCCATGGCGCGTGCTTCTCGCTGCCCAGCAACGACTGCTTGAACGCGCTGTGGATGTCCGCGTAGCGCTGCGACACATCCTTCTCCACCGCCGCGGCTTCGTCGGCCGTGAGCACCCCTTCGGCGACCAGACGGCTGGCCCACACCTGCGGCACCGTCGGGTGCTTGCGGATGGACGCCGTGCGCGTCGGCTGCGTGTACATCGGCTCGTCGCCTTCGTTGTGGCCATGACGACGATAGCCCACGAGGTCGATTAGCACGTCCTTCTTGAACATGGTGCGGTACGCACACGCCAGACGCATCGCCGTGATGCACGATTCGGCGTCGTCGGCGTTCACGTGGAAGATCGGGATCTCGAAGCCCTTCGCGAGGTCCGACGAGTAGTACGTGGAACGTGCGTCGCCCGGATCGGTGGTGAAGCCGACCTGGTTGTTCACGATGATGTGAATCGTGCCACCGGTGCGATACGCGTTCAGGTGCGAGATGTTCAGCGTCTCGGCGACAATGCCTTCACCCGGGAAGGCCGCGTCGCCGTGGATCGCCACCGGCACCACCGCATGCTCGTTGCGCTCGCCCGGCTTGCCGGCCACACGCTGACGCGCGCGTACCACGCCTTCGATGACGGGGTTCACCACTTCGAGGTGCGACGGGTTTGGCACGAGACGCAGCTTCACCTCGCGGCCATCCACAGAGCGCGCACCCACAAAGCCGGCGTGATACTTCACGTCACCGGTCGCCGTTTCATCGGCGTGATCGTGACGGCCTTCGAACTCCGAGAACAGCGTCTCGAACGGCTTGCCCATCACGTTGGTCAGCACGTTCAGGCGGCCACGGTGCGCCATACCGATCACGATCTCTTCCGCGCCCGACTTGCCCAGCGCGTTGATCATCTCGTCGAGCATGGGCACGAGCGTGTCATTGCCCTCGACGGAGAAGCGCTTGTAGCCCTGATACGCGCGTCCGAGGAAGCGCTCGAGTCCATCCACCTCGTTGAGGCGGCGGAGCACGGCCTTCTTTTCATCGGCCGTAAGCGGACGCGTGAGTTCGCCGGCGCGGAACGCATGGCGGAACCAGTTGCGCTCCTCGTTCATCTCGAGGTGCCACACCTCGTAGCCGATGCGCGTGGTGTAGACCTCACGCTTGCGCGCGATGACTTCCTTCGCCGTCGGATAGCGATCATCGCCGATCGCCGCACCGGGGATCGTGGCGAGATCGTCTTCGGTCAGCCCATGAAAACCGGGCGCGAGTTCGTCCGCGCCGATCGGCGGCGTGCCGAGTGGATCGAGCGGCACATCGTAGTGCCCGTACATGCGAATGGCCTGCTGCAGCGACGCGGCGCCCGCGACTTTCTGCAGATAGGCGACATCGGCAGTCGCTCCCGTCGCGGCCGGTGCACTCGCGGCCGACTGACCGAGCAGCGACTCGGCCATGCGGAAGTACTGACGCCAGGTTTCGTCGACACTCGACGGGTCGCGACGATACCGCTCGAACTGCTCGGCAAAGATGCCGTCGTTGAAAACGCTCGTGATGGCTGACATAAAATGGGAATGTAACCGGCGTCTCGCGCCCGAGGGACTCACCAGCCCTCACACCTGTGCCGGAAGTACCAGGGTGAAGACGGATCCGTCGCCGGGGCGGGAGACCACCTCGATACGACCACCCAGGAGGGTGGCCAGACGTCGTGCGATGTAGAGGCCAAGGCCCGTGCCGCCGCGTCGGCGGGTCGGGACGTCCTCCAGCTGGGAGAAGGGGCGAAAGAGCCGTTGGAGGTCGGCCGGCGCGATGCCAATGCCGGTGTCCTTCACGGCGAAACGCAGCCCGATCCGCCCGTCCGGCATCGGCGATCCCCGCCATACGCGCAACGTGACGCTTCCCGTCTCCGTGAACTTGATCGCGTTCTGACAGAGGTTGAGCAGGATCTGCCGCACCTTCGCTTCATCGGTGTGCATGTTGGGCAGCCCGGCTTCGGCATCGATCACGAAATCGATACCCTTCTCGCGCGCCAACGGCTCGAGGAAGGGGTGGAGCGAGTCGAGCAGCTCGTCGAGGCGCACGGCGGTGGGGCGGGCCGTGAGACGGTCGGCTTCGAGCGAGGCGTAGGTGAGGATGTCCTCGATCAGCGAGCCCAGATGGCGCCCGACAGTGCGCAGCCGGGTGATGACGTCGCGCTGCTCATGAGAAAGCGGACCGAGGATCTCGTCCTCGAGCAGCTCGCCGTAGCCTTCGAGCGCGGTGAGCGGCGTACGGAGTTCGTGCGACAGGGTAGCGAGCAGACTGGTCTTCGCCGCATCTGCTGACTGGGCGTCCTCGAGCAGGCGCGCTTTCCAGAGCGCGAGGGCGGCCAGGTCGGCCATGACGGCGAGGCGTTCCTCGTCGGTCTCGTCGAACGTGGGGTGCCCAGCGTCACGGGTGATGGCCAGGACGCCAAAGAGCTGGTCATTGGCCACCAGCGGCAGAAACAGTACCGGTCCGATGCCGAGTGTGGGCAGGAGGGCGGCGAAGACCGGGATAGCTTCGTGCGGCGACGGCAGGAGCACCGCGCGCTTCTCGGATACAGCGCGGTTGATGAACGTGCCGGCGAGCGGAAAGCTCATGCCGAGCAGCGACGTGGCGACCCCAGAGCAAGCGACATAAACGCCAGTATCGCCACTTACCTGAGTCACCATGGCACCACTCGCCCGCCCACGAAACATCGACAGGTTGCACAGCGTCTGCAGCACCTGCTGCGAGCTGGTTTCGGCCGCGAGCGCGCGGGCGACCTGACGGATGCTGCCGAGCTCTTCTGTTTTCCGGTAGTCGGAGTAGAGAAGATCGTCGGAACCGTGCGGGAAGCTGGTCGGATCATGGGGAGCAGACATGGCTGGATACTACTGGTTGCGGGTCGCGAGGGGGCGGGTTTAGAGGTGAACAGCCGGGTAGCGGGACTCGTGTCCCGAGTCTCGTGACCCAAAATCCGGTAGGTCATCTCCAAACCCGCCCCCTTCGCGACCAGAAACCATCTCTTATATTTAAGAAATGAGATTCCGTTTACACGGATGTGAGCGATGAACATACCGCTCTCCATCCTCGAACTCGTGTCGATTACCGAGACGACGGACGCGCGGGGCGCGCTGGACAATGCGCGCGACCTCGCGGCGCACGCCGAGCAGTGGGGCTACAACCGGATCTGGGTGGCCGAACACCACAACATGCCTGGCATCGCCAGTGCCGCCACGTCGGTAGTGTTGGCCCATATCGGCGCCGGCACGAACACCATTCGGATCGGTGCCGGCGGCATCATGCTGCCCAATCATGCGCCCTACGTGATCGCCGAGCAGTTTGGAACGCTGGAGCGCCTGTTTCCGGGTCGGGTGGATCTGGGCCTGGGCCGTGCACCAGGCACGGACGGCGTCACCTTGCGCGCACTGCGCCGCACACCGGAAGCGGCGGAGCATTTCCCGCAGGATGTGATGGAGCTGCAATCCTGGTTCGCGCCAGTGGCACCTGGGCAGCGCATTGTGGCCGTGCCGGCGGCTGGCACCGAGATCCCACTCTGGATCCTCGGCTCCAGTCACTTCGGTGCGATGCTGGCCGGTGAGCTGGGCCTGCCGTACGCCTTCGCGTCGCACTTCGCGCCGGCAGATCTTATTCCGGCGCTGGGGCTCTATCGCGATCGTTTCAAACCGTCACACCAACTCGATAAGCCGTATGCGATGGTGGGCGTGAACGTCATCGCGGCCGATACCGACGAAGAAGCCAAGCGCCTAGCCACCACGCAACAGATGGCGTTCACCAACATCTTCCGCGGTGCGCGTGGGCTGGGACAGCCGCCCATCGACGATATCGAGACCTACTGGACGCCCATCGAGAAAGCGCAGGCCGGGCGCATGCTGGCGCGTTCGATCGTCGGTTCGCGCGATACCGTGCGCACTGGACTCGAGGCGCTGGTGGAGGAGACCGGCGCGGACGAACTGATCGTCGTGTCGATGATCTACGATCACGCGGCGCGACTGCACTCGGTGAAGCTCACTGCGGAAGCGGCTGGGATTCTGGTTGGAGTGCCGGGGCAGTAGGTCAGATCTTTTTGCCACGGATGACACGGAAACGCGCGGAACCTACACGGATCAGACTCTTTCTCGTTGTTTGATCCGTGTAGGTTTCCGCGTACTTCCGTGCGTTTCCGTGGCAATGCTGTTCCCGTCTCGACCTCAGAACGCGTAGCCGAGCGTCACGAACAGCGCGCGCGCGGGCAGCACGAAGTATCGCACTCGCCCCGAACCAGACACGGCGCCGCTGCCGAATTTCTGCGTGTCGCCGAGGTTCACGCCACGCACCATCAGCGTGAAGTCGCGAACAGCCAGGCGCGCCGACGCATCGACCGTGTAGTAGTCGGGGAGAATGCGGTCCGCGCTGCTGGTGTTGTCGAGAAACGCACGTGACTGGTAGCGTCCTTCCACGCTGAAGCCCAGCCGCGGCGTGGGCAGCACTTCCACGCGGTGCGTGGTGATGAAGCGCGGCGTGAGCATGGGCTCTACATCTCGGCGCACCACCGGCGCGCCACGCGAGGAGTCCGTGAACTGCTTGATGCGGTTGTCGCTCCACGTGGCGTTGCCAGCGAACACGAACTTGTCCACACCGCGGTACGTGGCGTCGAGCTCGATGCCGCGACGATAGCTGTTGCCCACGCTGCGCCGCGGAATGGCCCCTGATGCCGTCGGTGCGCCAATGCGCGCCAGATCGTTTCGGAAGTCCATGCTGTACAGATTGGCCGACAGATCGAGCGCTGAGTGGGTGTAGTTGAGCCCCAGCTCCGTATCGTGCAGCCGCTCGGGCTTCACCCGCGACAGGTCGCCAAAGTCGGCCACGTTGTCGGCGTTGAGATCGTCTTCACCGGCAAACATGTCGCTGCGCGCCGGCTCGCGGCTGGTGATGCCGTAGCTCGCAAATGCCGACAGCCCCGGACGCAGCGATACGGTCACACCGGCCTTGGGATTGAGGAACGCCCAGTCGATGCTGCGCTCGGTGATCCCGGCGTTTTCCGACGGTTCGTAGCGGAACTGCGCCCAGCGTCCCTGCACATCGGCAAACCAGCGCGCCCGACCCACGTCCACCGAGGCCTTCACGAAAGCGCTGGCGTCCTGCTTGTGGCCCGTGTTGTCGTACAGCTCCGTGTCGGGCTGGAAGTACGCCCGATGTGCGCGTTGATAGGTGTTGGCATTCACGCCGGTGTTCAGCCGCAGCGCACCACGCTCCACATTGTAGGCGCTGGTCACGCCATACCAGGTGTGCGCGAGGTTGTAGCGATAGCGATCGGGCAGGTCGAAGTAGTCGTAGTTGCCGCTGGCCGAGTTGCGGTAGAGCGTGGTGTTGAAGCTGCCACCATCGGCATTGGCGTGCGTGTACGCCAGCGACACCATCTGCTGCCCGAACTTGTCACGCTCATTCGGATACAGCGGGTTGTAGCGACGGTTCTCCGCGAGCTCGGCCAGCGTCGCACCCGTGTACGACAGGGTATCCGCCAGCTGCCCCACGATGGCCGTGACCTTCACGATATCACGGTCACCGAACCAGCCCGCACCCAGAAACGCCGAGCGCCCCATCACGCCCGAATGATCGCGGTAGCCGTTGGTGCGCAGCGCGCTCACGCGGCCATAGGCGGCGAGACGATTCTCACCGAGTCCCGAGTTGAACGACGCACTGGCCCGCTGCGCACCGAAAGACCCCATCTGCACTTCGAGATCACCACTGCGATCCTTTCGCGCGACAGGCATGGTCTCGAAGTTGATCGAGCCCGCGTACGAGGCCGTGCCGGCGGTGCTGGTGCCCACGCCACGCTGCACCTGCACACTCTGCACATTGCTCATCAGGTCGGCCAGGTTCGCGAAATACAGTACCTGGTCTTCCGGATCGTTGAGCGGCACACCGTCGATCGTGATGTTGATGCGCGTCTGGTCGAGACCACGTAAACGCAGATAGCTGTATCCCCACTGCGTGCCGGTCTCGGTGTGCGCCGTCATCGAGGGCGCGGCCTGCATGAGCAGCATCGGCACATCCTGACCGAAGTGCCGCGCCGTGATCGCGGCCCGGCCGATGGTCTTTTGTGCGATCGGCGCTTCGTTGCCGGCGCGGATCGCGTTGACCAGGACGCCTTCGATACGGCGGGCGGTCGTGTCGGAGGTGGCGCTGTCCGGGCGCGTGGGACGACCGCCTTGCGCATGCAGCGCAACCGGCGCGATGGTGATGGACGCGATGGACAGGGACGCGACGGCCGTGCGAAGACGGCCAGGTCGCGACGCGCGCCCGAGGCGCGCGAAGATGCGACGAGACATCAGATTGGACTCCCTACGCCGGTACGAACCGGATCAGGTTCTACGGGACTCTCTCAGCCTGCGCACACTGGCGGCGCCGGCACCCCGGTCATGTGCCTCAACCCTAATTAGCTTTGCCCCTCATGACCAGCCTCCCCGCGTTCTGCCACTGGCTCGAAGCGCACGGGTCGTCCTGCATGGAGGCGGCCGGCTTTCTGACGGGCGTAGTGAACGTCTGGCTGGTCACGCGCCAGAACATCTGGAGCTGGCCCATCGGTGTGGCCAACGCGCTGTTCTACATGGTGGTGTTTGCGCGCACCGGCCTCTACTCCGACACCGGTCTGCAGGTCGTCTACTTTGTGCTGTCGTTGTACGGATGGTGGCATTGGTGGCGTGGTGGTCCCACCACCGATTCGCTCCCCGTCACGCGCACATCACGCCCGCTGGCACTGCGTCTCTCCTTCATTGGCGTCGCCACATGGCTGTTGCTGTGGACGATCACCGCGCGCATTCCCGGCGCGGCGCTGCCACACATCGATTCCGCGCTCGTGGCGGCGAGCCTCATCGCGCAATGGATGATGACCCGCAAGTTGGCTGAAAACTGGTTGGTGTGGATCGTGGTGGACGTGCTGTATGTAGGCGTGTTCATCAACCGCCAGCTACCGCTCACGGCCGTGTTGTACGCGGTGTTCTTTGCGCTCGCCGTGCTGGGCCACGTTCAGTGGCGCCGTTCCTGGCGTGAGTCGCAGCAGCGTAGGTTGCCGGCATGACCAGCCTGCGACGCGTCGTGGTGACCGGGTCGGAAAGCGTGGGCAAGACCACGCTCGGCGCGCAACTGGCTGCGCACTACGATGTGTTGTGCGTACCCGAGTACGTGCGCGAGTTCACGCGACGAAAGGGTTCTCCTCCAGTATTGGCCGATCGCGAGGGCCTGGCGCGCGGTCAGGCCGCGTATGAGGACGAGTACATCGCCCGCTCGCGGGCGCTGGACAAGCCGCTGCTGCTGCACGACACCGATCTGGTGAGCAACGTGGCCTACAGCCACCACTACTTCGGCGATTGTCCGCCGTCGATCGAAGCACTGGCCATCGCGCACCGGCCGGACCACTATCTCCTGCTGGACATCGATGTGCCCTGGATTGCTGACGGAGTGCGTGACCGCGGCGATCGCCGGGAAGAAATGCACGCACTGTTCCTGACGACGCTCGATCGACTTGAAGCGCCTTATACGCTCATTCGCGGCACCTGGACCGAGCGTCTGGCCATGGCGAAACATCTCATCGACTCTCTCCTCTTCGCACCCGACACCATCAACCCCGCGCGGACATGAGCGACAACCAGAACTATTCCAATCACACGCAGCTCACGCCGTACTACCATTTCTTCACCAGTCCGCTCGCGGTCGCGTTCCTGATCTGGACGATTGTGCGGTTCGTGAAGGCGCCGGGCGCGGAGACCGGCTATTTCCTCGTGGGCAGCCTCGCGCTCATTGGCGTGGTGGCGGCTTCGCGACTCTCTCCGCTGCGCGTGCAGGACCGCCTGATCCGGCTCGAAGAGCAGATCCGATTTCAGCGGCTGCTGTCGCCAGAACTCACCGCGCGTGCCATCGATACACTGCGCCCGCGTCACTACATCGCGCTGCGCTTTGCGAGCGACGCCGAATTGCCGGCGCTGGTTGAGCAGGTCATTGCCAATCCCGCCCTGACACCGAAGCAGATCAAGCAGCAGATCCGCAACTGGCGCGGAGATCGGTTTCGCGTCTGAACAGCGAACAGCGGGGGGACACAGATGACACAGAAACAGAGCAGAAAATCACAGATACCACGTCAACACGATCAGTCCATTCGCGTTTGATGCAAATCAAGAAAAGTTGTATCTGTGATTATCTGCTCTTCTTCCGCGCATTCTGTGTTCCCCCCGCTATTCCCCCTACGCTCGAGCCGGCGCCGTAGCCAGCAGCTCCACCGGCAGTCCACCGTTGCTGGTGCGCACGAGCGGCGACACCGACAGCCGCAGCTGTCCAAGCAGCGCGCGATCAGGCGGCATGAGCATCGCCATCCGCCAGCCACCGCCGCCAGCGCGCAGCACATCGCCCACGCGCGCGTACAGACCGCGCAGATCGGCGCCTTCGCTCACACGATGTCCATAGGGTGGATTGCTGAGCAGCAGTCCGCGCGCACCATACGCCGCAAGATCGGTGTCAGACAACGCCCCCTGCTCGATGATCAGGTCGTCGAGCACACCGGCCCGCTCGGCATTCGCGCGCGCTGCCGCAATGGCACCCGCATCGCGGTCACGCAGCAGGATGGGCACATCCACGCCGGGTCGCACCTGTTCACGCGCCAGGTCACGCACCACGGCATGCATGACTGCTTCGGCCCCGGGCCAGCGCTCCATCGCAAATTCGCGCGACAGCCCCGGCGCGATCCGGCGAACGCGTAGCGCGGCCTCGATGCCGATGGTGCCCGATCCAGCGAACGGATCCACCAAGGGCACATCACCGTCCCACGGCATGGCCGCCAACATCATGGCGGCCAGCGTCTCGCGCAGCGGTGCCTTGGCAATCGCCTGCCGCCAGCCACGCCGGTGCAGTAACTCGCCCGAACTGTCTGCACTGATCGTGCAGCGGTCGCGCTCGAAGCGCACGACGATCAATTGCGTGGGCTGATTATCACCTACCGATGGCGAGGCAATGTCATCCTCGTCGTCTTTCGCTCCTGCGTTGCCCAACACCTGCGCACCGGCCACCGCCTTCACGATGCCCCGTGCCACCCGTTCGGCAACGGCATCGGAGTGATACAGGCGCGACTTGCGGCACGTCACGCGCAGCTGCACCGGCACGGCCGACGAGATCGCGCGGCTCCACGGCACACGCGCCGCTTGTTTTTCGAGTGTCGCAAAATCGCGCGCTTCGAACTGTGCAAGCCGCACAATCACCCGGCTCGCCAGGCGTGTCCAGCAATTGAGCGTGAACAACTCTCGCGTGGTGACCTGCACCGACACACCGGCCGGCGTCACCTCCACCGGCGTGATGCCAAGTGCGGTGCACTCGGCCGCGATCAGCGGCGCCAGTCCCGGTGCAGCCACCAGGAAGGCGTCGAGCGTACTGCGCGAAGTGGTGGTGCTGCGAGAACGATCAGGCGGCCTGTTGTTCACCGTTGTCGCGAAGCCGGCGATTGACGTACGGCACGCGCGACCCACGGGCGAGCAGGAGATGCCAGAACTCCTCCTCATCGAGAGGCGGCGAGAACAGGTACCCCTGTCCCAGCTCACACCCCAGGGTGAGCAGGTGGCCACGCTGGGCCTCCGTCTCGATCCCCTCCGCCACGGTGTTCATCCGCAGCGTATCCCCGAGCGCCACGATCGCGCTGGCCAATACCGGTCCTTCGCCTCCCTTGTCGATGACGTCCACGAACGCCTTGTCGATCTTCAGGATGTCGATCGGATAGCGCTGCAGATAACTCAGGGAAGAATAACCGGTGCCGAAGTCGTCGATGGCCAGGGACACACCAAGTGCCTTGAGCGCCGTCAGGCGGGCCATGGACACATCGGTGTTCTGCATCAGCATGCTCTCGGTGATCTCGAGCACGAGCTGGGTCGGATCGAGCCCCGTCTCTTCGAGGGCCTGTCGGACATCGTCCACGATGCCCGCGTCCTGCAACTGACGCCCCGAGAGATTGACCGTGATGCGTGCCGCAATGCCCCGCTCCCGAGTCCAGCGCTGCGCCTCACGACAAGCCCGACGCAGCACCCACTTGCCGATCGGCACGATGAGACCCGTGACCTCGGCGATCGGAATGAACACACCCGGCGGCACTGTCCCACGCTCACGACACAGCCACCGCACCAGCGCCTCGGCGCCAATGATGTTGCCCGTGTCGAGCTCCACGATGGGCTGGAACTCGAGGAAGAACTCGTCGCGCTCGATGGCACGCCGCAGGTCGGCCTCCACCACCAACCGCTCGAGTGCCGCGTCGTGCATCTCCTGCTCGAACAGCACGTGCTGCCCCTTGCCGCGCGTCTTGGCCACATACATGGCCACGTCGGCGTTGCGCACCAGCTCATCGGACGACTCACCGCGGCTCGACCGCGCGATACCGATGCTCGAGCTGACAAACACTTCCTTGCCGCTCAGCATGAACGGCCGCGACAGCGCCGTGCCGATACGCGAGGCCACCACCAGCACCTCTTCGACCGTCTGCGCGTCTTCGACCAGCACGGCGAACTCGTCACCACCCAGACGCGCAATCAGATCGCTGGCGCGCACGCATGACGCGAGGCGACGCGCGGCATCCACGAGCAGACGATCGCCGGCGGCATGGCCGAGTGAATCGTTGACGGTCTTGAAGTTGTCGAGGTCGAGGAACAGCACCGTGACCGGGGAGCTCTGACGAGCACCACGGGCCAAGGCATGTCCGACCTGATACAGGAACAGCGACCGGTTGGCGAGGTCCGTGAGCGGGTCATGGAACGCCTGATGGATGTACTGCTGCTTGATCATGCTCTGCTCGGTGACATCACGCGAGTTGAGCACGAGGCCGCGTACGACCGGTTCGCGCAGCAGGTTGGTGCCGACATTGTCGACCGTCATCCAGCTGCCATCGGCATGCGCGAGACGCCATTCCCGCTTGAGCACACCCGGTGATCCGGCGCCGGTGCGCGCACCGGTACGGGCCAGCTCATCGAGGAACTGCACCGCGTTCTGCTGGTCTTCCACGTGCAGCATGGACACGAGATTCGTGCCCACGAGGCGGGACGGTTCGTGGCCAAACACGGTCGACATGGACGGGCTGGCAAACCGCAGCGTGCCATCCGGATCGACGATCATGATCACGTCACTCGAATGCTGCACGAGTGAACGGAAGCGGGCTTCACTGTCTCGCGCACTCGCCTCGGCCAGCGTGCTCACGGCTTCGCGCGACGCGGCGAACTGGCGGGCAAACGCAATGACCGTGAGCGCAGCCGCACCAATCACCAGGCCGAGCAGAGGCTGGTGACGATCTTCGAAGGCCAGGTGCAGCAGCAGCGCGAAGCCGGGCACAACCGCCGCATAGGGCAGGATGCTGACCGAACGCCCGTCGCGATCCCGGGTAGGTCGCACATCACGACGCAGCACCGTGGCACTACTCAGCCATCCTGCGGCCGCCATGAGGAAGCAGGCCGTCGGACGCGTCACGAACATGAGGTCCGGTACACGCGCACCACCATGCATCTCGGTGATGGCCGCCACGTGACCGAGGAAGCGCACGAGCAGCGCACCGCCGATCAGCACGAGGATGTTGGCGCGTGGAATCAGCGCGGTGCGCCGCCACAGAATCGACGCCACCAACACCAGCACCAGGTCGAGCACCGCCAGCACGTGCAAAAGCTGGAACGAGATCTGGATGATCGGATCGTCAGCGACGCGTGCCGTGTTCAGGTTGTACCACGCGACCAGCACACCGCCCACCACCACGGTGGCGATATCGAGCCAGAGCTTCGACTTGTCGACGGAGCTATGTGGGGCGCTGGGGAGTTGCAGCAGCGCCGCCAGCATCAGCAGGGGCGCGCTGACCGTGACCCCAAGCCGCACACCGATATCCAGCCACGCCATCGGGAGCAGCGGCAGGAAACGCAACCACGGCGTGATCATGACCAGCGCCAACACGCCCAACAGCAACCGCCAGAACTTGCGGCTGCCAAGATCGAGGGAGAGTTCGCGGGAGGCCCGCCACGCAAAGAAGATCGCCACACCCGCCACGGGGAACGGCGACAGAAGCCGGAGGGTGCCCTCGAGGCCGAAGAACTCGACCGAGTGACCATGCAACGACACCAGCCACACGGTCACGGCCGCCACATAGGCCGCCATCACACCCATGAGCGACTGTTCCCAGCGCGTGCCCAATGCCCCAACGGACACGGCAGAAAACCCCCGGGCCGGTGTCGGGCGATCAGTACGTGATGTGGTTTCAGCTCGACGCGACGACGCGTCGGACACTTGTGGCATGGGCAGAGCGACGGTGAAGTAGGGCGGTTGGTCCCAACACAAGACGACCGCCCGGCACGACCGTCACCCTGCCGGCGTGGATTTTGTGTCGCCGGACACGGTTCGGGATGACGAGCGCCGATCGACGCGCCAGACCACCCGAAACGCCAGGAGGACCGCGACGACCGTACCATAAAAGATCGGCTCGGCGATGTCCTTCTTGACTGCCCACAGGAAATGGAAGCACGCGGCGACCACGGACACGTAGACCAGCGCGTGCAGCCGGTTCCAGCGTGTCCCCCCCAGCCGCCGGATGGACGCCTTGGTGGACGTCAGCGCCAGGGGCACCATCAGCAGGAATGCCAGCATCCCCAGCGTGATGTATAGATGCTTGGCGATGTCCTTCCAGATCTCCTGCCAGTCGAAGAACCAGTCCAGGACCGTATAGACGGACAGGTGCAGCAGGGCCCAGAAGAAGGCCGCCAGTCCCAGGAATCGACGCTGCGCCACCAGCCATCCCCATCCGGTCAGGCGCATGATGGGCGTGACGGCCAGCGAGGCCGCCAGAAAGCGCAGCGCCCACAGGCCAGAAAGGCGCTCGAGCTTGTCGATCGGGTCGGCCCCGAGCTGGTTGAGCAGCAGCTGGGCCACCAGCCAGGGTGCCGGCAGCACCACCAGAAGCCAGAGCGCCGGTCGCACCCAGCGGCGGACCGGCGCTTCCAGCGCAGGAAAACGGGATTTCACGTCGAGCGGCTCAGTAGTTCTTGCGCAGGTCCATGCCCGAATACATCGACGCGACCTGATCGGCGTAACCGTTGAACATCAGCGTGTTGCGGCGCAGGAACTCCCCGATCCGACGCTCCTTGGCCTGGCTCCAGCGCGGGTGATCCACAGTGGGATTCACGTTCGCGTAGAAGCCATATTCGCTGGAATTGGCGTCGTTCCAGGTCGTGCTGGGCATCTTGTCGGTGAAACGGATCTTCACGATGCTCTTGATGCCCTTGAAGCCGTACTTCCATGGCGTGACCAGTCGCACCGGCGCGCCATTCTGGTTGGGCAGCGCCTTACCGTACATGCCCGTGGCCAGCAGAGTGAGCGAGTTGTTCGCCTCGTCCATACGCAGCCCTTCCTTGTACGGCCATGGCAACACCGCGCGACGCTGACCCGGCATGCGCTTGGGGTCGTACAGCGTGGTGAACTCCACGAACTTGGCGCTGGGCAGCGGCTGGAGACGCGCAATCACGTCCTTGAGCTGCACCCCCTGCCACGGAATCACCATCGACCACGCTTCCACGCACCGCATGCGATACACGCGATCCTGCACGGGCAGCTTGCCCAGCAGTTCGTCGAATGTGTACGGGCGCGGTGTCTTCACCATGCCTTCCACATTCACGGTCCATGGCATCGGCTGGAAATCCTTGGCCTGCTCCTTCGGATCTTCCTTGCCGGTGCCGAACTCGTAGTAGTTGTTGTAGCTGGTCGCGTCGTCCTCGGGCGTGACCTTGTCGTCCTGCAGTCCCCTGGCCCCGGCAATGTTCGGCAGTATCGCGCTGCCGAGTGCGATGGCCCCCACCGTGCCCATGAAGGCGCGCCGGTTCTGGTAGATCCCCTCGGGGGTGATCTCCGAAGAGCGAATGTCGTCAGGCTTGCGTATCAGCATGGCCGGTCAGGTGAAGGATTCGGACGGGTCCCTACATTGTATCAGGACGCACAACGTTCGGTTCCCGTTCGACCGCGATGGGCCGACCCCTTCGGCTTCTGATCAGGGGTCAGCCGTGACTTTCCCCCCAGCACAGGCCCGATGCGTTACACGACACTTGGTTCTACGGGGCTCACCGTCTCCCGGATCTGCCTCGGCTGTATGACGTTCGGCACCCCCGACTGGCGGCCCTGGGTTCTGTCGGATGCTGACTCGCGCCCCTTTTTCCAGAGGGCGATCGAACAGGGCATCAACTTCTTCGATACGGCCGACATGTACTCGCTGGGGGTGAGCGAGGAAGTCACGGGACGGGCGCTGCGGGAATTCGGCAACCTCGACGAGCTGGTCATCGCGACGAAGGTGAACTTCCCCATGACCGACCGACCGAACATGCGCGGTCTGTCACGCAAGCACATCGTGCAGGGGTGTGAGGCCAGCCTCAAGCGTCTCGGCATCGACACGATCGATCTCTATCAGATCCATCGCTTCGACCCCAACACGCCGATCGAAGAAACACTCGCCGCACTCGATCATCTCGTGCAGTCGGGCAAGGTGCGTTACATCGGCGCGAGCTCGGGATGGGCGTGGCAGTTTGCGCGCGCGTTGAGCGTGAGTGAGCGGCATGGCTGGGCGCGTTTCGTGAGCATGCAGAACCACTACAACCTGCTGTACCGCGAGGAAGAGCGGGAAATGCTGCCGCTCTGCGCGGCCGAGGGCATTGGGGTGATGCCGTGGTCGCCGCTGGCGCGCGGACTGCTGGCTGGCTCGAGAAGTGGTGTGGGCGATCGCAGTGCATCCACGAGAGCAGCGACCGATACATACGGTCATTCGCTGTACGACGATGCCGTGAGCTGGGCGGTGGTGGACGCCGTGCGCGAGGTTGCGGCCGCGCGCGGTATTCCGATGGCGCAGGTGTCGCTGGCGTGGTTGCTCTCCAAGCCGGCCGTCACGGCGCCGATTGTCGGCGCGTCAAAGCTGACCCAGCTCGACGACGCCATCGCGGCAGTGAACGTGGATCTCACCGCCGAAGAGATCGCACAGCTCGAAGCTCCCTACCGCGCGCAGCCGGTGCGCGGTCACGACTGAACGCAATGTGATTCAATCGAGCGTCTTGGAGAACCGCCGCACACTCACCGTAAACAGCACGATGGCCAGCAGCGACAGCGCGCCAAGCTGGCGGGTGAGATCACCAACCCCGATGCCCTTGAGCAACACGCCGCGCAGGATGTCGAGAAAATAGGTGAGCGGCAGCAACAGCCCGAGCCACTGCGCCGGCTCGGGCATCGCGGCGCGTGGGAAGATGTAGCCGGACAGCAGGATGTTGGGGAGTAAAAAGAAGAAACTGAGCTGCATGGCTTGCACCTGGCTTCGCGCCACCGTGGAAATGAGCAGCCCCACCCCCAGGCTGGCGACGATGAACACCAGCGACAGCAGGTACAGCAACGGCAGGCTGCCCTGAATGGGTATGTCGAAGAAGAACACGCCGAGCGTGAGCACGACGGTCATCTGGACATAGCCCACAAGCATGAAGGGAATGAGCTTGCCGAGCATGAGGCTCGACTTGCCGATGGGCGTGACGATGAGCTGTTCGAGTGTCCCGCGCTCGCGCTCGCGTACGATGGCGGTGCTGGTGATGAGCGTCATGGTGATGGTGAGCAGCACGCCCACGATGCCCGGCACAATGAACACCGCACTCTTCTGTGCGGGGTTGTACCACGGACGCACACGGATCTCCACCGGCGGCTGCAGCCGGTAGCGGGTGGCCAGCAACTGCGCGCCGCGCGCCTGGGCGGCAAGCTGCGCACCCGAGATGGCCGCGCCCGATGACTGCGGATCGGCAGCATCGATGAGCAGTTGCGCCACCCCGGTCTGGCCGCTGCGCAGGTTGCGCTGGTAGTCGGGGGGAATGACCAGGGCGACGCGCGCGTCACCGCGCTCTATCCACCGTTTTGCCACGTTGCGATCGGGCACACTGGTGATGATGCGAAAATTGTCGGTGTTGGCGAGCACCTGCACCAGTTGCCGGCTTTCACTTGAGCGTGACTCGTCCACCACCACCGTGGGCAGTCTGCGCACATCGGTTTGGATGGCGTAGCCGAAGAGCAGCAGTTGCACCGCCGGCAACCCGGTCATCATGCCGAACGTGAGACGGTCGCGCCGAAGTTGCAGGAACTCCTTCCACAGCATGGGCCAGACGGTCCAGTGCCGAATGCGATCGAACAGGCGCGCCCACATCAGCCGGCCACTCCCTGCTGCTCGTCGCGTTGCTGCAGCATGACGAACACGTCTTCCACCGACTGCGCATGAAACTGTGCGGTGATCTGCGCCGGTGTGCCCACACCGATCAGGTGCCCACGCGACAGAAACGCCAGACGCTGGCAGCGTTCGGCTTCGTCCATGTAGTGCGTGGTGACCAGCACCGTGGTCCCACCGCGGGCCAGGGTATAGATGATCTCCCAAAACGTGCGGCGTGCGGCTGGATCGACGCCGGCGGTGGGTTCATCGAGAAATACCAGGTCGGGCTCATGCGCCGTCGCACACGCGAGAGCCAGGCGCTGCTTCCAGCCACCGCTCAAAGTGCCGGCGCGCTGCGTAAGACGGCCGCCAAGCCCCAACGCCTCGATGTGCTGCGTCAGGCGGCGTTCGCGCGCCTTCCCGACGAGCCCATACACCGATGCATAGAAGCGCAGGTTTTCCGACACCGTGAGCTCGTCGTACAGACCATAACGCTGCGACATGTAGCCAATGCGACGACGCACCGACTCGGCGTTGGTGGTGATATCAAAACCTGCCACCTGTGCCGTGCCGCTGGTGGGCAGCACGAGTCCACACAGCATGCGAATGGTGGTCGTCTTACCGGAACCATTCGGGCCCAGCAGGCCGAACACTTCACCGCGCGCGATTTCGAGATCGAGACCGGCCACGGCAACGAGCGTGCCAAAGCGCTTGTGCAGCGCCTGCGTGCGCACGACGGGTGAGACCGCGGCGGTTGCTGCCGGCTCAGCGCTGATCACGCGGCGCCGTGGGGAGTTGCACCGTGACGGGCAGCCCCGCGCGCAGGCGCGATGTGCTGTCGGCGAATTCCACCTTCACACCAAACAACAGATCGGCGCGCTCCTGTTCGGTGAGGGCGACACGTGGCGTGAACTCCGCCTTGGTGGCGATGGCCGCGATACGTCCCACATATCGCGTACTGTCACCATCGAGCAGTGCGACCAGCGTGTCGCCGGTCTGCAGATGCGGCAGTACGAACTGCGAGACATAAATGCGCGCCCACGGCCGCGCCGGTTGTCCGATGGTGATGGCACTCTGCCCGGCCTGCAGCACCTCGCCGGGCTCCACATTGCGGCTCGACACCACACCGTCGACGGTCGCGAGCAGCACCAGATCGTTGACCGTGGCACGCGCCCCCAATGCCGCGGCCTGGGCACCGCGTGCTTCGGAGGCGGCGGCTTCGCGCTGCTCACGACGGGCACCGGCCCGCAACAGAGCCAAGGCATCGCGGGCCGCGTCCCGCCGTCCGGCGGCCACGCGCGCGGCGGCACGAGCCGCATCGAGCGTGGCGCGACTCACATCGCTTCGTGCCGCCAGCGGTTCGAGACGTGCCAGGTCGGACGCGGTGCGCTCCGCGTCCGCTTCCGCAGCGCGCAATTCCGCCTCCGCACGGGCGATTTCCTCTGGTCTGGCGCCACGGGCCACATCCCGCGCGTTCTGGGCGGCGGCGGCGGCGCGCGCATCGGCCTGCGCAGAGGATGCTGCCGCCGTAGGGGTGGTGAAGATCACCAGCGTGTCGCCCACCTGTACCGCGTCACCCTCGTTGACCAGCACACGCACCGCACGTGCGGGCTGCAGCGGACCGACGTCAACCTCCACCATCTCCAGTGTGCCCACGGCGGTGGACGTGGTGGTGCCGCGACGACACGCGACCGCCATGAGCAGTAGCGCGGCCAATGTGATACGGGGAGCGCGCACGAGGATGCTCGTCACCGGCTGCCGTGTGGAATGGGGAGTGGTGCGGAGCATGGATGCCTTGGGACGTTGCAGGGCACACTCGGCACTGGACAGTTCCCCTAGCATGTCAGGCCCCTCGCACGATGGCAACCCTGCATACCGTCGGGTATGCTCGCTCGCGTCGACCAGCAGGGTGAGGGGGGTTAGGTTGCACCCCATGTCCGACGAGTCCGACCTCCCGCCTGCACTTGCCAAGACCCTGCGCCAATTCCGGCTGCTCGGCCGTGAAGACAAGATGCAGGCGCTGCTGGGATGGTCGAAGAAACTCGAGCCGCTGCCCGAGCGCTTTGCGGCGCTGGATCGCGCGGCCTTCACGGTGCCGGAATGTCAGACCCGGGTGGACATCTTCCCCGAGCGCCAGACCGACGGCACGATGCACTTCTATGCCGACGTGAACGCGCGGCAGTCGCCCACCGTGGCCGCGGTACTGGCCATTACCTTCGCGGCGGTGAATGATCAGCCGCCTTCGGTGACGCTGGCGTTGCCGGCCGACTATGTGCGCCTGCTCATGTCCGACATCGGATTGGGCGCACGTGAAGCAGGACTGGCGGCCATGGTGGCACGTCTCAAGCGATTCGCCGCCGATCCGGGTGCGGTGAGTTCGACCTCTCCCTGACAACCCTGAAGATGATCGGTACGGTGCTGAACTGGTGGGCGTGGGTGGAAACGGTCCTGTGCGTGATCATCGGCACGCCGATCGTGGCCATCGTGTACGCCTTCACCGCGCCTTTCGACAAGGGTCGGTACGCGGCAGGACGCGCGTTTCGATTGGTTGCTGTGTTTGCCACACGCATCAACGGCCTCTGGAGCTTCCATACACGCGGACGCATCACCGATCCACGCCGCCCGTATGTGGTGATCGCGAACCATGAGTCGTACGCCGACGTGTTCCTCATCAGTTGTTTCCCCTGGGAAATGAAGTGGCTCAGCAAGGACACGATGTTCAAGATCCCTTGCATGGGCTGGATGATGCAGATGGCCGGCGACGTCAAGCTGGTGCGCGGCAATCGCGATTCGACGCTCGATGCCATCGCGCAGTGCCGTGACCGTCTCTCGAAGCGCGTGAGCGTGATGATCTTTCCGGAAGGCACGCGCTCGCGCACGTCGGAAATGCTGCCCTTCAAGGACGGGGCGTTTCGCCTCGCTATCGAGAGTGGTGCGCCGATTCTGCCCATCGCGGTGGCCGGCACGCGCAACGCCATGGCCAAGGGGACGTTCAAGTTTCTGCGCTCGAAAGCTCTGGCCGAGGTGCTCGAGCCCATCGAGACCACCGGCATGACCATGGCCGACATTGGCACGCTCAAGCAGCTCGCCCGCGAGCGCATCGATGCGGGGCGTCGGAAGCTGGACGCCGAGTTGGGCCTGCGTACGTTCGCCACCGATGGCGCGGTCGCCTGATCCGGCACGACGATGAACGCGCCACGCACCGAGGCAGAGCTGGAGGCGCGGCTCTCGGAACCCGACGCGGCCACGGTTGATGCGTTGGCGGCGCTCGACGGCGATCTGATGGTCCTGGGCGCTGGCGGCAAGATGGGCCCATCGCTGGTGCAGATGGCCCGACGCGCGATTGCCGACCAGAGTCGCCGAGTCATCGCGGTCTCGCGCTTCAGTGATGTCGATGCAGTCGCCACACTGGAGGCGGCAGGTGTGCAGGTGGTGCGAGCCGACCTGTCCGACCCGCGCGCCGTGGCGGCACTGCCCGATGCGCCCAATGTACTGTGGCTTGCCGGACAGAAGTTTGGCACCACGGGCGACCCGGTGGGCACATGGACGCACAATGTGGTGGCGTCCGCGCATGCCGCCGAACGCTATGCGGGTTCGCGCATCGTGTGCTTCAGCACCGGCAATGTGTACGGCCGTGTGCCGGTGAGCAGCGGTGGTTCGTTGGAGGCGGATGCACTGCGCCCCGATGGCGAGTATGCGGCGTCCTGCATTGGCCGTGAGCGGGTGTTTCAGAGCGTGACGCGGCGTACGGGCTCACCGCTGTTGCTCTACCGGCTGTTCTACGCCAACGACCTGCGATACGGCGTAGTCACGGAGATTGCGCGCAAGGTGCTGGCCGGTGAAGCCGTGGATCTCGAAATGGGTCACGTGAACGTGATCTGGCAGGGCGACGCGAATCGCCTGGCGTTGCGGGCGCTGGGCGAGACGACCACCACGGCCGAGGAGCAGGCGCTCAATGTCACCGGGCCGGTGGTGTCGGTGCGTGAGATCGCGGCCTGTGTGGCGCGTCATGCGGGCGTGGAAGCGCAGCTGACCGGCACCGAGGCACCGGACGCACTCATCGGCAACGTGGATGCGCTCATGCAACGGTTGCCATACGAAGCCCTGCCACTGGACTCGCTGTGTGCATGGGCCGTGGCCTGGATTCGCGGTGGCGGACGTTTGCTGGCCAAGCCCACCAAATTTCAGGTACGCGATGGGCGCTTCTGATGGGGGGCGCTGATATGGGAGACGGCTTCAACGTGCGCCAGCACCTGCAACAGGGTCAGGTGATTCCAGCGCACCCGTTGGCTTTGACGCCGTCACGCACGCTCGATGAACGGCATCAGCGCGCACTCACGCGCTACTATGTCGCGGCCGGCGCTGGCGGCATGGCGGTGGGCGTACACACCACCGGATTTCCCATTCACGATGCCAAGATCGGGCTGTATCGGCCTGTGCTCGAGCTGGCGGCGGAGACCGCGACGAAGGCATTGGCGGGAAAGACGCGGCCGTTTGTGCGAGTGGC